>JANOIR010000153.1:0-8374 GCA_031407765.1 Vicinamibacteraceae bacterium
CGCCCCGCGGCGCCCGAGCCGACGCTGATGGCGTTCCTCTTCGATTCGCTGACGCTCGAGAGCCGTGCGCTCGCGCTCGACGCGGCGCGCAAGTACGTGGGCAAGCAGAAGGAGACGCCGCATTACATCGCGGTCTTCGACATCGACTACGGGCTGCAGGTCCTGGCGCCGTTCACGCGCGACGCCGAGACGATCCGCGAGGCGCTGAAGAAGGTGACCGCGGCGCGGCCCGGCCGCGTCGACCCGCAGGGGGTCACCGCGATGATCGGACCGAGCGAGCAGGGGCTCGCCGGCAGGGCGCCTGGCGTGACCGACAGCCTCACGATCGCCAACAGCCAGCTAAATCCCTCGGCGACGTACGTGCCCGGCCTCGCCAGCGCGATGAGCGGGAGCCTGGCCGCCGCGGGCCAGACGTTCGCCGAGCAGCAGCGCGATCCCACCGCCTCGGTCACGGTCAGCGCTACGGCCGCACTGGTCACGGCGCTCTCGCGCGCTCCCGGCCGCAAGTCGATCGTGCTGTTCTCGGAGGGCATCCCGATCAACCGCATGAACGACGCGCGCTTCTACTCCACAATCGACCAGGCGAACCGCGCCAACGTCGCCGTCTACGCGATCGACGCGGTAGGCCTGCGC
The DNA here is from genome assembly GCA_031407765.1 of Vicinamibacteraceae bacterium. GTDB lineage: Bacteria > Acidobacteriota > Vicinamibacteria > Vicinamibacterales > Vicinamibacteraceae > JBDSLU01. The sequence continues at coordinate 634 of JANOIR010000153.1, forward strand.
ACCGAGGACGCGATCCTGATGGCTGGCCGCCAGGCGGCGTCCAACACCCGCGAGGACAGCGACGGCAACCTGACGAGCGGCCGCTTCAGCCTCGGCGACGCGGCGCGGGCGATGCCCGAGGTCGGCCTCGGCATCCTCGCCAACGAGACGGGCGGCCAGTTGATTGCCTCGACCAACGACCTGTCGCGGGCGTTCCCGCGCCTCGACGAGGATCTCCGCAGCTACTACGCGCTCACCTACGCGCCGCCGCGCACCGACGCCGACTACAAGTTCCACAAGGTCGAGGTGAAGGTGAAGCGGCCCGGCCTCACCGTGCGCAACCGCAGCGGCTACACCTCGCTGCCGGCGGCCGGCGGCGCGATGCCGATCCTGGCCTACGAGGCGCCGGCCCTGGCGCGGCTCGAGGCGACGCCGGTGCCCAACGAGCTGCCGATCCTGGCGCGCGCGCTGGTCTTTCCGGTGTCGGCGCAGGCGGCGCGCGTGCCGGTGCTGGTCTCGGTGCCCACCAGCGCCCTCGACTACGGCCGCGACGAGGCGGCCGAGACCTACGCGGCCGAGGCCACCGTGCTGATCCGGGTGCGCGACGCGGCCGGGCAGGTGGTCCACAAGGCGAGCGAGCAGTACTCGCTCAGCGGCAAGCTGCGCGGCCTCGAGGCCTCGCGCGCCGGCGAGCTGCTGTTCTATCGCCAGGCGATGCTGGCTCCGGGCCTCTACACGCTGGAGGCGGTGGTCCTCGACTCGCGCTCGAACAAGGCCAGCGTGCGCCTCTCGAGCCTCGAGGTGCCGGCCGGCTCCGATACGTCCTTGCGGCTGGCGACGCCCTTCATCGTCCGGCGCGCCGAGCAGGTCGAAGCCGCGTCCAGGGACGAGGCCAACCCGCTCTACTTCGGGGACGTCCTGCTCTACCCGAACCTCGGACAGCCGCTCTCGAAGGCCAACGACAAGGATCTGACCTTCGGCTTCACCGCCTACGACGGACACGGCGTCCCGATCGCGGCGTCGCTCGAGCTCGTGCGGTCGGGCCAGACCGTCGCCAACGTGGCGCTGCCGCTCGGGGCCGCCGACAAGCAGGGGCGCATCAACCAGATCAGCAAGCTGCCGCTCGAGGCGCTCTCGCCGGGCGCCTACGAGCTGCGGGTCACCGTGCAGGCGGGCCAGAAGCGCGTGACCCGCGGTGTGCCGTTCGCCGTCTCGGGGCAGTGAGTCCGCGGAACGCGGCGCCGGCTCAGCGCGGAGATGTGGGGATCGCGCCGAAGACGCCGGCCGGGCCGGGCGCGAGCTGCGCGCCCCGCTCGTACGAGGCAAATCGCCTTGGCGATGTCGCCGGTCTCGAACCACACCTGACCCATCGCGAGGTGCGCGGCGAAGAGCATTGGATCGAGCTTCACCGCCGCCTCGGCGTAGCGGCGCGCCCTGGCCGCCTCGCCGCGCTTGACCAGCTCGAAGACGATCTGCAGCCGCGCCGGGATGTGGCGCGGCGAGTTGACGAGCTCGGCTTCGAAGTCCTCGACAAACGTCGTCAGCAGCTCGCCGGCATGGTAGGCCACCACGTGCGCGACCTCCGGCGTTCGGGCGATGCTCAGGCTGCGCGCCTTGAGCAGCGAGCGCAGCGCCGGCTCGGGCAGGCCGAGGCCGAACTCGCACAGACCCTTCAGGCCGAAGGCGCCGGCGTGGGTCGGCTGCGCGGCCACGAGCGCGGCGAACGCCTCCCGCGCCTCGGCATAGCGCTCCTTCTCGTAGAGGATCGAGCCGAGATACCAGCGGCCCTCGTGCCAGTCGGGCTCGAGCGTGAGTCCGCACCGATACTGCGCGAGCGCCTCGTCAGGCAGCAAGTGATCTGGCTCAGGGCTTGGGTGGGGCGTCGACCGATCCGCCGCTGCGCTCGATCGGCTGGCCGGCCTTGAGCTGCTCGAGGCGGCGGAACTCGGCGCGCTCGCGCTCGGCGTCCGCCGTGCGGCCGGCGCGCCCATAGGCCCGCGCCAGGAGGAAGTGCGCCTGGGGGCTGCCGGGCGCGAGCGTGGCGCCGTGCTGGAAGGCGGCGATCGCTTTCGGCAGATCGCCGGTCTCGAACCACACCTGGCCCATCGCGAGGTGGACGGCGAAGTGCAGCGGATCCAGCCGTATCGCCTCTTCGGCGTACGGCTTCGCCTTCGACGCCTCCCCGCGCTTCACCAGCTCGAACACGAGCTGCAGGCGCGCCGGCACGTGGCGCGGCGAGACGCCCAGCTCGGCGACAAAGTCCTCGAGGGCGAGATCGGGGGCCTCGGTGGTCCGCAGCACGCCGCGCGCGTAGTGCACGTTCGGCTCGCGCGGATACGTCGCGACCAGCTCGTCGAGCAGGCGCCCGGCATCGGCGAGGCGGCGTCCCCCCATCGCAAACGCCGCGCGTCCGGCGAGCTGCACAAGCGGCCGCTTCGTCTCGGGCAGTGCTGCCGGCAGGATCGGCATGCGCAGCAGGTTCAGGCCCAGCGCCTCGTTCGTCTTGGCACTGTCGACGTTGTCCCCGGACAGCTCGCTGAGGACGGCGTAGCCGACCTCGAACTCGCTGAACCGCGTCAGCAGGATGCCGGCGTGGTAGGCCACGACGTGCGCGATCTCCGGGTTTCGCGCGATGCCGAGCGCCCGCGCCTGGAGGAGCGTCCGCAGTGCTGTCTCGTGCTGGCCGAGGCCGAACTCGCAGAGGCCCCGCATGCCGACGGCGCCGGCGTGCGCCGGCTGCCGTGCGGCCAGCGCCGCGAACGCGTCGCGGGCTTCGCGATAGCGTTCGCGCTCGTACAGCGACGAGCCGAGATACCAGCGGCCCTCGTCCCAGGTGGCACGGAGGGCGAGACCCTGGCGATAGAGGGCGATGGCCTCGTCGAGGCGTCCGGCCTCGCGGGCCGCGTTCGCGGCCGCGGCTGTGGTGTCGAACGATGCCGCCGGCGCGGCTGGGCGGCGTGTCGCTGGCGCGGCTGGCTGAGGGCGCGGCTCGACTGGTCGCGGCGTCGGCGTCGGCGCTTGGGCGGCGGTCGCGGTTGCCGCGAAAAGCAGCACCACCAATCCGGCGGAGGAGCCCGCGCTCACGGCTGGCGCCCGGCGCTCGCCGGTGCGGGCTGTGACGGCAGGATGGCGAGCGGCTCGCGGCGATCGATGGTCTGGCCGGTGGTCTCGTCGGTCACCTTCAGCAGCAGCTCGTAGTCGCCCGGCGGGAGGCCGCCCAGGCCCAGGCTGGCAAAGCGGCTGAGCCCACCACTGCCGCCGCCTATCGGTCGCGGATCGAGCCGCTTGACCACGGCGCCGCCCGGGCCCAGCAGCTGATGCGAGCCGACGACGCGGGTGGAGCCCGCCGCGTCCTTACCGGCGCCGAGCACGCTGAACTGGTAGTAGAGCGTCGAGCCCGCCGGAAACGTCCGGCGCGCGATCAGCACCGGTCTGGGCGGTGTCTGCGTCCCGAACGACGGCGCCTCGATCGAGTCGGTGAGGATCGGCGAGGTGATGCGCAGCCCCGTCAGCGGCGGCACTTCGAAGTCGTGGGTGACGCTGCCGATGCGTCCGCTGTTGGCGTCGCGGACAGCGACGCGCGCCTGGTAGCGCCCCGGCTTCAGGTGGAACTCCTGCGACAGCGGATGCCAGGAGTCCGGCCCGAAACGTGTCGTGTCCGGGAACGACATCTCGACCTTGCGCTCGTAGCGCTCGGTGGCGTTGGTGCCGAGCTCGCTGGTCAGGATCCGCAGGTCGACCACGTCGGCCAGCTTGCCGTTCGCGCGGGTGAAGGCGAACGCGCGCAGGTCGGCCTCGGCCACCAGCATCACCGAGGCCGTGTCGGTCGCGGCATCGGCGAACACGAGATCGGCGACCCGCAGCGGAATCGCGGCGAGCTCGTAGGGCGATTCCGCAGCGCGATCGATCGCGTCGACGCCGTCGGTGAAGCGCGGAGGCGTCGCGCCGCTTCCGGCGGACGTGCCCGGGGCGATCCCGCCCGCGTAATAGCCGCGGCGCGCGCGGACCGTCACACCAGGACGCGTCACCTTCACCTCGAGCCGCCTGAACGTGCCGGCCTTGGCATCGCGTGCGGGCTGGAAACCGAGCAGGTAGTAGACGCGCGACTCCTGCCCGATGCGCTGCAGACCCTGGCCGAGATCGTTCTGGTTGCGCACCGAGAAGCCGCCGGTGTTCTGTGCGATTTCGGCGGCGCCTTCCGCGCCGAGCGTGATCTCCGCGTTGGCGGCGCCGACGTCGCGCGAATCGAGCGGACGCCCGCCCTGCTGCGCTTGCGCGTAGCCGGTGCTCGAGACGAGCCCGCGCGCGTCGACGAAGTAGACGGCGACGTTGGCGCGGCGCGCCGCTTCCACAGCCCGCTTGGCCTCGACGCGCTCCTGGTCGGCGATGAACCCGGGCGACAGCATCAGCACCGCCTTGCGACCGCGCACCGCGGTGAGGCCGTCGATGGTCCGCTCCAGCGCCTGCAGGGTGGCGATGTTGCGGGCCGCGGCCTGCTGGTAGAGAGTGGCCGCGCGCATCAGGATGTCCGGCTTGATGAGGCCGATCTGGCCGCCGCGGTTCTGCGGCTCGAAGCCGCGGTCGGTCGCCAGGTTGGCCGGCTCGCGGCCGTTGACGCGGGCGTTATTCCAGCGGCGGTCGTCCTGGTCCGCCACCTGTTCGTCGTTGAAGGCGTTGATCCGATACGCCTCGTAGTCGCTCATCTGATCCGAGGACGGATCCGGGAGATAGAGGCCGCGCAGGCCGGCGACGATGCGGGTCAGCTCGGGCCGGCCGTCCGGCATCCGGGCGTGCCAGCGCAGCGCCTTGCCCGGGGCGACCAGCGACACCAGGTCGCCGGCCTGGAGCTCGCGCTCGACGAACTGGGACAGCGCCGCCTTGGCCCGGTCCCCCTCGGACTGGGTCAGGTGCACGTCGTCGAAGAAGAGCACGAAGGCGCGCACCGGCGCCGCCTCGAGCCCGGTATTCGTGCTGTAGGCGTAGCGGCTCGTCCGTCCCGCCACGGCTTGACGCGTGGCTTCCGCGGTCACCGTCTGGAACAGCGAGACCGCCTGCGGGCGGCCTTCGTCCTTGACCTCGAAGTCGGCCGCGGTCAAATCGGTCACCGGCCGGCCGGCCTTGTCGATCGCGACGGCGTCGACGATCACGAGGTCGGCGCCGGCGCGGAACGCGGGCTGATCGGCCGGTGGCAGTTGCGCCCTGACCAACCCGGTCAGCGCCACGGCACACACCGCGGCGAGACCGGCTCGTCGGGCGCTTCGGGGCAGGCGCGTGGTCATGATCCAGCCTACTGCACGATCGCGAACGTCGTCCGCGTCTCGTCCTGCGAGGCGCCCTGGCGGGCGATGGCGCGCAGCTCGTAGGTCCCGGGGACGAACCCGTCCGCCGGGAAGGTTGCCACGCAGGTGATGCGCCCGTCGGCATCGGGCGCGGCCAACGTCGGCGTCGAGCGCCCGATCACGGTCGAGCCCTGCGCGAACTCGATGGTCAGGTTGGGCGCCTCTGTCATCGCCTTGTCTGGATAGAGGACGACGAAGGCCGAGATCTGGCTGTTGGCAGCCTTGGAGATCGGCGTCGCCAGGCTGGGCGCAATCCGCATCGGCCCGTCCCGGAACGGATCCTCGACCGCGTCGGGCTGATCGCTGGCCTTGTCGACGCGCTTCACCACCGCGACCGTGCTGATGTCGATGCCGGGCGATTCGGGGAACACCCGCAGCGGCAGCTGGCGCACGCTGGTCTTGTCGGCCTGCTGATCGCGGACGACCGTCGTGACGGTGTAGCGGCCCGGGCGGAGCCAGAGCTGGCGCTTGAAGATCACGTTGCCACGCTGCAGCTGCGGCAGTTTCTCGAGCGGCCCTTCGAGCGGATACGAGTTGCTCAGGCGCTCGACGACGGTGCCGGAGGCGTCCTTGACCAGCGCCATCACGGTGAATCGCAGGTGGTACTGCTTCGCCTTCTTGTCCTCCTCCACCGCGAGTGAGGCCACCGGCACTTCCGTGATCAGCGTGAACTGCCGCCCGCGCGGAGTCTCGTGGAAGCGGAAGGCGCCGGCCTGGAAGTCTAAGGCATGCGGCGGCGGTGTGGCCGCCGCGGCCGCGAGCAGCGGCAGCTCGTAGGGCAGGAGCGGCGCCGCGTCGCTCGCCGGCAGCGCGAAGTAGCCGCTGCGCGAGGTGACGTCGATGCCCTTGCGCGCCACCTTCACCTCGATCTTGCGGAAGCTGCCGTCGGCCTCGCCGCTCTTCGGCGCGTAGGCGATCTCGTAGTAGCTGGCGAGGTCGGAGGTCACGCGGTCGAGCCCCCGGCCGAGGTCGTTGGTGTTGGCGATGAGCACGCCGCCGGTGCTCTCGGCCAGCTCGCGCAGAACCGACTGGGTGTTCGACTTCAGCGACGAGACGACCAGCTCGTCGTTCTGTACTTCGTCCATCGACGTGCCGCCGGCGCCGCGCTTGGCCATGGCCTGCTGGCTGACGCGTCCGGCCTTGTCGAGCGCCGCACCTGCAGCCGCCAGATCGCGGCCCGTGTCGAGGCCGCGGGCGTCGATGGTGTAGACGCTGACGTTGGCCCGGTTCGCCTCGCTGATCGTCGCCTTGAACGCCTCCTCGACCGAGCTCGGCACCTGCAGGCCCTCAGAGAAGAACAGGATGGCCTTGCGGCCCTCGAGCCCGGCCTGCGCCTTGGCCAGCGCCATCAGCGGGTAGAACGTCGCGTGGCCGCGCTGGGACATCTCGATACCGGACGCCAGCGTCTGCATGCGTTGCTGCATCTCGCGCATCGCCTCGGCGACGGCGTCCTGCCCGGCAGTCGCAGGGTTGGCGGCGACACCGCCGCTCGGCTGCCCGAACCTGACCGGCTCGGCCAGCTCGCGCGACGCCCCAGGCAGAGGCACGGCGTCCTCGCGGCTTGCGGTCGTCGTCGAGCGATCGACCGCGGCCGACAGCGCCGCCGTATCGCGCGTGAAGTCGTGCCGCATGTGCAGCCGGTTGTCGAGCGAGAACACCGCCACCCACTGGCCGGTGGGCAGCGGCTTCTTCAGGTAATCGAGCGCCGCCTTCTGCGCCAGCTTGCGCGCGTTCTGGCCGAGGTGATCGAAGACCAGCGAGACGAGGGTGATCCGCCGCAGCGGGTCGGGCTGGACGACACCCGCGGGCGCGGCAGACACTCCAGCGTCGGCTGAAGCGCCCTCCACCAGACGGAAGGCCTTCACCTCGCGGGCGACGCCATCCTCGAGCACCGTGATCTCGTCCTGACGCAGGTCGCGCACCGGGCGTCCGCGCTTGTCGCGCACCACGATGTCCAGCAGGACCGCCGTCGTGCCGGTCCGGAAGACGGGCGCCGGCTGTGGAGAAGCCGCCCCCGGCGGATCTTGCGCCGCAAGCCGGGTATGGACGACGAGTGTCAAGAGGCCGCACAGCGTCAGGGAGCCGAGGCTCCATCTCAGGCGCGCGCCTGACGGAAAGAAGAAGGCTTTCATCGACTGCCTCGGATGACGCGTTGCGGCGCGGATCGGCTGCGCCGCCGGCGGCAGCGCGGTCGCATCCGCAACGAGCTTGTCGTCGAGGTTCAGTGTCTTCCGCATGTCGTTCGTCCGAGCGCGTCACCGCACCGGCGGAGCCTGGGCCGGGGCGTTGGGCGCCACGGCGCCGGGCTGCTTCGCCTGGATTTCCTTGTTCAGCGTGTCGACGATGGCACGCTCGCGGTCGCCGTCCTCGCGGCGCTTGAGCCGGTAGTAGACCGTCGCGAGCGTGACGTGGGCCTCGAGGAA
>JANOIR010000298.1:0-5050 GCA_031407765.1 Vicinamibacteraceae bacterium
GGCCGCAGCCGGCCGTACGACAGGTAGGGAATGTCAGGCAGGAAGCCCGGAAACACGAGCTTCAGCGCCACCACCAGCCCCACGAGAAACGCGACCAACCCCCAGCCGGCCGTCGCCATGGCGAAGTTCCGCACGGTGACGTTGTCGTAGAAGAAAGTCTCGATCCGCGGGTCCCGTGCTTCAGCACCTTCCGAGCTCACAGCCTCACCTCATTTGCCCTTGGTCTGCCTCTCGGCAGCACGTCCTTCTCGTCCAGCAACACGCGAATCGCCGGCGTGCACGTATCGTCGAACTGGCCGGACCGGACGGCCCAGACGAACGCGCCCAGGAACCCGACAGCCACCAGGCCGCCGGCGGCGATCAACAGCACGATGACGCTCATACCGGCAGCATCCGTCGCGCGGACCAGCGCATCAGGCCCGACCCCATGCCGATAATCGTGAGCGAGCTGACCGGCATGAAGATCGCGGCCACGAGCGGGGTGAGCGCCCCGGCCAGCGCCAGCGCGAGGCCCACGGCGTTGTAGACCATGGAGACGACCAGGCACGCGACGATCACGTGCCGGGCGCGGCGCGCGTAGGCCAGGAACGCCGGAAGCGCCGCAAGCCGGTCACCACTGATCACCGCGTCACACGCGGGCGCCATGCAGGCCGTCTCGTCCGAAACCGCGATCCCGACGTCCGCCGCGGCGAGGGCTCCGGCATCGTTCAAACCATCGCCGACCATCAGAACGCGCCGGCCGGCGCTCTTGGCGTCTCTGATGAACGCGAGCTTGTCATCCGGCGACTGCCTGAAGCGCATGCGACGACCGAAGGTGGGCGCCCACCGATCCCGCTCGCCACCGTGATCGCCTGAAAGCAGACAGATCTCGTGCCCGATCGAGAGCGCCTGTGCCGTGTCTTCGATACCCGGCCGGGCCGCGGCGGCGACGCGGATCCAGCCGCGTTCCTCCCCGGCCGCCACGTAAACCACATCGTCCGGACCGGCGATCCGCCCGCCCGTTTCCGCCTCGATGAAGGATGCCGTCCCGATCGCGACGAACTGGCCGGCGACGGTGCCGCAGAGACCCTGACCGAGGACTTCGCGGACCGACTGGGCTCGGGGTGCGCCGGTATCACTGGCTGTGGTATCCGGCTGCGGGCCGGCGGCGATGCCGGCGGCAATGGCGCGGCTGGCCGGATGGACCGATTCCGCTGCCAGTCGCCGCACCATCATCAGCACGCGGCGGCTGAGACCGTCATGCTCGATGGCCGGTCGTCCCGCGGAGGCGGTGAGCGTGCCGGTCTTGTCGAAGACGACCGTGTCGACACGACTGAGGTCGAGCGCCACCGCCGCGTGCTTGAGATACAGGCCGCGCGTGCCGAGCAGGCCCATCGCCGTCCCCAGCGTGATCGGCGCCGCCAGCGTCAGCGCGCACGGGCAGGCGATGATCAGCACGGCGGTGGCGACACTCATGCTCGCGGACACGTCGGGCCACCAGGCGAGAAAGCCCGCGGCGGCGAGGGACACGGCGCCGACCGTGAACCACTGTCCGAACCGCGCGGCAACATCGACGAGCCAGTACGTCTTTGGCTTGGCGAAGACCTGGTTGCTCCAGAAGCGGGCGAGCTGGCTGTGCGACGGCTCGCGCAGCACGCGAAGCCGTATCGCCCGATCGAGGACGCGGCCGCCCGCGCGCACCGTGCCACCGAATCGTGAGGGTACGGGCGTCTGCTCGCCCGTGATGAAGGTGTAGTCGACCTCCGCGCGTTCGTCGAGGAGAATGGCGTCGGCGGGCACTACTTCCTGCGGGCGCACCACGATCCGATCGCCGGGCCGCAGCTGATCGATCGGCCTCACCGACAGGCCGGATTCGTGCTCTACCTGCACGGAGAGCGGCAGGAACGAGCGGAAGGTGCGATCGAACGCAACCCGGTCGAAGACCTTCTGTTGGAACAGCCGGCCGATCAACAGGAAGAACACCAACCCTGCGAATGAATCCATGAACCCTTCGCCCCGCCCCGTGCCCATGTCCACGATGCTCCGGCCAAAGAGGACGGCGAGTCCGAGCGCGACCGGCACTTCGAGCGCCATCGTCCTGGTTCGTACGGCGTGCCACGCCGTGCGGAAGTAATCGGAGGCGCTGAAGAGCAGGACAGGCAGCGCAAAGAGGACGTTGAGGACGTCGAACAGGCGCTGGAAGCCGCCTTCGAGCGGCGCGCCGTTCGCGTAACGCGGAATGCTGAACAGCATGATGTTGCCGAAGGCGAAGCCGGCGACGCCAAGCTGCAGGTACAGGCGCCGTGCCGCCGATGGCACGCCGGTGCGGCCTTCGCCTGGCGTGAGCGCCGGTTCGTATCCGAGCGCTGAAACCTGTTCGGCAATCCTGCGAAGTGACGTCGTGTCGGGCCGGAATTCCACGCATACGGAGCGCCGCATGAGATCGACTTCCGCCCGCGTCACACCCGGATCGAACCGCCACAACTGCTCCAGCAGCCACACGCACGACGCGCAGTGAATCGCGGGAATCGAGAGCGTCACCCGGGCCAGGCGCCCGTTGTCGAAGTCGATGAGCCGCGAGGCGACGTCGGCATCGTCGAGGACGGCAAACCGGCCAGGCGGCCGATCGCCGGCGCCCTGCTGTGACAGTCCGGGCGCCGCGTCGCCCGTGTAGAAGGCCCGAAGATCGTGCGCCGTGAGGATCGCGAAGATGCTCTCGCACCCGCGGCAGCAGAACGGTCCATCCGGAGACACGAGGGCGTCCACGGCGCACGGCTCGCCACAATGACGGCAGAGGGCGGCGTTGTCAGCTGGAGAAGCGGGTGAAGCGGTGGCCGGCATAGGAGGAACGCCCACCACCAAGGCAAGGCGGATGCCGGGGGACACTCCGGTCGGATTTCGCAGTCTTGCCGGTGTTCTTGGGGTTTCGCCGAAGGTCTGAGGGCGGACCTCGACCGCGGGTGGGGAATAGTCCACGAGGGTGGGAAAAATCCAGCGGTTGGTGTCTCTGGAGGCGGTCTATGATGTGCCGCGAGGTACGCGGATGACATGCTACGGACTCGTGACACTGCTGGTGGGGCTGCTACTGGTGGGACAGCGGGAGATGGCCGCGCCGGGCGCGGAGTTCCGCGATCTGTTCAACGGCCGTGACCTCACCGGCTGGATCGACGTCAATACCTCTCCTGCCACGTGGCGGGTCAAGGATGGCGTCCTGATTTCTTCCGGCCGTCCCATCGGGGTGATGCGCAGTGAGAAGCAGTACGAGAACTTCGTGCTGCACATCGAGTGGATGCACACCGAGCCCGGGGGAAACTCGGGGGTGTTCATCTGGAGCAACGCAAATCCGAACCCGGAGTCGCGGCTTCCTGACGGCGTCGAGGTCCAGATGCTGGAGCTCGACTGGCCGAAGCTGAACACCCGCGACGGCCGCGTCCCGCCGATTGCCTACGTCCATGGAGAGTTGTTCGGTGTCGGCGGGGTGAAGACGGTGCCCGACAATCCGCGCGGCGAGCGCAGCATGTCGATCGAGAACCGCGCGAAAGGGCGCGGCGAATGGAACACCTACGACGTCGTCGCCGTGGACGGGGTCGTCAAGCTCGCCGTCAACGGCGTGTTCGTGAACGGCGTCAGCCGGTCCTCTCAGAAAAAGGGCTATCTGTGCCTCGAGTCGGAGGGTGCCGAGATCCACTTCCGTAACATCAGGGTCATGGAGCTGCCGCCTGGGATCACGGCTCCCGACCAGGCCGCACCCATCGTTCGCTAGACTCTGGCCCTAACAGCCCGTGGTTAAAGTCGATAGTCGATGACGAGTGCGTCTCGCTGCCGTACTACAATGGCGCACATGTCGATGGGGACGCGAGAGACCGACCAGCCGCCGTTGTGGATCGCGACCTGTGATCTGCCGGCGTCGCCGGGGCATCCGTTCTACCTGCGGTTGAACGCAATGTTGGACGCGCATGACTTCGACCGGTTCGTGGAGAGCCAGTGTCGTCGGTTCTACGCCAAGACGATCGGGCGGCCGAGTCTGGCGCCGGGCCAGTATTTCCGGTTGTTGTTCGTGGGGTACTTCGAAGGCATCGACGCGGAACGTGGCATCGCGTGGCGGGCCGCCGACTCGCTGGCGGTCCGCAGTTTCGTGCGCCTGGCGCTCCATGAGGCCGCCCCCGATCACTCGACGATTTCGCGGACGCGACGTCTGATCGATGTGGAGACGCATCGCGCGGTGTTTACCTGGGTGCAGCAGCGACTGGTCGCGGTCGGGCTTCTCAAGGGCAAAACCGTCGCCATCGACGCGACGACGCTCGAAGCCAACGCCGCGATGCGCAGCATCGTGCGCCGGGACACCGAGGAAACCTATCAGGAGTTTCTGACGCGGCTGGCGCAGGCGTCGGGCATCGAGACCCCGACGCGTGACGACTTGGCGCGGTTGGATCGGACGCGGAAGAAAAAGACGTCGAACAAGGAGTGGACAAACCCGCACGATCCGGACGCGAAGGTCACGATGATGAAAGATGGCCGGACGCATCTGGCCCACAAAGCGGAGCATGCCGTGGACCTCGAGACGGGCGCGATCGTCGCGGTCACCGTGCAGGGGGCGGACGAAGGGGACACGACGACGATCGTCGACACCGTGACCGCCGTCCTCGACCAGGTCGACGCGGCGCAGACCGAGGTCGACCACCCGCAACCGCTGGAAGAGATCATCGCCGACAAGGGCTATCACAGTAATCGGATCATGGTGGAGCTCGACGCCCTCGGCGTCCGCTCCTACGTGTCCGAGCCGGCGCGCGGTCGCCGCGACTGGTCGAAGGAGCCCGAGGCTCAAGCGCCGGTGTATGGGAATCGGCGGCGGATCCGCGGCCGACGGGGACGTCGCCTGATGCGCCGACGCGGGGAGCGGACCGAGCGCTCGTTCGCGCATGTGTACGACACCGGCGGGATGCGCCGGACCCATCTGCGCGGTCACACGAATATCCTGAAGCGCCTCTTGATTCATGCCGGTGGCTTCAATCTCGGGCTGGTCATGCGTCAACTGATCGGACGCGGGACGCCGCGCGGCCTGCAGGGGCGG
>JANOIR010000363.1:0-3826 GCA_031407765.1 Vicinamibacteraceae bacterium
CAAGCTGCTCGCCTTCTCCTGCAAGCGGCGCGGCTTCCGTCCGTCGTGCGGCGCGCGCCGCATGCCACAGACCGCCGCGCACCTGGTGGACCACGTCATCCCCACCGTGCCGGTGCGCCACTGGGTGCTGTCGTTGCCGATCCCGCTGCGCCTGCTGCTGGCCGCGCAGCCGCAGCTACTCACGCCCGTGCTGTAGGTCGTACACCACGTGCTAACCCGCTTTCTGCTCGATCAAGCCGGCCTGAAGGCGGACGAGGCCGAGAGCGGCGCGGTCACGCTGATCCAACGCTTCGGGTCGGCTGCCAACCTGAATGTCCCGGCCGCGTGGTGGGCGATGGATCTACTTGCTCGACGAATCGAGCACCTCGCCGAAGCGCACCCAGGTTTTGCCGTCGAACCTCGCCAACTGCACCGCCTCGATCGGCGCGAAGTCGGCCGGGCTGGTGTTGATCTTGATCGCGGGCAGGGATGTGCCGGTATCGAAGTCCTTCAGACTCGCGGCCTGCTTCATCACGTTTTCGCGCGTCAAGTTGTCACCGCATTGCCTGAGCACTTGGACCAACGTCCGTGCGACGCCGTAGCCGTAGACGTTGGTCACATCGGTGAGATCGCCGTCGGCGTAATACTTCTTCATGAAGGCGCGCCATTCGTTCATGCCGGGGTCGTTGGCCCATTGCGGGTCGGTCGGATCCTTCATGTACGAGCTGGTGATCAGCCCGACCGACTTCTCGATCCCGGCGGGGGTCAGCACGGAGCCCACCGACACGGACACGTTGTTCAAATATTGCACCGGCTTCCAGCCGATGTCGTAGGCCTTGCGGATCGCCTGCGCTGCGAACTTCGGCGTCGTGATGTTGACAAAGACGTCAGCGCCCGAGCCCTGCAGTTGGACGATCTGCGAATCGACCGTCGGATCGCTGACCTCGTACGACACTTCGGCGACGATCATCTTGGCGGCCTTGTCGCCCAGCCCGTCCTTCAGCCCCTTCAGGTAGTCCTTGCCGTAGTCGTCGTTCTGGAAGAGCACGCCAATCTTGGCGTTGGGTTTCGTCTGCAGGATGTGCTTGGCGTAGATCTTCGTCTCGGTCTGGTAGTTTGGCTGCCAGCCCATCGTCCACGGGTTGCCCTGCGGATCGTTCCACTTGGTTGCGCCGGTGGCGACGAACAGCTGCGGCACCTTCTTCGTGTTCATGTACTTGTGAATCGCCGTATTTACCGCCGTGCCGAGCGGCTGGAACACGAGCAGCACCTCGTCCTGCTCGACCAGGCGGCGCACCATCTCGACCGCCTTGGGCGGGCTGTAGCCGTCGTCGAGGCTGATGAAGTTGATCTTGCGGCCGTTGATGCCGCCTTCGTCGTTGACCTTCTTGAAGTACGCCGCCTCGGTCTTGCCGATCGTGCCGTACGCCGAGGCCGGGCCGCTGTACGGCATCGTGTTGCCGATCTTGATCTCGGTGTCGGAGGCGCCGGGGTCGTACTTCTTTTGCGCCCAGGCCGGCGCTGCGAACGCGAGTGCCAAGGCGGCGCCCGCGCTGACGAGAGTGAGCTTCATCGACATGGTGTTGTCCTCCGGTGATGGCGGTATCAACCGCGCGAGCGCTGGGACCTGCCTGCGTAGGCGGTGCGAATCCGGGCCCAGCCGAGGCGGATCGCACCGTTGATGCCCGCGGGCATCAGGAACATGAATACGATGAGGAAGATGCCGTAGATGGCCCACGGCGCCGCCCTGGAGATTTGGTCGGCAATATTGGGGATGAACTGGATGAACAGCGCGCCGAACAACGCGCCGGGGATCGACGCCAGGCCGCCGACGACGACGCCGACCAGGAACGTGATCGACAGGAACGCCGAGAAGCTGTCGGGGGCGACGAACTGCACCGCGATCGCGCCCAGCGCGCCGGCGACGCCCGTGTACATCGCGCTCACGCCGAACGCGAGCGATTTGTAGAGTGCGGTGTCGATGCCCATCGCCGCTGCCGCCACCGGGTGGTCGCGGATCGCGATCAGTGCTCGGCCGACGCGCCCGCGCAGCAGGTTCCAGCCGAGCACAAACATCACGATCGTGATCGCGAGCGTGAAGAAGTACAGCCACTGATCGGGCGTCATCCGCAGGCCGAACGGCGCGTCCGGCTTGACGATGACGATGCCCTGCACGCCGCCGGTCCAGTGTTCGATGTGCTTGTACTTGAGCAGGTTCGGCATCGAGACGCCGAGCGCGAAAGTGGCGAGCGCCAGATACAGCGGCTCGAGCCGCAACGCTGGCAGGCCGAACAGGAAACCGACGGCCAGGCACACGAGTCCGGCCACCGGCACGGTCAGCCAGTACGGCACGCCAAACTTGTCCATCAAGATCGCCGCCGCATAGGCGCCGATGGCGTAGAAGGCGCCGTGGCCGAGCGAGATCTGACCGTTGTAGCCGGTCAGGATGTTCAGGCCGAGCAGCGCGATCGCATAGACCAGCACCAGCGTGAACTGGAAGCTGCGGAAGTTGCTCACCACGAACGGCAGGACGCAGGCCGCGACGAGCAACAACGCCAGGCCGAGCAGGCGCGACCGGCGGCCGTTGGCAAGGCTGCCGGCGGCGCCTGGCGTTGCGGCAGCGAGCGCCGTCATACCCGGCTCACCTGCACCGACCCGAACAGGCCCGACGGCTTGATGACCAGCACGCCGACGATCAGCGCCAGCGCCACCGCGAGCTTGAGTTCGTTGCCGACCACGTACGCGCCGAGCACGTTCTCGAGCACGCCGACCAGAAAGCCGCCGACAACTGCACCACCCGGGCTGTCGATGCCACCGATGAGCGCGGCAGCGAACGCGTACAGCAGGATGCCCGCCATCATGTTCGGGTCCAGAAAGACGATCGGCGCGACCATCATGCCGGCCACCGATCCGATCGCGGCTGCAAGGCCCCAGCCGAGCGCCAGCATCCAGCCGACGCGGATGCCCACCAGGCGGCTCGACGCCGGGTTCTGCGCCGCTGCACGCATCGCCAGGCCGAGCGAAGTGAAGCGAAAGAACGCCCACAGCAGCACCAGCAGGACCAGCGTGACGGCAATCGCGCCGAACTCGTGCGACGACACATAGTGCTGGCCGAAAAGAGGCTCTTTCGGGAACGGGCTTGGAAACACCTTGATCGTGTAGCTGAAGATCCAGCCGGCGAGGCTGTTGAAGATCACCAGCAGGCCGATGAAGACGATCACGTGCGGCAGCACCGAGGCGCTGCGGATCGGCCGCAGGATGAGTTGCTGGATCGCGGCGCCGAGCACGAACGAGACGCCGATGGTGAGGAAGAAGGCGACCCAGTACGGCACCCCGGCATTGATCAGCGCCCACGCAATGTAGGTCGAGAACATCGCCATTTCGCCCTGCGCGAAATTCACCAGATGCGTCGCCTGGTGGATCATCACCAGCGCCAGTGCGACGCTGGCGTAGATGCCGCCGGTGGCGAGCCCGGCGAGCACCTGGTGCAGGAAAGTGTCCATTGACCTCAATATCCAAGGTACGACGCGCGCACGGCGTCGTTGCGCTTGATTTCGTCGGCGCTGCCGTCGAGAACGACACGCCCGGTCTCGATCAGGTAGGCGCGGTCGGCGAGGTCGAGCGCCATCGCGGCGTTCTGCTCGACCAACAGCATGCTGACGTTGTCTTGCCGGTTGATCGCGCGCAGGATGTTGAACAGTTCGCGAACGATCAGCGGCGCCAAGCCGAACGACGGCTCGTCGAGCAGCAGCAGGCGCGGGCGCAGCATCAGTGCGCGCGACAACGCGAGCATCTGCTGTTCGCCGCCCGACAGCGTGCCGGCCTGCTGATGGCGCCGCTCGCGCAG
>JANOIR010000376.1:0-2964 GCA_031407765.1 Vicinamibacteraceae bacterium
GCGCGTGAGAGCGCGGCCGCCAACAATTAGAAGCTGGCGCCGACGCCGATGTGGAGGCGGCCGCCTTCGGCGCCCCTGGCGTAGTCGATGCGGAAACCGCGGTAGCGGATGCCAACGCCGACGGAGGTCTTGAGATTGGAGAACGCGAAGGCGCGCGTCGACGGCGCGACCTGGCCGACGTCGACGAAGCTCACCACCTGCAGCCGGCGCATCGCCTGCCAGCGATACTCGGCGCTGGCGAAGAGCGCCTGCGTGTCGACGTAGCGTGACGTCTCGTAGCCGCGCAGCAGGCCGCCGCCACCGAGGCGTGGCAGGAAGTAGAAGGGCGCGCTCTCGTGCCCGGTGCCGTCGGTCAGGAGGGCGACGCCGCGCACCGCAAAGACGTCCTGGCGCGAGAGGGCGCGGATGGGAATGTAGCCGCGGACGTCGACTTCGGTCTTCAGGAAGCCGTGGTCCTGCGCGGTGACCGCCTCGAAGCGCTCGGCGGACGCCTTGATCAGCAGGCCCTTCCGCGTCCACTTCGGGTCGTCGCGGCGATCGATGATGGCGGACACACCGGCGTGCATGAACCGGCTCTGGCGGCCGACGCCGGCGACTGGCGAGCGCCACGCCACCGACTCGATCGAGGGAATCCCGGCCTGCTCGCCGGAGAGGAGGCGGGTGTCGAGGTGCCCGATCGTCGGGCGCAGCTCGAACCACGGCCGCACGCGGATCCGGGCCCAGCCGCGCGTGTCGAGCCCCTGGCGCTCGTAGCTGGCGTGGGTCCCGACTTCGGAGTCGGGGCCGAGGCCGAAGAAGTCCTCCATCGGCAGGCTGTCGTACTTGACCCCGAAGCCGAAGGTGAGCCGGCCGTCGGCGACCGGCTGCGACGACAGGTCGATGAGCGCGCTCTGGTAGCCCCTGATCGACACCATGTATTCAGTGTCGAGCCGGGCCCGTGTCCCCACCGTCTCGCGCCAGTGGCCGCCGAGGGCGAACCCACCGCCAGAGACGACCGAGCCGGCGCGCAGCGCCGGGCCTTCGATGTCCTTGTTGACCGACGCGAGCACACTGCGCCAGCCCGAGCCCGACGCCGCCTCGACGTCGCTGCCGATGGGCAGGACCTCGGGCACGAAGGCGGACGGGGCAGCCGTGGACGGTGGCGTCTGGGCCCGCGGGGTCGGGTCTTGGGGCGTCTGAGCTTGTGGCGCCTCGTTCTGGGGCGTCTGGGGCTGGGATACCTGGGGCTGGGTGGCGGCCTGTTGAGCGCGCGCCGGCGTTGCCAGCGTCGCGCAACAACAGGCGCACAGGCCGAGCCGTCGGAAATCGATGAAGGGGCGTAAATCGAGACCACGCCGGAGGTTGGCCCTGCGGCAACTGCCCTTCGGGCTCACGGCATGGACAATCGTGGACACCACCTGATCTCAGTGTAAAGGAGAGTCGGCGGTTCGGCAACCCGGGCGGTCCATACCCGTTGGACGCAGGCCCGGCTATTTCGGTTCACCGGCGGCCGGGTAGGCGGATCATCCGGTCGTCACGAGCGCGGCAAATCCCCGCGCCGACGCACTGCCAGCACGACGGCGAGCGTGACCACGGTCAGCACGCGCACCGGCGGGTACTCGAAGGTGTTCCAGCCGCCGATGTCCGCGACGAGCCGGCCCGCCTGGGGAACAACGCGACCCCGGTGTGTCGCCGGTACGACGACACGGCGACTCCGGTGTCGAGCGTGCTGCTCCAGCCGCGGTCATTCCAGGGTCACAACGGTGCGATACACCTTCGCGGCATGTCGACCCTCACGACTGCCGACGACACCGCGAATACTGCCCCGGTCCCGCATGCCGCGGCCGTGTCCGTCGACTCCAGGAGCGTGACCCGCTCGCCGGTCTGGATCGATCGGGATCTGAGCTGGCTGGCGTTCAACCAGCGGGTCCTGGCCCAGGCGCAGGACGAGCGCGTTCCCGTACTCGAGCGGGCCAAGTTCCTCGCGATCGTCACCGCGAACCTCGACGAGTTCTTCATGAAGCGGATGGCCATTCTCCGCGAGGCGCCGCGTGAGACCTGGCTCGAGGTGAGCCGCCGGTTGCGCGAAACGTTGGACCCCTGTCTTGGGGCGCAGGCGGCGTGCTTCATCGATCGCCTGGTCCCGGAGCTGTCCCGCCAGGGCGTCCACCTGAGACGCTGGGACGAACTGTCGCCGGCGCAGCGCCTGGAGCTCGACGCCTACTTCGACACGCAGGTGTCGCCCGCGTTGACGCCGCTCGTCATCCATCAGGGCCAGCCCTTCCCCTTCTTCTCGAACTTGTCCGTGTCGGTCGCGTTCCTCCTCCACGATCCTCGCAGTAGCGAGCCGGTCGACGCGCGGGTCAAGGTCCCCGCCGATCTGCCGCAATGGGTGCGGGTACGCGCCGGCGTCGCCGCGGACGAGCGCGTATTCGTCCGGCTGCACGACGTCATTCGGGAGAATGCCGGCAAGCTGTATCCGGGCGTCCACCTCAGTGCCCCGACCTTGTTCCGCCTGACGCGTGACGCCGAGGTCGACGTCGACGACGAAGCCGGGCAGAACGTGCGCGAAGCGGTTCGCGAGCAGGTCCGGCAGCGGCGCTTCGAGCCGGCCGTCCGGCTCGAGTTCGCACCTGGTGCCGATCCGCGGCTACGCGAGATGCTGCGGGCGCGCTTCGAGCTGGGCGAGGAGGACGTCTACGACGTTCCCGGCGAGCTCGACGGCACCAGCTTGTTCCAGATCGGGAGCCTGGATCTGCCGCATCTACGCGACGCACCGTGGACGCCGGTCGTGCCTGCCCGGCTTGCGGGAGGCGCCTCGATCTTCGACCTGCTGCAGGCGGGCGACCTCCTGGTGCACCACCCGTACGAGAGCTTCGACGACAGCGTCGAGCAGTTCATCGCCGCGGCAGCGGAGGACCCCCAGACCGTCGCGATCAAGATGACGGTCTACCGCGTCGGCGACGACACCCCGTTTGTCCGGTC
>JANOIR010000399.1:0-4812 GCA_031407765.1 Vicinamibacteraceae bacterium
CGTGATCGTCCGCGGCGCCACCGGCTCGCCGTCGATCGGGATCCCGCGCTGCAGCGTGGCTAGCGCCGCGTCGTCCACGGCGCCGCGCACCGTCACCACGTAGACGCGCGGCACGGCGTTGGCCGGATCGGTCAGCGCGGCAGAGAGGCGCGTATCGGTTGTGAACAGGAGCAGGCCGCTCGACGCGAGATCGAGCCGGCCGATGGCCTGCAGGTGCGGGCCGGCGCCGCGCACCAGATCATAGGCAGTGGGTCGGCCCTCGGGATCGCGGCGCGTGGTCACGACGCCGCGTGGCTTGTGCAGCATCACGGTGAGCGGTTCGGCGCGCTGGCGTGCCGCGCCGTCGATGGCGATCTGGACGCGTTCGGGGATCACGGCCGTCAGCGGATCGCGGACGGCACGGCCGTCGACCGAGACGCGCCCCTCCGCGATCAGCGCGCGCGCCTCGCTGCGCGACGCCATCCCCAGCTTGGACAGCGCCCGCTCGAGCGACACCGTCCCCGGCGGACGCCGGGCGCCCGGATGGTCGCCTGCCGGCGCGCGGCGGGCGCTCAACGGGCGTCGAGCAGCGCCGCTTCGTGCGCGCGCAGCCATCGTCGCGATGCCTCGTGGCCGGGACAGGCGCGCGCCACCAGGGCCCAGAAGCGCGGCGAATGATTGGGCTGACGCAGGTGCATGAGCTCGTGGATCAGCACGTAGTCGCAGACGTCGTCGGGCGTCTGGACGAGGCGCCAGTTGAGCGAGATGCGGCCGCCGGTCGCGCACGAGCCCCACCGCGCCCGCTGATTGCGGACGGAGACGTGCGTCACCGCGAGATCGAAGCGCGCGGCGAGCTCGATCAGGCGCGGTGGCAGCAGGCGCCTCGCCCGCATCAGCAGCCAGGCCGACGCCACCGGCCGCAGATCGTCGCCGTCGCGCGGCCGCGGGGTCACGATCAGGGTGTCCTCCCCCTCGAGGACGCCGGCGCGGCGCGCGTCGCCGCGCCGCAGCGTGACGGCCGATCCGCCGAGCAGCACGACCTGGCCGTCGCGCCAGTCCAGCGACGGACGGCTCGCCACCCGCTCCGCCTGCTTCGCGCGCTGCCTCGCGATCCAGTCGCCCTGCGCCTGGAGAAAGACCAGCGCCTCGCGCTTCGAGCCCCAGCGCGGAATCGTGACCCGCGGCGTGCCGTCGGGCAGGACCCGCAGGACGTACTGCCGCGCCCGCGGATGCCGCACCAGCCGCGGCGCGAGCGCCTGCGGCTGCGACGGTGGCGGCGCTGTGGACGATGGCCGTGTCTGCGACAGCGACGGCGCGGGAGGCAGCGGATCGAAGATCAGCCGCAACTGCGCCAGCAGCTTGCTCGTCACGCCGGCTCCAGCGTGGAGGTGAGCAGCGCCTCCACCAGCGCCTCGACGTCCACGTCGCACCGGAGCCGCGCCCGGTCGTCGGCGCGGAGAAATCCCTCGCCGACCGCGGTGTCGAGAAAGGCCAGGAACCCGCGCCAGTAGTCGCGGACATCGAGCAGCGCGACCGGCTTGGTGTGCAGCCCGAGCTGCGCCCACGTCAGGATCTCGCACAGCTCGTCGAGCGTGCCCATGCCGCCGGGGAGCACCAGGAAGGCGTCGGCGAGCAACGCCATCAGCGCCTTGCGCTCGTGCATGCTGCCGACGACGCGCAGATCGCTGATGCCACGATGCGCCAGCTCGCGCTCCACCATCGATGCCGGGATCACGCCGATCACGCGGCCGCCGGCCGCGACCGCGGCGTCCGCCGCGATGCCCATCAGACCCACGTGGGCCCCGCCATACACCAGCTCGCACCCGCGCCGTGCCAGCACACGGCCGAGGGCCGCCGCGGCCTCGGCGTACGCCGGCGAGGCGCCGGCGCGCGAGCCACAGAACACCGCGATCCGGGGCATGCCGGGAGTATACGACGTCGTCGCCGAACCGCCGCCCGCGGGACGGCGCCGCCGCGCGCCCAGCGCGGCGAGTAGCAGCCGGCACGCTCAAGGGGCGGCCACGCGCCCTCCTGAGAGGAGGTCGCGTCAACATAATAGAATCGGTGGATGGCCAGATACGTGTTGCGCATCGCCGCCGTCGCCACCCTCGGCGCCGGCATCGGTCTCGTCGCCTGCGGCGGCACCCCGACGCCCGGCCAGGCCGGCGGCCCCAGCACGGCCGACGCCAAGGCGTTCGTCGAGCGTGCCGACGCCGAGCTGCTCGATCTGAGCCGGCGGCTCTCGCAGGCGCAATGGGTGTCGTCGAACTTCATCACCAACGACACCGAAGCGATCTCGGCCAACACCTACCAGCAGTTCATCGCCGCAACGATGAAGATGGCGAAGGACGCCACCCGCTTCGACGGGCTCCAGCTCGACGCCGATACCAAGCGACGGCTCGAGCTGTTCAAGCTGGCCAGCATTCCGCTGCCGGCGCCGTCGGCGGTGGCCAAGCAGGACGAGCTGACCAAGCTCGCCGCCGGCCTCGAAGCCGACTACGGCCGCGGCAAGTATTGCCCGCCCGGCAAGCCGTGTCTGGACGTCAACGCGATCACGAAGATCATGTCGACCAGCCGCAATCCGGCCGAGCTGCTCGAGGCGTGGCGCGGCTGGCACACCATCGCGCCGCCGATGAAGCCGCGCTATGAGCGCTTCGTCTCGCTGGCCAACGAAGGGGCGAAGGAGCTGGGCTACAAGGACCTCGGCGCGCTGTGGCGCTCCGGCTACGACATGCCGGCCGACGAGTTCGCGGCCGAGGTCGATCGGCTCTGGGCGCAGGTCAAGCCGCTCTACGATGCGCTCCACGCCCACGCCCGGCGATCGCTCCTGAAGAAGTACGGCCCGAAGGTGGTGCCGGCCGACGGACCGATCCCGGCGCATCTCCTGGGCAACATCTGGGCCCAGCAGTGGGGCGAGATCTACGACCTCATGGGGGTGCCGAGCCGCGGTGCGGGCTACGACCTGACGAAGCTGCTCGAGGCGAAGAAGGTCGACGCGAAAGGCATGGTCCAGTACGGCGACCGCTTCTTCGTGTCGCTCGGCTTCGAGCCGATGCCCGCGTCGTTCTGGGAGCGGTCGCTGTTCACCAAGCCGCAGGATCGCGACGTCGTCTGCCACGCCAGCGCGTGGGACGTCGACCAGGATCAAGACCTGCGCATCAAGATGTGCATCGAGATTACCGGTGAGGACTTCCGGGTGGTCCACCACGAGCTCGGACACAACATCTACCAGCGCGCCTACCGCAAGCTGCCCTTCATCTACCGCAGCAGCGCCAACGACGGCTTCCACGAAGCGATCGGCGACGCCATCGCGCTGTCGGTGACGCCCGACTACCTGGTGAAGGTCGGTCTCCTCGACAAGGCGCCGGGGCCCGAGGGCGACCTCGAGTACCTGATGCGGATGGCGCTCGACAAGGTCGCCTTCCTGCCGTTCGGCATCGTCGTCGACCAGTGGCGCTGGAAGGTCTTCTCGGGCGAGATCACGCCCGCCACCTACAACACCGCGTGGTGGGAGCTGCGCCGCAAGTATCAGAACATCGGGGAGCCCGAGGCCCGCCCGGCCGACGCCTTCGACCCTGGCGCCAAGTATCACGTGCCGGCCAACACGCCGTACACGCGCTACTTCCTCGCCCACATCCTGCAGTTTCAGTTCCAGCGGGCGATGTGCCGCGAGGCCGGCTACACCGGTCCGCTGCACCGCTGCTCGATCTACGACAACAAGCAGGTCGGGGCCCGGCTGGCCAAGATGCTGGAGATGGGCCAGAGCCGGCCGTGGCCGGACGCGCTCGAGGCGCTCACCGGTGAGCGCAAGATGGACGCGACCGCGATGATCGACTACTTCAAGCCGCTCAAGGAGTGGCTCGACGCCCAAGCTGCGGGCGAACCGGCCACGCCCGCGCCGGTGGCCACGCCGTGACGCGCCTCCTCGGCGTCGTGGCGGCGCTCGTCGTCTGGACCGGCACGGCCTGGGGCCAGACGCCTCCGGCGGCGCGGCCGAACGTCGTGTTCATCATGACCGACGACCATGCGGCGCACGCCATCAGCGCCTACGGGTCGAAGGTCAACCAGACGCCGCACCTCGATCGCCTGGCGACGGAGGGCGCGCTCTTCACCAGCGTCTTCGCCACCAACTCGATCTGCACGCCGAGCCGGGCCGCCATCCTCACCGGGCAGTACTCGCACCTGAACGGCGTGACGATGTTCAACCGGTTCGACAGCAGCCGCATGACCGTGGCGCGGCTGCTGCAGCAGGGCGGCTACCACACCGGGATGATCGGCAAGTGGCATCTCGGCAGCGATCCGGTCGGCTTCGATCGGTGGGAGATTTTCCCCGGCCAGGGCGACTACGTGGATCCCCTGCTCTACACCGCCACCAGCGAGCGGAAGTACACCGGCCGCTACGCGACCGACGTCATCACCGACCTGGCGCTCGAGTTCATCGAGAAGCGGCCGGCCGACAAGCCGTTTTTCCTGATGCTGCACCACAAGGCGCCGCACAGGCCGTGGACGCCGAATGCCGAGCACGGCGCCCATTTCTCGGCCAGGTCGATCCCCGAACCGCCGACGCTGTGGGACGACTACGCCACGCGCACCGACGCGCTGCACGAGAACAAGCAACGCATCGCCAACGACCTCACGCCGCAGGATCTCAAGCAGACGCCGCCGGCCGGCCTCACCGGCGACGCGCTGACCCGCTGGAAGTACCAGCGCTACATGCAGGACTATCTGGCCACCGTGCAGTCGGTCGACGACAACGTCGGCCGCGTCCTCGACGCGCTCGACAAGGCCGGCCTCGATCGGAACACGATCGTCATCTACACGAGCGACCAGGGC
>JANOIR010000491.1:0-2457 GCA_031407765.1 Vicinamibacteraceae bacterium
TCCGAGATCGTGATGGTGACGCGGCTGCATCGCCGCCATCTCGGGGAGGCGCTTCGCGTCAGACGCTGACGGCCTGGTTGGCAGTGGCGCGCCCGGCTGGACTCGAACCAGCGACCCTCGGCTTAGAAGGCCGATGCTCTATCCACCTGAGCTACGGGCGCGTGCGGGATCAGGGCTCGGCGGTCTCGCCGGCCTCGGGGGCTGCGGGGGCTGGGGAAGGGGCGGGCGCGACGGCCTTTGCCCGCTTGGCCTTGGCCCTCTTCTTCTTCCCGGTCTTCCCGGTCTTGTCCGCAGCCTTCTTTTCGGCCTTCTCGGCCTTCTCGGCTTTCTTGCTCTTCTTCTCAGCCTTCTTCTCGGCCTTGTCTGCCTTGGCGGCCTTTTCGGCCTTGGCCTTCTCGGCTTTGAGCTTCTTGTCCTTCTTCGCTTTCTTGTCTTTCTTGTCCTTCTTCTTGGCCTTCTTCGAGGCCTTGCCGGCTTCCGCGTCTGCCGCGGCGCCCATCTCCGACAGCAGCGCCGAGGCGCGGTCGCGGACGTCCGATACGGCCTTCACGACGGCGTCACGCGGCCCCTGCCAGGCGCGCCACTGCTTTTCAGCCTTACCGAGCAGTGTCCCCAAGCCCTCGGCGATATCGCCGAGCGCTCCCTTACCCGTCTCCGCTTTCTTCGCCACGTCGCCTCCTACGTTGTTGTCGATGAACTAGCCGGCTCATTCTACAGGCACGCCGGTTCCGAAACGCGATTCGAGGGCGCGGACCAGAGCGGCGGCCACCCGGCGCTCCAGCGCGCGGCGATCCGATGTGTCGCCGGCGAAGTCGTCGACCCAGATCTTGCGATCGCGCCGGGCGTCGACCAGCCGCACCTCGATCCACAGACGCGACCCGGTGACCTGGACGCGGCCCTCGACGACGGCCTGGACGCCGAGCGTCGTGGCAATGGTCGAGAGCGGTACGCGGCGTTCCCGGAACGGCATGACGCTGGTGCGCGACGCGACGTCGACGGTCGAGTGCCGCGCGAGCTCGGCGATGAGGCCGTCGGTGACGGCGTCGGCCAGCGCCTCGGGCACGACTTCCGGCCCCTGGTCGTAGCGGGCGAGTGGCAGCACCGCTACCTGGATCCGCGAGGATGCCGAGGCCGTGTTGCGGCCGACGACGAGCCACCCCGCGAAGACGGCAACGAGGAGGCCGGCGACGGCCAGCGCGAACGGCAGCCAGCGGCGTTGGCGCGGTGACGGGCTGGTGCCGCTCGGGGTTGCCGCCGATGCGGCGGTCGGCACGGCCGTCGGCGTGGCCGCAGCCGCCGGGGCAGTCGACTCCGGAGTCGTCGTCTCGAACGCGGCCGCGTAGCTGCCCTTGTCGACCCGGATCCCGATCGGGTCGAGGCGTCCGGCGCCCTCGTAGTACTCGGCGAGTTTGGCCCGCAAGCGTCTGGCTTCGACCCGCACGATCGAGTCGAGCCGTGGGTCGTAATCGGACGCCCGGTCGAAGACTTCGGTCCCGAGGCGGTATTCCTTGAGCTGATCGCCTTCGCCATCGAGCGTCCGCTCGACGACGAAGCGGAGGAACCGGCTCAGGCGGTCCGCGTTGGCGAAGCCCGGACTGACCAGGATGCGTTCGAGCTGGGCGCGGACGGCGTCCGCGGCCGGCGGAGCAGGCATGCGTCCAGTATCCGCGAAACGGGCGCCGCGAAACGCCACGATCCGCGCGGCGTAACCGTGACATGCCCCCGGCAGCCCAGGGCGCGCCTGGTGCGTGTCACGAAGGTAGGAGACACTGCGCCGTGCTTCTGACGCGTTCGCTGTTCTGCCTGTCGCTCCTGGTCGTGCCGCACATCGCCGGAGCGGCCTCCGTATTCACTCTGCGGCCCGACGACCCGGCCGCCATCCATGTCGACGCGCCCGATCCGCAGGCCGCGGCGGCGGACCACACCGCGCTGCTCCAGGCGGCCCTGGACCGCGCCGCCGCCAGCCCCGCCGGCGGCATCGTGCTGGTGCCATCCGGCCGCTACCGCCTGACGCGCACGCTGATTGTCTGGCGAGCCGTCCGCGTCATCGGCTACGGCGCCACGCGTCCGGTCTTCGTGCTGCCCGAGCGGACGCCCGGCTTCCAGACGGGGCTCGGCGTGATGATGCATTTCACGAACGCGCGACCCGGCGCCGGAGGCCAGGGCGGCGCGGCGCGTGTGGCGTTTCCGCCGCCCGGCCTCGTACCTCCGAACGACGCGATCCCCGACGCGAACCAGACGACGTTCTATTCGTCGATGATGAACGTCGACTTCGAGATCGGCGACGGCAACCCGGCTGCGGTCGCCGTCCGCTTCCACGTCGCGCAGCACGGGATCCTGAGCGACATCGACTTCCGCATCGGGTCGGGCCTCGCCGGGATCATCGAGGTCGGCAACGTCGGCCAGAACCTGCGGTTCGTGGGCGGTCGCTACGGCATCATGGCGACCAGCACGTCG
>JANOIR010000517.1:0-8728 GCA_031407765.1 Vicinamibacteraceae bacterium
TGGCGCCGAGTGACTCAGCGAGAGGCGAGCCACCCGACTAGTGCGCCTGCCGCAGCACCGGTGTACAACCCAACGAACGCGCCTTCGTTGCCCCACACGCCCGCTGCCACAGCGGTACCTGTACCACCGCCAACGAGCACGCCAGTCCAGACAGGGTGTCGTTTAGCGAAAGAGCGACGTTTAGGTGGCTGTGATTGGGAGGCCTGTGTGGAGTGCTTGGTCGTCAGCTCACCTGTTTCCGCGTACCGTGACAGTGCGGCACGGATAGGTGTGTTATGCCCATTGCGCGGTACACCTTCGGTCGTTTGTGCCCGAGCCGGGGACGCTATGCAGACAGACAGAGCAAGAGCAAGCGGTGCAAGAGCACGACGGTAGCCGTCTCTCGCGGCCGGAGCGGTGATTGTGTGGCGTCGCAAGAGGACCTCCGAGTAGATATCGAAGTAGGTGTCGGCGGGTGTCAGGAGAACGCGGATCGTGCGGTGCAGTAAGCGACTGGCAACGGAGACCTCGATGGCCCCAACTACGACCGCTGAGAGGTGCCGGGGACAGGTCGGCGAGCGACGCTATCACGCCACTCTCCGCAACGCCTCCACCTGCCGCAACCACCCGTCGAGCTGGTTCCAACTGGCAAAACTCCGGCTCCCCGCGCGGGCTCACCACTTCATCCTCTTCTCTAGCAAGCGGTTCCGCGGATTCGTTCGATCCGCCTTCGGCCTGCGGATCGAGCTGATGTGGGAACGGTGTGGGAAATAGTCGAGACTCCGCGGCTTCGAGCAGGCTCAAAGCGCGCGCGAGACGACGGCGGCGTCGACCGCAGGTAGCGTGACGGCGTCCTGATGTTGGCGTGGGACGCTCGTTGCCACGCGCACGGCCTGATCGGGAGGACCGGAGGAGGTAGCCACTCGTGCGGTTAGCTCGCCGCCACGCCGTCGGCGTGACTCCAAAGCCAAGGCTTTCGTGCCTTCGGACCTTCAGCCCAGCGGGCTGCCGCCCCACCTAGCCCCGATCGTTCTCGATCGAGCAGAATCGGCACCGTGGACCAGCCGACACGAGCCTCCCTGTTCGCCACGGAGGTGGACGCATCACCGATCGCGGCACTGCGTTCTGCGACCGCGGCGCACCTCACCCGCGCGTTCGGCGAGGGTCACTGGTCCCGCACCGTCACCGAACGAGCCGTGAGCCGAGACCTGAAGACGTCGCGCGTCCTCGTGGTGCGGCGCGGTCAGTCGATCGTCGCGACGATGACGCTGGCCACCAAGAAGCCCTGGGCGATCGATCTTGCATACTTCACGGCCGTTCCGAGAGCCCTCTACCTTCATGCGATGGCGGTGGCGCCAGAGCTACAGCGGCAGGGCATCGGACGCGATCTCGTTCGCGAAGCAATGGCAGTGGCCAGGACGTGGCCGAGCCAGGCCATTCGACTCGACGCCTATGATGCGGCGGCTGGCGCCGGTGCGTTCTATGCCAAGTGCGGCTTCCGCGAGGTAGGCCGTGTGACGTATCGGACGGTCCCGCTGGTCTACTTCGAACTGCTGCTCTGAGAGCCGCCGTCTCCGGCCTCACCATACTCCGCACGTATGCACCGCCGTCTTTCAAGACCGCGCCAACTGTCCCTACTATCACCCCGCCATCGAGCGCGACCCAGACGGTCGCCAGGGCGGGGTTCGCGATCAGCAGGCGCTCGAACCCGCTCAGAAACCCTCCGGCGACGCTCACGGCACCCTCTCACCCGCCGCCGTCGAGCGCCGGATTCGCCGCTTCGCCGAGGTCCTCGGCCTGGCAACCGTCATTGAGCCGATGCTCAGTCCCCTTTGACGACAGCCTTCTCTGGGGGTGGCGAAACAGGTTCGGCCGTGAACGCGGGCCGCTTCGTCATCATCGATGCGATGGCAGCGGGCTGGCTTTCGCCGGATCGTAAGCGACTTCGGCCTTGCCCTTCGCGTAGCTCACCGTCAGGTCCTGCACGCCATCGACACTTCGCGCTGCCTTGACGCGTTCGGTCGCCGCGATGACGTCGCCCAGACAGCACGCGCCCCTCGGATTCCGTACATCGCACGCACATCGGCCCGCGGCGATGTGGTCGCGAATCCTGGCCGTCGCCGACGAGGCGCCCGTGAGCTCGAGCTCAGTGCGGATCGACGCCTCCGACTCACCGAAGCAGTAGCACACCTGACGTGCCCCGAACGGCAGCTTCTGCAAAACGGGAACCCGCACTTCTGTGGTCGCGAAGCTGACGCCGTCCGCATCGAAGTACACCACGTCGCAGTCGGCGTCGGGGCAGAATCGCAGGTCCCCCTGCGGCATCCGCTGCAACGCGGCTTCAGTCAGCAAGGCCTTGACCGTCACACGGTCCACGGCCTTCCCCGCCGATCCGCTCGTGGGACAGCGGACGAGGGCATCGGTTGACGGGGGCGGTTCAGGGCAGCAGCTCGACATCGGCCAGTACCAGCTACAGTATCGCCCCTGGAGTGCACTCCAGAGTCACGCCGCCGTGGGATCGGCTCAGTGCCGCACGGCTTTTGGGACCTGGCCACGGGCCCTCCCTGCATAGAATGGCCCGGGACGTGGGAGCATCAAATGAACGAGTATCCGCCTGAGATGGCGCAGCTTGTGGAAGAAGCCACCGCGGCCTTCAAGGCCGATGACGCTGGACGTGTCCGCGCGATCCTTGAACGGGCGCCGGCGCTGAAGGGAGCGCTCAACGAACCCATCGGCCCATTCGACTCGCCACCCATCGCGAACGTCAGGAGCCGGGCGATGCTGGACGTCCTGCTCGATGCAGGCGCAGATATCAACGCACGCAGTCGCTGGTGGGCGGGCGGATTCGGCTTGCTGGACTGCGCGTCCCCTGAGCTCGCGGTCTATGCCATCGAGCGCGGCGCGGCGCTCGACGCGCACGCGGCAGCCCGGCTCGGGATGCTCGAGCCGCTCCGGGACCTGGTCTCCAAGGATGCGGCGGTGGTACATGCCCGCGGCGGCGATGGCCAGACGCCGCTGCATTTCGCGCGCACCGTCGATGTCGCGGCCTACCTGCTCGATCAGGGTGCCGACATCGACGCCAGGGACGTCGACCACGAGTCCACTCCGGCGCAATACATGGTTGGAGATCGCCAGGAGGTCGCTCGTCTTCTCGTGACGCGTGGCTGCCGAACCGACGTCCTGATGGCAGTCGCGTTGGGCGACATCGACTTGACGAGGCGCCATCTCGACGCCGATCCCGATTGCGTCAGGACGCGCGTCAACGACGAGTTCTTCCCGATGGTCGACAAGCGAGCCGGCGGGACGACCTACCAGTGGACCTTGGGCTTCCACGTCTCCGCACTCGACGTGGCCCGAAAGTTCGGGCACCGAGAAGTTCTCGGACTGCTGCTCGAGCGCACGCCACCCGACGTTGAGTTGATCGACGCGTGTTGGATGGGCGATGAGGCCCGGGTGCGCCGCTTGCGCGAGCAGCTCAGCGACGTCGCCTCAAGGCTCTCCGACGAAGACCGGCGACAGGTAGCCCACGCGGCTCGCAACAACCGGACCGACGCTGTACGCCTGATGCTGGAATCAGGTTGGCCCGTGGACGCGCGCGGCCAGCATCAGGCCACCCCGCTCCATTGGGCCGGGTTCCACGGCAACCCTGACATGGCAGAAGTCATCTTGCGCTTCAATCCGCCCCTGGAAGTGACAGACGCCGATTTCAACGCGCCTCCACTTGGCTGGGCGATCCACGGCTCGGAGCACGGCTGGCACGCGGCGAAGGGGAACTACGCCGGGGTGGTCGAAGCGTTGCTGCGAGCCGGAGCGCACCGACCGACCACGATCGAGGGCAGCCCGGCTGTGCGCCGCGCCTTGTCCTGACAACCAGGTTCCCCAAGTTCGACGCGACGGGTCTGCGGAAGGACGAAGTGATCCGCAATGGCGAGATCAACCTGCCAGGGCCGCTCGGCTGCTCGGCCCGGCGGACGCCCGGCAGTGGCCGACATCATCATGGACCGGGCGCGCCTGACGACGTCGTCTGCCAGGCAAAGCTGTTGGCGGCGTGCATCGGCGGGCGCAGCCTCAGTTCGAGACGGTGAGCGGATCGCCCGTTGCGTGTTCCGTGATTTGGTACTTCATGAACGCGTGTAGCGCAGCGAGCGCGTCGGCATTTCTAGTCACGATCCGGACCAAGCCACCTCGATCCGTGTCCTCGTAGGTGTAGGTCAGTTCGGCTTTCAATCGCTGCAGCACTGGCACGCCGGGAGGCTGTTCACCGTGCGTCATCAGCGGCTTGTCGAAGTTGCCGCGCTGAAAGGCGACGGCGATCTCTTTGAGATGCGACCTGATCTGGGCCCGGGTTTCGTTGTCGCCAGGCCTCTTCACGTCGACGGCGATCGATCCGCCGTTTGCCGCGAGGCGGAAATGATGGGCGGTGGTGTCCTGGTCGAAGCCCATCGCCTTCCTCCCCTGCGCCTTCATCTGCTCCATGTGTTGTTCATGGGTCATCCCCGCAGGCATGGCTGGATGCTGAGCGTTCGCTGCCGACGCGGGTGCCAGGAGCGCGAGCGTCACCGCAAGAGGATGGAAGGGATGGGTCATGACGGCATGGTAGACGCTGGAACGATTCCAGGGTCAAGGCAGCCGGAACTAGGCCCGGCGCCGGATCCGCCGGACGGGTGGCGGTGCCGACTGACGTGCCCCGGGAAGTGACTTGAGCAGGTGCGCCGGTTGATTCGTGGGGGTATGCGCCAAACGCTCGTCCCAATCGCGAAGCACGGCGCGCAGTGAGGCGCGCGACGCCTGCAGGTCAGCGATTTGCTCATCCATCCTTGCCAGGATCTCGGCAGCGGTGGCGCGCACCTTCCGGCACGGCACGCCACCCGCGTCCCGCTCAGTCACGAACGCGGCGAGCTGACGAAGCGCAAAGCCAGCCTGGACGGCACTCCGAACGAGCTGCAGCCGCTCGACGGCAGCCGGCGAGAACAGGCGATAGCCTGCTGCTGTCCGCGTCGTCGGTCCCAGCAGCCCCAAGCGCTCGTAGTGGCGGATAGAGTCCGGGCTGATGCCGACCGCCTTGGCCAGGGGCCCAATGCGACATGCTCGCTGCTCCATCCGAGCATCATAGGTCGCCGCCGTCTCTCGGCTGCGAAGAGGATCGTGGCCGCATGTTTCCAGAAGCAGGCGACGGAGTAGTGGCTTCGGGCATAGGTCGATGCGCGCGGGACCGAACCCGGTCAAACAGTGAGGCGGTCTCGGATACGGCTCGAGGACCACACCCGTCGCGCGGCACGTCGGAACCACCGGCAAACACCCCCTCCTCGTCGTCCGCGCCGCGCTCGAGCGATCGACTTCTTCGGCAGCGCCGGTCGCGATCGCGTCCCACGTGGAGTCAGCCCGGCGCGATTCAAGGCCTCCCGTCCGTGATCGTTGAGACGATCCCTTCGGCGAATGGCACCGATACAATTGTGCTAGTTCACAGGCGACGCCGTCGGGTCGCCCGCTTTGGAGCCGGCTCTCACGAACACGTCGGCCGACCACGCAAGTCCGTGGGCGTGGCTGACGAGTTCGAACCCCGCCTGCTCGATGAGCCGGCGCATGGCACCTTCCGGATGCACGAATGTCTGGAATCCGCTCGTCGTCCGCAGCAGAAGATTCGCCCCCGCCATGGCCGCGCGCATATACCACCGCTCGCGGGGGTACGAGAACGCGAAGCCACGCTCGGCGCGTTCCAGAGCCGTCCCCAGAAGCTCCTCATAGCGTGGGTAGCAACACACCACCCGATCGAGGGTCACGATCTCCGCCGACGGAACTTGGGCGGCAACGTCGAGGAAGTCTCCCCGAACCACGCTGACGACTGACGCCCGTCCGCGTCGAGTGGCCTCCGCGGTGACGGCATCGGCGTAGGCAGCGGATGCCTCCACGATCACCGCGCGCTCGACACCCCGTTCGAGCAGCTCGAAGGTCACGCTGCCGATGCCGGCGCCGACATCGAGGACGGTGCCTTTGGTCAACCGGGCTCGGTCGAGACCCGCAAGTAGCATTTTCGCCGTCCCGCCCGCACCGCGGCGATGGTACCGGCGCAGCTGGCGGCGGGCGTTCTTCTCGCCGAACTGTCGATCGACGGCGTTCTCGAAACTGCAACAGCCCACTGGCGCCTCCCGGTTGACGAGAACGAGCGTCGCGGATATTATTCAAGCACGCATTTGAGTATTTGAACAGTGCCAACGTCACCGCGATTCAAGACGGCGATCTACGAACAGATTGCCCGCATCGGGAAGGCGACGTCGAGTCCGGGGCGACTCGAGATCCTCGACCTGCTGAGCCAGGGGCCTCGGACAGTCGAGGCGATCGCCAGTCAGATCGGCCAGAGTGTTGCCAACACGTCGCACCACCTTCAGGTGCTGCGTAGCACGCGCTTGGTCGAAGCCGAGAAGGCCGGCACATACGTCACCTACCGGCTGGCCGATCCGCTTGTCGTCGCGTTCGTCCTTCAGTTGCGGACGCTGGCACACGCGCGGCTCTCGGAGATCGATCGCGTCAGCCAGGACTACTTCGCGCAGCGCGGTGGACTCGAGGCGGTCGACGACGGCGAGCTCCTGCGTCGCGTGAAGGACGGCGCCGTCACCGTCATAGATGTACGTCCGCGTGAAGAGTTCGAAGCCGCTCACATCCCGGGCGCCCTGTCGGTTCCCGTCGCGGAACTGAAGATGCGGTTGCGCGACCTGCCGAAGGACCGCGACGTCGTCGCGTACTGCCGCGGCCCGTATTGCGTCATGGCGCTCGATGCCGTCGAGATCCTGCGAAAGAAGGGGTTCCGCGCCCACCGCCTGGAGCTTGGCGTCGTTGAATGGCAGGCCAAGGGAGAGCGAGCGCAGAGCGGCATCGGCGCCGAGGCTCGGGCGTGACCGGCAGGCCGTGCGGGGCGCGGCCGGTCCGGCTGGGGCTCCGGGAGAACCTCTGCCAGTTCTCGCTGCTGGTCATCGTGAATGCGTTCGTGGGCGCGATGGTGGGCCTCGAGCGCAGCATCCTGCCCGCAATTGCGGAGCAGGAGTTCCACCTCGCTACGCGGAGTGCAATCCTTTCATTCATCGTCGTCTTCGGCGTCGCCAAGGCGCTCACGAACTACGGGGCCGGCCGCTGGGCGGATCGCGTCGGTCGCAAGACGATCCTCATCGCCGGCTGGCTCGTCGCCGTGCCGGTGCCGTTCCTGCTCATGTGGGCGCCGAGCTGGAACTGGGTGCTCGTCGCGAACCTGTTCCTGGGCGTGAGCCAGGGGCTCACCTGGTCGACGACCGTGATCATGAAGATCGACTTGGTCGGGCCGAGGCAGCGGGGTCTCGCGATGGGCCTGAACGAGTTCGCCGGATACCTCGCCCTCGCGGCGAGCGCGCTGGCGACAGGCTGGGTGGCGACGTCGTACGGGCTCCGACCGCAGCCCTTCTACCTCGGCATCGTCTTCGTCGTCGTCGGCCTCGCGTTGTCGATCCTCGTCGTTCGTGACACCACCAGCCACGTCACGCACGAAGTGGCGACTCTCGACGCAGGTACGCCGCCGGGCCTGCTCTCCCCGCGTGAGGTGTTCTGGCGCACGACGCTACGCGACCGAAACCTGTCGAGCGTCAGTCAGGCCGGCCTCGTGAACAACCTCAATGACGGCATGGCGTGGGGCCTCTTTCCGCTCGTCTTCGCTGCGTCCGGCCTTCGACTCGACGCCGTCGGCGCGCTCGCGGCGTTGTATCCGGCCGTGTGGGGTCTCGGCCAAATCGTGACCGGTGGCCTCTCTGACCGAGTCGGCCGGAAGCCGCTCATCGTCGGCGGGATGTGGTTGCAGGCGATCGGAATCGCGGTCGTGGCGGCGTCGAGTTCTGCGTGGGAGTTCGCGGTGGCAGCGGTGCTCCTGGGCATCGGCACCGCCATGGTCTATCCGGCCCTACTCGCCGCCGTCGGAGACGTCGCACACCCATCATGGCGGGCGTCCGCCGTGGGTGTGTACCGGCTCTGGCGTGACCTTGGCTACGCCATCGGTGCGGTGGTCGCGGGCGTTACCGCCGATGCCTTCGGTGTGACGGCAGCGGTCTGGTTGGTGGCGCTGTTGACGTTCGCGTCCGGGGTCCTGGCCGCGCTCCGCATGGACGAGACCGCGCCGTCGCTCCTGACCGAGGGCCGGAAGGAGGCCGCATGAGCAAGCAGATCGACACCGAGACGCTCCGGACGTGGCTCGACGAGCAGCGTCCCGTGACAATCCTTGACATCCGGACCGACGAGGCCCGCGCCCAATGGGCGATACCCGGCAGCCTGCACGTGAACGCGTATGACGAGCTTCGCCAAGGACGTCCGGGTCAGCTTGCGACCACCGAGCTGCCTCGCGATCGGCCGGTCGTCACGGTCTGCGGGGCCGGCCGCGTCAGTCAGACCGCCGCCGACAGGCTGACGGAACGCGGCATCGACGCACGTTCCCTCACCGGTGGCATGAAGGCCTGGAGCCTGGCCTGGAACGATGCGGAGGTGGAAACGACATCGGCGGGCACCCGCGTGATCCAGCTTCGCCGAACCGGCAAGGGCTGCCTGTCCTACGTCGTCGGGGCACAAGGCGAGGCGCTCGTCATCGACCCGTCGCTTCCAGCCGATGTCTACTTCGGCGTGGCGCGGCGGCATGGCTGGGCGGTCCGTCACGTCCTCGACACGCACATTCATGCCGACCACCTCTCGCGGGCCCGGCAGCTGGCGGCTGCGACCGGCGCCGCGCTGCGGTTGCCCGATC
>JANOIR010000533.1:0-20925 GCA_031407765.1 Vicinamibacteraceae bacterium
TCCCGAACCTGCCGGCGACGCTGGCATGAGGAGGACCGGCTGGTTCCGCGGCGCCCGCCTTGTGGCTGCCGTCGTCCTCCACCTTCTCGCCCTGGCGTCGATGGCGCAGGCGCAGACGACAACGGCCGCGGCCGGGCAGTACCGCGGCTTCTAAGGCTGGAACGACGCGTCAGCCGCTTCGGCCGCGGTCCACAGCCACGCCGCGCCGCGCACCCCGGACGAGTCGCCGTGCACCGCGGGCACGAGCCGGGTGGCGACGTGGCGATCGCCGAAGACCAGGTCGGGCCAATACGCCGGCACGCTCGTGTAGAGGCGCGTCAGATTCGAGAGGCCGCCGCCGAGCACGATGACGTGCGGATCGAGCACGTTGATGATCGTGGCGAGGCCGCGCGCCAGGCGATCCTCGAAGCGAACCATGATCGATTCCGCCAGGGCCTCGCCGGCGGCGGCGCGGCCGGCGATCGCGGCCGCGTCCGGCGCCGGGTCGTCCGGAGCCAGGCGCGCCGCTGCGGCGTACTCACGGGCGATGGCCGGCCCGGCGAGAAAGGTCTCGATGCACCCGGCCCGACCGCAATAACACGCCGGCCCCGGGCGCTCGTCGTCGCGCGGCCATGGCAGCGGATTGTGGCCCCACTCGCCGGCGACCGCGTTGGGCCCTGAGACGAGGCGTTGGTGCACCACCACGCCGCCGCCGGTGCCCGTGCCGAGAATGACGCCGAAGACCGTGCCGGCGCCGGCCGCGGCACCGTCCGTCGCCTCAGAGAGCGCGAAGCAGTCGGCGTCGTTGGCGACCCGCACCGGCCGGCCGAGCGCGGTGCCGAGATCGACGCCGAAGCGCCGGCCGTTCAGCCAGGTCGAATTGGCGTTCTTGATCAGCCCGGTCGCCGGCGACACCGCCCCGGGCATGCCGACCCCCACCGTTCCGCGCCCGCCGGCCTCGGCTTCGAGTCGCGCCACCAGCGCCGCGATGGCGCCGATGGTCTCGTCGTAGCGGTCGCGCGGCGTGGCCACGCGCTCGCGCGCCAGCAGTGTCCCACCGGCGTCGATCGCCACGCCTTCGATCTTGGTGCCGCCCAGGTCGATGCCGATGCGGATCGTCATGCCGCATCCATCATAATGTGGCGACAGCGGCCGAAGCCGCCGCGTCGCTCAGCTGACGCCCCCAGCGTCAGCTGAAACAGCGACGCGATCGCAGGGGCTTCCCGCGGCCGCGCTGAGGGCGCGGCCGCCAACATACAATGCCGCGGTTCAAGCTGATCATCGAATACGCGGGCACGCGCTACTGCGGCTGGCAGATCCAGACCAACGCGCGGACGATCCAGGGCGAGCTGGTCAAAGCGGTGCAGACCGCCACCGGCCGCGATCGCTTCGAGGTCTACGGCGCTGGCCGCACCGACGCCGGCGTCCACGCGCTCGCCCAGGTCGCGCACCTCGACGTCGGCACGTCGCTCGCGCCGGCCACGCTCGCCGCGCGCCTCAACGAGACCCTCCCGAGCGACATCCACGTCCGCGGCGTCGAGGTGGTGTCCCACCGCTTCCACGCCCGGCACGACGCCGTCGCCCGCGGCTACCTGTACCAGATCGCCCGGCGCCGCACGGCGTTCGCCAAGCCGTACGTGTGGTGGGTGCGCGATCCGATCGACGTCGGCCGCATGCGTGCCGGCGCTGCCGCCTTTGCCGGGATGCGCGACTTCGCCTCGTTCACCGACGACGATCCCGAGGAGAAGTCGACGACGGTGGCGATCGCCTCGGTCACCGTCGACGAGGCCGGCGATTTGGTCCTGGTGCGCGTCGTCGGTTCGCACTTCCTCTGGAAGATGGTGCGGCGGATGGTCGGCCTGCTGGTCGGCGTCGGCACCGGCGCCGTGCACGCCCGCGAGATCGGCCGGGCCCTCACCGCGCGCTCCGATCTGCCGGCGACGCTCACCGCGCCGGCGTCTGGCCTCTTCCTCGAGTTCGTGACCTACGGCGACGCCGTGCTGCCGCCGCCGGCCGTGCCGTTTGCCGTCGACTAACATGCCGCCGCCCCTGCCGCCGCCGTCCACGCGCGCCGACTTCCGCGACCTCGTGCCGCCGGGGACGATCGGCGTCGTCCTGTTCGACGGTTACTGCCGCCTCTGCGATCGATCGGTGCAGTTCGTGCTCGATCGCGATCGACAGCGCGCCTTCCGCTTCGCGCCGTCGCAATCCCCCGGCGCGGCGCCGTTCCTCGCCCGATGCGGCCTGGGCAGCGCGCCCGGCACGATCGTGTTCGTCGAGCGCGACCGCTGGTCGGTGCGATCGACGGCCGCAATCCGCATGGCCCGCGGCCTCGGCTTCCCGTGGTCGCTCGCCGCGGTGGGCCGGGTCGTGCCGGCGGCGATCCGCGACCTCGCCTACGCGGTGATCGCCCGCAATCGCCTGCGCTGGTTCGGCCGCCGCGACACCTGCCGCATTCCGACGCCGGATGAAGCCGGCCAGTTCCTCTGAGCGACCAGTGCCGACCATTCTCGCCGCCGTCATGCCCGCCCCGCACGTGGCGATCGAGGTGCGCGAGATGCCGCGCCCCGAGCTCGTCCCGGGCAGCGCGCTGCTGCACACCATCTATTCGGAGGTCTGCGGCACCGACGTCCACCTCTGGCACGGACGCCTCGCCGGCGTGCCGTATCCGATCATTCCCGGCCACGTCTCGGTCGGCCAGCTGGCAGAGGCCAACGGGCCGCTCGTCGGGCTCGACGGGACGCGCCTGCGCGAAGGCGATCCGGTCGTCTTCTTCGACGTCCACCGCACCTGCGGCCGCTGCTACGCCTGCACCGTCGCGCGCACGCCGACGCGGTGCCCGTCGCGGCGCGTCTACGGCATCACCGATCCGGCGGCGGAAGGGCTGCTCGGCGGGTGGGCGCAGGCGATCTACCTCGAACCCGGCGTCACCGTGGCCAGGCTCCCGGACGGCGTCTCGCCCGAGGCCTACATCGGCGGCGGCTGCGGTCTGCTCACCGCGGTCCACGCCATCGAGCGGGCCGGCGTCCGTCCCGGCTCGCGCGTGCTCGTCCAGGGCGTCGGCGCGGTCGGGTTGAGCATCGTGGCGCTGGCGCGCATCGCCGGCGCCCATTGGGTCGGCGCAGTCGGCGATCCCGAGAATCGGCGGGCGCTGGCAACCGCCATGGGGGCCGACGCCGTCTATACATTGACGGAGCTGGCCGAGGAGCGTCGCGCGGCCGTGCTGGCGGCGACCGACGGGCGCGGCCCGGACATCGTCATCGAAGCGGCAGGCTCGGCGCGGGCAGTCGAGGAGGGGCTCGAGATTGTGCGCGACGGCGGCGTCTACGTGATCGCCGGGCACTATACCGACGTCGGCGCCAGCACCATCAACGCCCACCGCCACATCAACCGCAAGCACCTCGATCTGCGCGGCTGCTGGGGCAGCGAGGTCCGGCATTTCGCCACCGCGCTCGACCTGCTCCAGCGGCACGCTGCGCGCGTGCCGTGGGCACGCATCGGCGCAACGACGTTCGGCCTGGACGAGCTGAACGAGGCGCTGCGCCAGGCCGAGGCGCTGGCCTTCACCAAGGCGCTGGTGGCCCCAAACGGGACGCCCGCGCGGGGATGACGCCGCCGGCGCCGCAGGTCGGCGGCGGCGCGGCCAGGCGCGGTGGGGGCGAGCTGTCCGATTGTGGGATCCGGCGTTCCGCGCACGCACAGGCTGGGCCGGATCCGAGTTTCGACACGAGTCCCTAACCGCTGTCCTGTCAGCGGTTAGGGACTCGTCCTGCGGCTGGCACGAGCTTTGGTTCTGAGGGTGGTCATGGTCGATATCGCACGCCCGGAGTCGGTCGTCCGGAAGAAGAAGATGAAACGCGCCGCATACGGCGTGGCCGGTCTCACCGTCATCCTCCTGGTGACCGTCTTCGTTTCGCGCCTCAAGCCAGCCGCGCCGTCGGTGGACAAGGCCACCTTGTGGCCAGACGTCGTCAAGCGTGGACCGATGCTGCGGCAGGTCCGCGGCACTGGGACCCTGGTCCCGGAAGACACCCGCTGGATCCCGTCGAGCACCGCCGGGCGCGTCGAGAGGATCCTGCTGCGCTCCGGCGCCGACGTGATGCCCGACTCCGTCATCGTCGAGCTCGGCAGTCCGGAGCTCGAACAGTCGGTCGTCGAAGCCCGCCTCCAGTTGGAATCGGCCCTGGCGCAGCTCACCAATCGCCGCGCCGAATTGGACGGCAACCTCCTCACTCAGCGGGCGGCGGCCGCCAACATGGATTCCGAGGCGCGGCAGGCGGAGCTGCAGGCGCAGGCCGACGAGGCGCTCGCGAAGGAAGGCCTGCAGGGCGCGATCGTCGCGAAGAAGAACCGGGCCCGGGCCGACGACCTCGCGGGTCGAACCAAGATCGAGCAGCAGCGGCTGGAACTCGCCGAGAACACCCTGAAATCGCAGCTCGCCGTCCAGGAATCGGAGGTCAGCCGGCTGCGCACGACCTACGCTCTGCGCCAGGCGCAGCTCGAGAAGCTGAAGATCCGGGCCGGCATCAAGGGCAAGCTTCAGGTCGTCCCTGTGGAGGTCGGCTCGCAGCTCGCCGCCGGCGCCAACGTCGCCCGCGTGGCCGACCCCGGCCGCCTGAAGGCCGAGCTCCGCATTCCCGAGACCCAGACCCGGGACATCGAAATCGGGCAGGTGGCGGAGATCGACACGCGGAACGGGAAGGTCCCCGGACGCGTCTCACGCATCGACGCGGCGGCCACCGGCGGAACGGTGACCGTCGACGTCCAACTGATGGGCGAGCTCCCACGGGGGGCGAGGCCCGACCTGACGGTGGACGGCACGGTGGAGCTCGAACGCCTCGACAACGTGGTGAACGTGGGCCGCGCCGCCTTCGCGCAGGAGAACAGCACGATGTCGCTCTTCAAGGTCCTCGCTGGTTGCACCATCCCGCAGATGGACTGCGAGGCGACCCGCACC
This sequence comes from Vicinamibacteraceae bacterium, assembly GCA_031407765.1. Lineage (GTDB taxonomy): Bacteria > Acidobacteriota > Vicinamibacteria > Vicinamibacterales > Vicinamibacteraceae > JBDSLU01. Next base: position 4,937 of record JANOIR010000533.1, read on the forward strand.
CAGGTCAAGTTCGGGCGCAGCTCGGTCAGCACGATCGAAGTGCTCGACGGCCTGAAGCCAGGCGACCAGGTGGTGTTGTCCGACATGTCGGCGTGGGATGCCCACGACCGCGTGCGACTCAATTGACCGTTCGTTCCACATTCGCATCACGTCCGCATCACGCGATTCGATTCCCAGCGAGGTAGAAGATGGCTGAACCCGGCAGCGCGCTCATCACGCTCGACAACCTGAAGAAGGTGTTCTACACGGATGAGGTCGAGACCCACGCCCTGGCGGGGATCCATCTCGAGATCAAGAAGGGCGAGTACGTCGCCATCGCCGGTCCGTCCGGCTGCGGCAAGTCGACGCTGCTGTCGATCCTCGGCCTGCTCGATACGCCGTCGGAGGGCAAGTACTGGCTGAATGCCAGGCCGGTCGAGCAGCTCACGCTGTCCGAGCGCGCGCGCACCCGCAACCGCGAGATCGGCTTCATCTTCCAGAGCTTCAACCTGATTGGCGACCTGACGGTGTTCGAGAACGTCGAGCTGCCGCTCACCTACCGCGGCATGCGCTCCGCCGAGCGCAAGGAGCGCTGCAACGCCGCGCTCGAGCGCGTCGGCATGGCGCACCGCGCCAAGCACCTCCCGAGCCAGCTGTCGGGCGGCCAGCAGCAGCGCGTCGCGGTCGCCCGCGCCGTCGTCGGCGACCCGCTCATCCTCCTGGCCGACGAGCCGACCGGCAACCTCGACTCGAAGAACGGCGAGATGGTGATGGACCTCATGCGCGAGCTGCACCGCGGCGGCGCCACCATCTGCATGGTGACGCACGACCCGCGCTACGCCGCCCACGCCGACCGCAGCATCCACCTCTTCGACGGCCGAGTCGTCGAGGAGAACAGCGAAGTCGCGATCTGATCTGAACTGGGGTGTCTGGCGGCGGTCCGCAAAGCGGGCCGCCGCGTGCCTCTACCCGACCGGTGGTCCCTGATCGCCGGCACAGGAGCGCTGCATGCTCTCGAGCCTCCAGGATCTCCGCTTCGGGGCCCGGCTGCTGTTGCGCGCCCCCGGCTTCACCCTCGTCGCTGTCGCCTCGCTCGCCCTGGGGATCGGCGCCAACACCGCGATCTTCGGTGCAATCAACGGGATTCTGCTGAAGCCGCTGCCGGTCGCGGCTCCCGATCGCCTGGTCGCGATCTTCACGAGCGACTTCAGCGGCCCCACCTACGGCGGGTCCTCCTCCGCCGACGCGGTCGACTTCGCCGCCGGGGCACCGGCGCTGAGCGGGGTCGCGACGGCGGCGATCGCGCCGATCAGCGTCACGATCGGCCGGCAGCCCGAGCGCGTCTTCGCCGAGCGGATCAGCCCCGACTACTTCGACGTCCTTGGCTTGCGCGGCGCCGCCGGCCGGCTGCCGAGCGGCGGCCTCGCCGACGGCACGATCGCGCCCGCCGTCGTCATCACCCATCGCTTCTGGCAGCGCCGGTTCGGCGGTGATCCCAGCGTCATCGGCCGTGCGATCCGCGTCGGCCGCGAGGCGTCGACCATCGTCGCCGTCGGGCCGCAGGACTACGCGGGCCTGACGCGGGGCCTGGATCTCGACCTGTTCGTCGTCGAGCCCGTGGGACCGTCTCGCCTGGCGGAGCGCGGCAATCGCGGCGTCGCGGTCATCGGCCGCCTCGTTGCCGGCGCCACGCTGCCGCAGGCGCAGGCGCAGTTGAATGCAGTCGCCAGGCGTTTGCACGAGGCATACCCGCGCGAGTGGACCGACGTCCGTGGCGCGCCGCGCCGGGTGACGGTCGAGACCGAGATGGCCCTTCGGCTCCCGCCGGACGCGGCCGGTCCGGTTGCTGGTTTCCTGCTGATGCTGCTCCTGACCGTGGGGCTCGTCCTGCTCGTCGCCTGCGCGAATGTCGCCGGCCTGCTGGTCGCTCGCGCCGCCGATCGCTGGCAGGAGGTCGCCGTGCGCCTGTCGCTCGGCGCCAGCCGCGCCCGGCTCGTGCGACAACTCCTGGTCGAGGCCAGCCTGCTCGCGGCGCTCGCCGCCGCTGCCGGCCTCGCCGTCGCCCAGTGGATGCTCGCGGCGCTCGAGCGCGTGCAGCCGCCGCTGCCGTTGCCGGTACGGCTCGACTTCGCGATCGACGGTACGGTGCTCGCCGCCACGCTGGTGCTGACCGCGGCCACGGCGCTGGCCTTCGGTCTGGCGCCCGCGCTCCAGGCGACCCGCGACCTGCATCGGGCGGCCAGCCAGCGCGGTGGCCGGCCGGATCGCGCGCGGCGCCTGCCGCTCCGTGGCCTGCTGGTCACCGGCCAGGTTGCCGCTTCGGTGATGCTGCTGGTGCTCTCCGGGCTGTTCGTGCGCAGCCTGCAGGGCTCGACGCAGGGTGACGTCGGCTTCGACGGGCGCCACGTGCTGATCGCGGCAATCGACCCGTCGATGCTGGACTACCCGCCGGAGCGGGGCGCGCAGCTCTACGCCGACGTGACCGCCCGGCTGCGGGCGCTGCCTGGTGTCGAAGCCGCCGGCGTCGCCACTGTGGTCCCGCTGTCGCTCGACTTCGAAGGCGGCCGGCGTCACATGCGGCCGTCGGGGTACCAGCCGCAGCGTGGCGAGGACATGGAAGTCCACTTCAACACAGTCTCGCCGGGCTACTTCCAAACCCTCGGCATCCGGCTGCTCCGAGGCCGCGATTTCACCGCCGCCGATCGGCCAGGCACCGAGCCGGTGATCGTCGTCAACGAGGCCTACGCCGCGCGCTACTGGCCCGGGCGCGATCCCCTGGCCGAGCGCGTCTCGGTCAGGGGCGACGACGGCCCCTGGCTGCGCGTCGTCGGCGTCGTGGCCAACACCCTGTACAACAGCCGAGGCGAGGCGCCACCGCCGATGATGCTGCTGCCGTTCGCGCAGAACTATCATGCGGCGGCCAAGCTGCACGTCCGCACGACCGGCGATCCGGCGGCGATCGCCCCGGCCGCCCGCGAGGTCATCCGATCGGTCGATGCGGCGCTCCCGATCCTCGCGATCGGCACGATGACCGAACGCACCAGCGTGTCGCTCCTGCCGCAGCAGATCGCCGGCAGCCTGATCGGCACCTTCGGCGCCGTGGCGCTGCTGCTCTCATTGCTGGGGCTCTACGGCATGCTCGCCCGAATGGTGGCACAGCGCGGCCGCGAGATCGGCATCCGCCTTGCGCTCGGCGCCGCGCCCAGCGGGATCGTCCGGCTCGTGCTCCGCCAGAGCTCGCGCTTCACCGTAGCGGGGCTGGTCGCCGGCCTTGCGCTCGCCGCCGGCATGGGACAGCTGCTGACGGGCTTCCTGCCTGGCGTGAGTCCCCTCGACCCGACCGCTTTCGTCGGCGCCGCCGCCGTCGCCGCCGTCGCGGCGTTCGTCGCGATGTGGCTGCCCGTGCGCCGTGCCCTCGCGGTCGACCCCGCGAGCGCCCTTCGAAGCGAGTAACATTCCAGGTGGCCGCTCCATTCATGCATCCGACCGATACCCTGCCCACGCGCCTCGACCTGCCGGAGGATCGCGAACGCGAACGCGCCCGTGCCGCGTCGGCCCCGTGGCGCCTGCTCGTCGCCGACGATCAGCCAGACGTGCTCGAGGCGCTGCGACTGCTGCTCAAGGGCGAAGGCTATGTGATCGACACGGCCGCCTCCCCCGCCGGCGTCGTCGCCGCGCTCGAGGACAAGGAGTTCGACGTCCTCCTGATGGACCTGAACTACGCCCGCGACACCACCTCGGGCCAGGAAGGTCTGGATCTCCTGCACACGGTGCGGACCATGGACCCGACGCTGCCGGCGGTCGTGATGACCGCGTGGGGCAGCGTCGACGTCGCTGTCGAGGCGATGCGCCGCGGCGCCCGCGACTTCGTGCAGAAGCCGTGGGACAACGCCCGCCTGCTGGCGATCGTGCGGACCCAGGTCGAGCTGTCGCGGGCGCTGCGCCGCGGCCAGCGGCTCGAGGCCGAGAACCTCATGCTGCGCGGCGAGGGACAGCCGCACCTGATTGCCGATGCGCCGGCGATGCAGCCGGTCCTGCAGATGATCGCGCGCGTCGGCCCGTCCGACGCCAACATCCTGATCACCGGCGAGAACGGCTCCGGCAAGGGCCTGGTCGCGCAGGCGCTGCACACCGTCTCGCAGCGGGCCGGGCGGCAGCTCGTCACCGTCAACGCCGGCGGCGTGTCCGAGGGCGTCTTCGAGTCCGAGCTGTTCGGTCACGTCCGCGGCGCCTTCACCGACGCCAAGGCCGACCGCGTCGGCCGCTTCGAGATGGCCGAGGGCGGCACGCTGTTCCTGGACGAAATCGCCAACGTGCCACTCAGCCAGCAGAACAAGCTGCTGCGCGTGCTCGAGACCGGTGACTTCGAGCGTCTCGGCTCGTCGCGCACGCGCCGCGCCAACGTCCGCCTGATCTCGGCCACCAACGCCGACCTGCACGCCGAGGTCGCGGCCGGCCGCTTCCGCCAGGACCTGCTGTTCCGGATCAACACCATCGAGCTGCGGCTGCCGGCGCTGCGCGAGCGCCGCGAGGACATCCCGGCGCTGGCCATGCACTTCCTGCAGCGGCGGGCCCGGCACTATCGCAAGCCGATCACCGGCTTCGATCCGTCGGCGATGCAGGCGCTGCTCGAGCACGCCTGGCCGGGCAACGTGCGCGAGCTCGATCACGCCATCGAGCGCGCCGTCCTGATGGCCCAGGGCAACACCGTCAAAGCCAGCGATCTCGGCCTGCGCTCGACCCGCACGGAAGGCGCGACCCGCCTCGAGGACATGAGCCTCGAAGACGTCGAGTGCTTCCTGATCAAGAAGGCCATGAGCCGCTACGACGGCAACGTCAGCCACGCCGCGCGCGGGCTCGGCCTGAGCCGCAGCGCGCTCTACCGGCGCCTCCAGCGCTACGGGCTGTGACGCCGCCGCGCGCCCGCCTCTCTCACGACCAACGTCTCGTCCTGCTCGCACTCGGCGCCGTCGCGCCGGGCGCCGCGATCGCGCTGGTCCTGCTATGGACCGGCGACCATCACCCGCGCACGCAGTGGACACTCACCCTGGCGATGCTGGTGCTGGCGGCCGGCTTCATCGCCTCGCTGCGGGCGCGCGTGATCATGCCGCTGCAGACCGTCGCCAATCTGCTCTCGGCCTTGCGCGAGGGCGACTTCTCGATCCGCGCCCGCGGATCGCGTCGCGCCGATCCGCTGCACGAGCTCCACGCCGAGGTCAACGCGCTGGCGGAGATGCTGCGCGGACAGCGGCTCGACTCGCTCGAGGCCACGGCGCTGCTACGCAAGGTAATGGCCGAGCTCGACGTCGCCGTCTTCACCTTCGATGAACGCCGATGCCTGCAGCTCGTCAACCACGCCGGCGAGCGCCTGCTCGGCGCCCCGGCCGAGCGGCTGCTCGATCGCAGCGCCGCGGCGCTCGGACTGGACCAGTGGCTCGAGTCGGACGCGCCCCGCATCGAACCGATCGCGCTGCCCGGCGCCACCGGCCGTTGGGAAGTACGGCACACCCCGTTCCGGCAGCGCGGCCTCCCCCATCACCTCGTCGTGCTGACCGACGTCAGCAAGCCGCTGCGCGACGAGGAGCGCGCAGCCTGGCAGCGCCTGATCCGCGTGCTCGGCCACGAGCTGAACAACTCGCTCGCGCCGATCAAGTCGATCGCCGGCAGCCTCGGCAGCCTGGTGCAGCGCGAGCCGCGCCCGGACGACTGGGAAACCGATCTCGGACGCGGCCTCGGCGTGATCGCGACCCGTGCCGAGGCGCTCAGCCGGTTCATGGCGGCCTACGCGCAGCTGGCGCGGCTGCCGGCCCCGAGCCCCCGGGCGGTGCACGTCGCCACCCTCGTCGAGCGCGTGGCGCGACTCGACACGCGCCGCCCGGTCGTGATCACCGGCGGCCCCGACCTGACGATCGAGGCCGACGGCGATCAGATCGAACAGCTGCTGATCAACCTGGTGAAGAACGCGATCGACGCGGCAACCGAGACCGCGGGCGGTGTCGGCGTCGGCTGGACGCGCGTGCCCGGGTCGATGCCGCCGGCCTTCGAGCTGACCGTCGACGACGAGGGGCCGGGGCTGTCGAATACCGCCAACCTGTTCGTGCCCTTCTTCACGACCAAGCCGGGTGGCTCGGGGATCGGCCTGGTGCTGTGCCGGCAGATCGCCGAGGCGCACGACGGCGCGCTCACGCTCGAGAATCGCACCGACGTCCGCGGCTGCCGGGCCGTGCTGCGGCTGCCGATCGGCCATCCGCGCCCGGACTCGATCGAGCCGGGCCGGATCGAGCCCCGCCGGATCGCGCCGGGCCTACGGCGCGAGGGTCGAGGGTGACCGCTATCGCTGACCGTTGACCGCGCACGGCGGCGCGGCGCCGCCGTGCGATCGGGCGCCCCGCTCGGATAAGCTAGGGGGATGCATCCGTGGCACGACATCTACGTGGACGACCACATCATCGGCGCCGTGTTCCCGGCGATCATCGAAGTGCCGATGGGCAGCAAGAACAAGTACGAGCTGGACAAGGAATCCGGCCTGCTGCGGCTCGATCGCGTCCTCTACAGCGCCGTCTACTACCCAGCCAACTACGGCTTCATCCCGCGCACCTACTGTGACGACGGCGATCCGCTCGACGCGCTGGTCCTCGGGCAGGAATCGGTCCATCCGCTGACCGTCGTCGACGCCCGGGCCATCGGCGTAATGCGGATGCGCGACGAGAAGGGCATCGACGACAAGATCATCTCGGTCAGCGTGCACGACCCCGCCTTCTCGGACTACAAGGACCACACCCAGCTGCCGGCGCACACGCTGCGCGAGATCCGCCGCTTCTTCCAGGACTACAAGGTCCTCGAGAACAAGCAGGTGGTCGTCGAGGATTTCATGGGCCCCGACGAGGCGGTACGGGTGCTCGAAGAGGCCCTCGACATGTACCGCAAACTGCGGCGAGGCGAGATCGATCGCCGCAAGTCGTGACCGGCCCAATCGTCCCGGCGACGCTCGACGGGTGGAGCCTGCTGCACCAGGCGTTCCGCCTGCGCTGGCCGGCGGTGCGCGCCCTGTCGTCGTCGGCCCGCATCAGCCTCGCCTCGGAGGCCGCCCGGGCCCTCGAGGTGCCTGCCGCCGATGGCCTGACCGCGTTCGTCCAGCTCCTCGGGCACAAAGGCGATCTGCTCCTTGTTCACGCCCGGCGCGACTTCGACGCCCTCGCGCAAGCCCAGTTGCACGTCGCGACGTCGGCCCTGTTCGAATACCTCGAGCCGACGTTCTCCTACGTGTCGATCGTCGAGCTGGGCATGTACGAAATGACCGCCAAACTGCACGGCGAGCTGGCCGGGCGCGGCCTCGAGGCCGGCAGCGAGGCCTTCGCGCAGGCGTTCGCCGAGGAGATGGCAACCCAGGCGAAGCGCGTCGGCGGCCGGCTGTTCCTCGAGCTGCCGCTGCGGCGCCACGTCTGCTTCTACCCGATGAACAAGCGGCGCGGCGAGGTCAAGAACTGGTACAGCGCGCCGTTCGACGAGCGCGCGGCGATGATGCGCGAGCACGGCCACATCGGGCGGAAGTACGCCGGCAAGGTGACGCAGATCATCTCGGGCTCGATCGGGTTCGACGACTGGGAATGGGGGGTGGATCTGTTCGCGGACGACCCGGCGGTCTTCAAGCAGCTGATCTACGAGATGCGCTTCGATCGGGCCAGCGCCGATTACGCGGAGTTCGGCGACTTCGCGGTCGGCCTGCAGTTCGCGCGCGCCGAGCTGAGCACCCTGCTCGAAGGGCGGACACCGGCGCTCGGCCCCGCGTGATGGTCCGCACCGGCACCCCGACCCGATGACCGCGACACCCCGCCGGCTGCCGGCGCCGCCAGCCACCAATCCGACGCCCGTCTACCGCCATCGTGACGGCCTCTACGCCGCCGACCTGGTCACCGCCGGCCTGGTCTGGCTGGACGTCTTCTCGCACCTCGATCGCCGGCCCTCGACGCTCGGCGAGCTGTGCGCCGATCTCGGCCTGCACGCCCGTCCGGCCGACGTGATGGTGACGCTGTTCGCGGCGATGGGCCTGCTCCTTCGCGAGGACGGCGTGCTCCACCTGACGCCGCTGGCGCGCGAGCATTTCGTCAACGACTCGCCCTATTCGCTCGCCGCCTATTACGCGTCGTTCAAGGACCGGCCGGTCTGCCGCGATCTCGCCGAGGTCCTGCGGACCGGCAAGCCGGCCGGCTTCGGGAGCACGGTGGCCAAGGACTGGGCCACCTCGATGCTGGAGCCGGCGTTCGCCGACGCGTTCACCGCGGCAATGGACAGCCGAGGACTCTACCTGGGCCCTGCCGCGGCCGCGGCGCTCGACCTGTCGGGCCGGAGCGCGCTCCTCGACATCGCCGGAGGATCCGGCATCTACGCCTGCGCGTTCGTCGAGCGGCACCCGTACCTGACAGCCACGGTGTTCGAGCGGCCACCGGTGGACGCCGTGTGCCGGCGCGCGGTCGCTGCCCGCGGCTTCGACGATCGCGTGCGCGTCGAGGCCGGCGACATTCTGCGGGAGCCGTTGCCTGGCAGCCACGACGTCCACCTGATCTCGAACGTCCTGCACGACTGGGACGTTCCCGAGGTCGACACGATCCTGCGCGCCAGCTTCGCCGCGCTGCCGCCGGGCGGCCTGCTCGTCATCCACGACGCCCACCTGAACGCGGACAAGACCGGCCCGCTGCCGGTCGCCGCCTACTCGGTGATGCTGATGCACGGCACCGAAGGCCGCTGCTACAGCGTCGCCGAGATGTTCGATCGGACGGCCGCCGCCGGCTTCCGGGACCAGGCCTTCGTCGAGACCGCCGGTGACCGCAGCCTGGTCACGGCACGCAAACCCTGACACAGCCAACCGAACGCCCGGGTCCGACGCGGGCTGGAAGCCGGGCGTACTGTGCGAAGGCCGCTCAGACCCGCCGCAGGTGCACCGAGTGGACGCGATGCTCCGGTCCTTTGACCAGCACCAGCTGCGCCCGGGCCCGCGTCGTGAGGATGTTCTCGCGCAGATTGCGGCCGTTGATCTCGCGCCAGATCGTGTGCGCCGTGGCCTGGGCCTCCTCGTCCGAGAGCGAGGCGTAGCGGTGGAAGTAGGCGTGCGGATCCTGGAAGACGGTGGCCCGCAGCTTCATGAAGCGGGCGACATACCAATCCTCGATGATGCGTTCGTCGGCGTCGACGAAGATCGAGAAGTCGAAGAAGTCCGAGGCGAACAACTGCATCTCGGCCCCTACGGCCGGCGGCGCCTGCAGTACGTTCAGGCCCTCGACGATGACGACGTCCGGCCGCTGCACGGTCTGCTCGACGCCGGGGACGATGTCGTAGCTGACGTGCGAGTAGACCGGCGCCTTGACCTCCGCCGAGCCCGACTTCACGTCGGCCAGGAACCGCACCAGGCGGCCGCGGTCGTAGCTTTCCGGGAAGCCCTTGCGCTGCATCAGCCCGCGTTCTTCGAGAACGCGGTTCGGCAGCAGGAATCCGTCGGTCGTGATCAGGTCGACCCGCGGATGGTCGGGCCAGCGAGACAGCAGCGCCTGCAGGATGCGCGCGGTCGTGCTCTTCCCCACCGCCACCGAGCCCGCCAGGCCGATGATGAACGGCGTCTTCGCGGACCGGTCGCCGAGGAAGGTCGAGGTGGCGCCGTGCAGCGTCCGCGTCCCGAGCACGTAGAGGCTGAGCAGGCGCGACAGCGGCAGGTAGATCTCGACCACGTCCTCCATCGAGAGGACGTCGTTCAGGCCTCGGAGCGCCGTCAGGTCGGCGTCCGACAGCGTCAGCGGCGTGTTGGCGCGCAGCGGCGCCCATTCGGCGCGAGTGAACGTGAGGAACCGCGACGGGATCGGCTCCCGGTGCGTCTGCCGGCGCTCGGTGGTGGCCCGGGAATCGTCCATCGCGGATTCCTGGACCGGCCTCAGTAGCCCGACGCCGGCCCGGTGACGGCTTCGCCGCGCGACTCGCGGACGATCTTGACGCCGGCGCTGGCGCCGATGCGGCTGGCCCCGGCCGCGGCCATGGCCTTGACCTGCTCGAGGTCGCGGACGCCGCCGGCGGCCTTGACGCCCATGTCCGGGCCGACAACGCGCCGCATCAACTGGACGTCGGCGATGGTCGCGCCGGTCTTGGCGAAGCCGGTCGAGGTCTTCACGTAGTCGGCCCCGGCGGCCTTGGCCAGCGTGCAGGCGGTGATCTTCTCCTGGTCGGTAAGGAGCGCCGCCTCGATGATCACCTTGCTCAGCGCGCCGCCCTCGCGGCAGGTCTCGGCGACCGCCTCGATGTCGCGCTCGACCGTCTTCAAATCGCCCGATTTGAGCGCCCCGATGTTGATCACCATGTCGACCTCGCGGGCGCCGTCGAACACGACGCGGCGGGTCTCGTAGGCCTTGACGTCGGCGGTGGTGGCGCCGAGCGGGAACCCGACCACCGCGCAGACACCAACCGGCGACCCCGCCAGCAGGCGGCGAGCTGTGGCGACCCAGACCGGGTTCACGCACACGGTCGCGAAGTGGAATTCGGCGGCCTCGCGGCACAGCGCCTCGACTTCGGCGCGGGTCGCGTCCGGCTTGAGCAGCGTGTGATCGATCAGCCCGGCGACCTCGCCGGCACGGCCGCCGCCGGCATGCAGGCCGAGCCGCGTCGCGCCGGCGTCGAGCAGGCCGCGGACGCGGGTCGGGCAGCAGTCGTGCAGCACGCCGTGGCAGGCGCACTGCACGCCAGCGCCACCGTGGCCGAGCGTGGCCATGACCTCGGCGGTGATGATCTCGACGAGGCGGGCGATGTCGTGCGGGCCGGGCGTCATCGCGCCGTGCCTCCGGTTTCGAGCCGATGGATGCGGGCCAGGCGGCGGATGTAGCGGGGTTCGGTCATGGGCGTGGCCAGCCAGATGTCGACGATGGCGAGCGCGGCGTCGGTCGACAGCAGCGTCGCGCCGAGGGTGAGGACGTTGGCGCCGTTGTGCTCGCGCGCGTAGCGCGCCAGGGTCGGCGTGGTGCACATCGCGGCGCGGATGCCGGCCACCTTGTTGGCGGCCATGCACGAGCCCAGGCCGGCGCCGTCGATCACGATGCCGCCGTCGGCCTCGCCGCGCGACACCGCCAGGGCGACGACCGCGGCGACGTCCGGATAGTCGACCGGCTCGCTGCCGACCGCGCCGCTCTCGTCGACGGCGCGGCCTTGGGCCCGCAGATGGGTGACGATTGCCCGGCGCAGCGCCACGCCGGTGTGGTCGCTGCCGACCGCGACGCGGCGGACGTCGGCGGGCGGCGCGCCGGCCACGATCTCCCGGCCGTCAGCCCGCGACACGGTGATGCGCCGATCGCGCAGGGTGTCGGCGGCGAGCGGCGTGATGTGGCCGCGCGGCGCCAGTTCCACCGTGCTGCCGATCTCGAGCAGCCGGGCGTCGGCCTCGGTGATGATCTCGAAGCGCTTCATGCTAGTGTGTCCGCTCGATCATGACTCAGCCGCGCGTCCTCATTTCCGCCGAGACCATCGCTGCCCGCATCGAGGAGCTGGCCAAGCAGATCGACTCGGAATATCCGCCTGATTCCCGCGTCCACATGGTCTGCGTGCTGAAGGGCGGCTTCATCTTCCTGGCCGACCTCGTGCGCCACATGTCGCCGCGGGTCACGCTCGACTTCATCGCGGTGTCGAGCTACGACAAGGGCACCACCAGCTCCGGTGAGGTGCGCTTCCTCAAAGATCTGGACGAGGGGCTCGACGGCAAGGACGTGATCATCGTCGAGGACATCGTCGACACCGGCCTGACCCTCAGCTACCTGCACGAGATCCTGCGCGCCCGCAATCCCAAGACGCTGCGCACCGCGTGCCTTCTGAGCAAGCCATCGCGGCGGAAGGTCGACGTGAAGGTCGAGTACATCGGCTTCACCATCGAGGACCTGTTCGTGGTCGGCTACGGCCTCGACTTCGAGCGCCGCTACCGGAACCTCCCGGACATCGCGGTCCTGCAGTAAGCGGCTCTGCTGGCGTCCCGTCGTCAGCATCATTTCTTCACCGCCGCGCGGACCATGTCGGCCGCGGCGCGGGCGTCTGCCAGCACCGCCGCCTCGTCCAAGGTCAGCACCTTGCGGTCGCGCATGAGCACCTTGCCGTTGACGATGGTGGTCGTCACGTCGTCGCCGTGCGCGACGTAGACGAGGTGCGATACCGGATCGAAGATCGGCGTCTGTCGCGCCCCGCGCGTCTCCACCAGGATGACGTCGGCGCGCCGGCCGACCTCGATCGTCCCCAGCGTGTCGCCCATCCCGAGCGCGGCGGCGCCCTCGCGCGTCGCCATCGCCAGCACCGTCGCCGCCGGAAGCGCCCGCGGATCGTTGCGGGCGTGCTTCTGCAGGAAGGCCGCGAAGCGCATCGCCTCGAACATGTCGAGGTCGTTGTTGCTGGCGGCGCCGTCGGTGCCGAGGGCGACGCGCACGCCGGCCTCGAGGTAGTCGACGACCGGCGCGGTGCCGCTGGCCAGCTTCATGTTGCTCTCGGGATTGTGTGACACCGCCACGCCGGCGGCCTTGAGGATCTCGGTATCCGAGGGCGAGACCCAGACGCCGTGCGCGGCCAGCGTCCGCGGCCCCCACAGGCCGACGCCTTCCAGGTACTGCGTCGGCGTCGCGTGGGCCAGCGTCAGCGCGGCATCGACTTCGGCGCGAGTCTCGGCCAGGTGGATCAGGAGCGGCGCCCCGAAGCGATCGGCGAGCGCGCGGCAGGCCTTCAGCGTCGAGGCGTCCAGCGTGTAGAGCGCGTGCGGCGCCACCGCCGGCGTGATCAACGCGTGCCCCTTCCATTGGGTCAGGAACTTCTCGGTCCTGGCCAGGCCCTCCTCGGGCGTCTTGGCATCGGGGACCGGGAAGCGGATGATCGTCTGGCCCAGCACGCCGCGGAGGCCCGCCTCGCTCGCCGCCCGCGCCACCTCCTCCTCGAAGTAGTACATGTCGGCGAAGGTGGTCGTGCCCGAGCGGATCATCTCGAGCGCGGCCAGGCGGGTCCCGGTGCGAACGAACGCCGGCGACACCGCCTTGGCCTCGGCCGGGAAGATGTACTGCTGCAGCCAGTCCATCAGCGCGAGGTCGTCGGCCAGACCGCGCATCAGCACCATCGCGGCGTGCGTGTGGGTATTGATCAGGCCGGGCAGCAGGATCTGCCCGGTGCCGTCGATGGTCTGCGCCGGCTGGAAGGCCGCGGCGATGGCGGACGGGGTGTCCACGCCGACGATGTCGGCGCCGTCGATGGCGACCGCGCCGGGGCTGAGCACGCGCCGGCTGCCGTCGACGGTCACGACGGTGGCGTTGGTCACGACGAGGGCGACGCGCCGCTTCGCCGGCGACGTGGCCGGCGTCTGGGCCTGGAGCGATCCGGGGGCGCCCGCTGGGCCGATCGTCAGCAGGAGGGCGACCGCGGCGACGAGCTGACGCAGCAACACGCCGTCATCTTACTCTGGGCACCCGCATCCAGAGCCGCGGCCGGGCGCCGCGCTCCGGGACTTGTGCTTCGAAATACGCGGCTGGGACACTAGAATGCCGTGTGGCTGTACACGTCGTCGATCACCCCATCGCCCACGATCTGCTGCTGTCGCTGCGCGACAAGACCACCCCGTCGGACACCTTTCGCCGGCTGGCCCGGCGCCTCAGCCTGGTGCTCACGCTCGAAGCCACGCGCGACCTCGAGACGCGGCCCGTCACCGTGGAGACGCCGCTCGGCCCGGCGACCGGCCCTCGCGTCGCCACCGAGGTGGTCGTCGTGCCGGTCCTCCGAGCCGGCCTCGGCATGCTCGACGCCGTCCTCGAGCTGCTGCCGCGGGCCCGCGTCGGGCACATCGGCCTGCAGCGCGACGAAGAGACCGCGATGGCGTCGAAGTACTACGCCAAGTTTCCGGTCGGCCTGGCCTCGGCCCGCGTCCTGATGATCGATCCGATGCTCGCCAGCGGCGGCAGCGCGGTCTTCGCGCTCGACCTCCTGCGCGACGCTGGCGCCCGCGACATCCGGCTGCTGTGCATCGTCGCCGCACCGGAGGGCATCAAGACGGTCGAAGCGGCGTATCCCGACGTCCACATCTACACGCCGGTCGTCGACGCTTACCTGAATGCCAAGAAGTTCATCGTACCGGGGCTCGGCGACTTCGGCGATCGGCTCTACGGCACCTAGCAGCACTGACCCCTGCCCAGCGTGATCATCGACGCCCACCACCACCTCTGGCGCTTCGACCAGGCGCGCCTGCCATGGATTGCCGACACGATGCCGGCGCTGCGGCAGGACTACCTGCTCGCCGACCTCGAGGCCGCGATCGCCGGGACCGGTGTCGAGCGCACCCTGCTGGTGCACGCACAGCAGCGCCTCGACGAGACCGAGTGGATGCTGGCGCTGGCCGCGGCCTCGCCGCGCATCGCCGGCGTGGTCGGCTGGGTGCCGCTGGTCGCGGACGACCTCGACGCCACGCTCGATCGGCTGGCCGCCGACCGCCGGCTGCGCGGCGTCCGGCACATCGTCCACGATGAGCCCGACGACGACTACCTGCTACGCGCCGACGTCAACCGTGGCGTCGACCGCCTGCGGCGGCACGGCCTGATCTACGATGTGCTCATCTTCGCCCGGCACCTGCCGCAAGCCATCGCATTCGTGGATCGCCATCCCGACCAGCCGTTCGTCGTCGATCACGTGGCCAAGCCGACCATTCGCGCCGGCCAGCTCGATGGGGAGTGGGCGAAGGGGCTGCGCGCCCTCGCCGAGCGGCCGCACGTGAGCTGTAAGCTGTCGGGGATGGTCACCGAGGTGCGCGGTCCGGCGTGGAACCCGGGCGTGCTGCAGCCGTACGTCGACGTCGCGCTCGAAGCGTTCGGGCCGTCGCGGCTGATGTTCGGCACCGACTGGCCGGTCTGCCGGCTGCGCTGCGAGTACGCCGACTGGGTGTCGGCGGTGCGTGGCTTCATCGCGCCGCTCTCGGCCGACGAGCAGGCGGCAATCATGGGCGGCACCGCCGCCCGCGTCTACGGAGTGTGATGCAGCAGGTCGTCCTCCTCGAACCGGGCCGCTTCGCGTTGCGGGATGTCGAGCCGCCGCGGCCTGCCGACCATGAAGCGCTGGTGCGCGTCCGCCGGATCGGCGTCTGCGGCACCGACCTGCACGCCTACGCCGGCCGCCAGCCGTTCTTCACGTATCCGCGCGTCCTCGGCCACGAGCTGGCGGTGACGGTCGAAACCGTGCCGGCTGGCGACACCCGCGTGCGCCCTGGCGATCGCTGCGCGGTGCGGCCGTTCCTGAACGATCCGCTGTCGCGCGCCAGCCTGCGCGGCCGGCCGAACTGCTGCGAGGCGCTGCGCGTGCTCGGCGTCCACGTCGACGGTGGCATGGGCGAGCTGCTCGCCGTCGAAACCCGCTTCCTGCACCCGGTTCCCGATCTCGACGAGGACGCCGCGGCGTTGATCGAGCCGCTCAGCATCGGCTGCCACGCCGTCGGTCGCGGCCGGCCCACCCCCGAAGATCGCACGCTCGTGATCGGCGCCGGCCCCATCGGGCTGGCCACCGCGCAGTTCGCCGCGCTCGCCGGCGCGCCGTTGACCATCGTCGATCTGTCGCCACGGCGGCGCGCCAGCGCCAAGGCAATCGTCCCGGTCGCGGAGGTCGTCGACGCGTTGCCCGGGGACGCGCGCTTCGACTGCGTGTTCGACGCCACCGGCAGCGCCGCCTCGATGATGGGCGCCTTCGATCACGTCGCAGCGGGCGGCCGGCTCGTCTACGTCGGGCTCACGCTCGAGCCGCTGACCGTCAACGACGTCGAGCTGCATCGCCGCGAAATGACCATCCTCGCCAGCCGCAACGCCACCCCGGCCGACTTCGAGCGCGTCATTGCCGCGGTGCGCGGCGGCCACGTCGACCCGCTGGCCTGGGTTACCCATCGGCTGAGCCTGGAAGCCCTGCCCGACGCCTTCGATGAGATGCGTGCCGACCCCGCGCTCATCAAGGCAATCGTGACGCTCTGAGCGCCCGATCAGAGCGCCGGC
>JANOIR010000541.1:0-11695 GCA_031407765.1 Vicinamibacteraceae bacterium
GGAACTGGCCGACCGCACTTACGTCGAGCCGCTCACCGTCGACGTCGTCGCCAAGATCATCGAGCGCGAGCGGCCCGACGCGGTGCTACCGTCGGCGGACAGACGGCGCTCAACCTGGCGATCGAGCTCGAAGAGCACGGCGTGCTGGCCAAGTACGGCGTCAAGCTGATTGGCGCCTCGGTCGAGGCGATCAAAGTGGCGGAGGACCGCCAGCTGTTTCGCAACGCGATGACCGAGATCGGCATCGAGACACCGGCGTCGGCGGTGGTCAAGACGCTCGACGAAGCGATGGCCGCGGTGGCCCGCACCGGCTTTCCGGCGATCATCCGCCCGTCGTTCACGATGGGCGGCGTCGGTGGCGGCATCGCCTACAACGTCGAGGAGTTCCGCGAGATTGCCGGGCGCGGCCTGAGCCTGTCGCCGATCCACGAGGTGCTGATCGAGCAGTCGGTGATCGGCTGGAAGGAATTCGAGCTCGAGGTGATGCGCGACGTCGAGGACAACTTCGTCGTCATCTGCTCGATCGAGAACATCGACCCGATGGGCGTGCACACCGGCGACAGCATCACCATCGCGCCGGCGCTGACGCTGACCGACAAGGAATACCAGCGCATGCGCGACGCGGCGCGGCGGATCATCCGCCGGGTCGGGGTCGAGACCGGTGGCTCGAACATCCAGTTCGCGATCAACCCGGCCGACGGGCGCCTCGTCGTGATCGAGATGAACCCGCGCGTCTCGCGATCGTCGGCCCTCGCCTCGAAGGCGACCGGCTTCCCGATCGCCAAGATCGCCGCCAAGCTCGCCCTGGGCTATCGCCTCGACGAGATCCCGAACGACATCACGCGGGTGACGCCGGCGTCGTTCGAGCCGACCATCGACTACATCGTCGTCAAGATCCCGCGCTTCGCGTTCGAGAAGTTCCCGCAGGCCGACGAAACGCTGACCACGCAGATGAAGTCGGTCGGCGAGGCGATGGCCATCGGGCGCACCTTCAAGCAGGCGTTCCTGAAGGGCATCCGCTCGCTCGAGCTCGGCAGCCGCACCTCACTCTTCGGCCAGCCGGTTGACGAAACCGACGAGCAGCTCACGGCGCTGCAGCGCCAGCTCGTGATCCCCAACGACCGCCGGATGTGGGCGCTGTTCCGGGCCCTCGAGCGCGGCTGGACGACGGCGCAGATCCACGAGCTGACCAAGATCGATCCGTGGTTCCTGACCCAGTTCGCCGAGATCGTGGCGATGGCCACGGACATCACCGCGCAGGGGGTCGAGGGCCTGACCCCGGCGCGGCTGCGCAGCCTGAAGCGCCACGGCTTCGCCGACAGCGACCTGGCGCTCTTGACCGGGGTGAAGGAAAGCGACGTCCGCGCCAAGCGCCGGGCCGCGAACATCGCGCCCGCCTACAAGCGCATCGACACCTGTGCGGCGGAGTTCGAGTCGTTCACGCCGTATCTCTACAGCAGCTACGACCAGGAGTGCGAGGCGGCGCCCACCCCGAAGAAGAAGGTCGTCATCCTCGGCAGCGGCCCCAACCGCATCGGCCAGGGCATCGAGTTCGACTACTGCTGCTGTCACGCCGCCTTCGCGCTGCGCGACGCCGGTTACGAGACGGTGATGGTCAACTGCAACCCGGAGACGGTCTCGACCGACTACGACACGGTCGATCGGCTGTTCTTCGAGCCGCTGACCTTCGAGGACGTGATGTCGATCCTCGACACCGAGCGCTCGAACGGCGCCGAGGTCTCGGTGGTCGTGCAGTTCGGCGGCCAGACGCCGCTCAAGCTGGCGCTGCCGCTGCAGGAGGCCGGCGTCCGCATCATCGGCACCTCGCCCGACTCGATCGATCTCGCCGAGGATCGCGAGCGCTTTTCCTCACTGCTCAACGAGCTGCGGATTCCGCAGCCGCAGAACGGCATGGCGGTGTCGAAGGACCAGGCGCTCGACGTCGCGCGGGGCATCGGCTATCCGGTGGTGGTGCGGCCGTCCTATGTTCTCGGCGGTCGCGCGATGGCCATCGTCTACGACCCGGCCGCGCTCGAGCGCTACATGATCAACGCGGTCGACGCCTCGCCGGAGAGGCCGATCCTGATCGATCGCTTCCTCGAGGACGCCTTCGAGCTGGACGTGGACGCCCTCGTCGACAAGGACGGCAACGTCGTCATTGGCGGCGTGATGGAGCACATCGAGGAGGCCGGCATCCATTCGGGCGACAGCTCGTGCGTCGTCCCGACCTACCTCGTCGCCGAGCGGCATCTCCAGACCATCCGCGACTACACGCGGCGCATCGGGCGGGCGCTGAAGGTGGTCGGGCTGATGAACGCGCAGTTCGCCATCAAGGACGACCAGGTCTACGTGCTCGAAGTGAACCCGCGCGCGTCGCGCACGGTGCCGTACCTGTCCAAGGCGAGCGGCGTGCCGCTCGCCAAGATCGCGGCGCGGCTCATGGCGGGGGAGACCCTGCCGGGCATTGGCCTGACCGCTGACGTCGAGGTCACCGGCGTCTTCGTCAAGGCACCGGTGTTCCCGTTCGTCCGCTTCCCGGGCGTCGACACGATCCTCGGGCCCGAGATGAAATCGACGGGCGAGGTGATGGGCGCCGCGGCGTCGTTCGGCACCGCGTTCGCCAAGGCGCAGCTGGGGGCCGGTCAGCGGCTGCCGCTCTCGGGTGCAGCCTTCATCAGCGTCAACAACGACGACAAGCCGAACGTCCTCGGCATCGCCCGCGACCTCGCCGGCCTCGGCTTCAAGCTGGTGGCGACGCGCGGCACCGCCGCCTACCTGCGCGCGCACGGCCTCGACGTCGACGTCGCCTACAAGATCAACGAAGGCCGCCCGCACGTCGGCGATCGCATCTACAACAAGGAGATCGCGCTCGTCATCAACACGCCGATGGGGCGCGAATCGTTCTTCGACGATCGCACCGTGCGGCGCGCGGCGATGATGAACAGCGTGCCGTGCATCACGACGCTGACCGGCGGCGCCGCGACGGTGTCGGCGATTCGCGCGCTGCGTGACGAAGGCCTGGAAGTGCGCTCGCTGCAGGAGTACCACGCCAGCGTCCCGACGGTCTAGACGCTTCAGCGCTCCTGAAACGAACCGAACGCCGAGCCGCAGGCGGAGGCGTCGGTCTGTTGCGGGAGATCGGCAGAGTTCCGGCCTTACGGCCGGATCTCTGCTGTCTCCCGAAACGAACCCCACGTCCGGGGCTCGTTCGCTGTACGGCACTGATGCGTGCCCGCGCGCGGCTGGCAGATTTGCCAGCGACCGCTTTCGGGCTCGAGGATCAGTTCGCCGCCGGATGGCCGGCCGGCGACGTAGACCGAGCGTTGGTCGTGGCGCACGTAGGCCTGCAGCGATTCCGACCGCCACCAGATCGAGGACACCGACGTGGCGAAGGCCTCGATCTCGGCCTGCGAGTAGAGATCACGCAATCTGAGCGCGACCACTTGCGTGCCGTCGGGGCGATAGGCCGTCACCACCGCGCCGTAGCCCATGTTGTGCCAGTTGTCGAGCGTGGCCAGGTAGCCGCGGTCGGTGACGAGCGCCGCCACCGGTGCGACCGGATTGGCCAGCGTCGCGCGGGCGGCGATCCGGTACCCGCCCTCGGCGTCACGGCGGAACCATTCGGCCGTCGCGTAGGTGCCTTTCGCCGATCCCGCAAAGCCGACCGTATCGCCGACGCTCGTGCCGGGTGTCACGCGCACGAACCAGTCGCGGTTGTCGCTGAACGTCTCGGTGATCGTCGCGCCCGGCCAGCTGTCCGCGGTGACGACTACGTGGGCCGCCGCCACGATCGTCGCGACGGCAACCGCGGCCCGGAGAAGGGCTCGACGCATGATCCGATGGTGGCACGAATTGCCATGTCGCCGGGCGGGGGCGTACGCGGAAACCGTGCGGTCATCGACGATGGCGTGGAGAAACGCGCGGGATTGGCGCCGGCCGCCGTCTTGCTCCCGACGACGTCGTGCCCGACTCGGATCGCGTGCCGCCCGCGGTGTTTCTCGCCGTCAGTCTCGTCGCCGGCGCGGCGGCGGGGGTGCTGCTGCGCCTCGAGTCGGCGTCCACGACCCTGACGACAGCCAGCGGCGTGGTGCTGCTCGCGCTTGCTGCCGTGGCGGTGTGGCGGGGCGGGGCGCGCGTCGGCATCGTCGCCGCGTGTCTCGCCGGCCTGGTCGCCGGCGCCATCCTCGGCAGCCGCGCGGCGGGCGCCGCGCTGGCGCCTGAGATCGCTGCGGCGGCCGGCGAGGATCCGGTCGTCGTCGAAGGCGTGCTGCGCGACGACGCCGTGCCGTCCGACGTCGGCGTCACGTGCACACTCGACGTCGACCGCCTCGAGCGGGCCGGGGCGTGGGTGCCGATCGCCGGCGGCGTCCGCCTGACCATTGCCGGCGTCGACGTCCCGGTCGCACGCCACGCCTGGCGCGCCGGCCGACGCATCCGGGCGACCGCCACCTTGCGCCGGCCACTCCCGTATCGCAACTTCGGCACGTCCGACCAGGAGGCGCGGCTGGCCTGGCGCGGCGTCCGCCTGTTCGGCGCCGTGAAGAGCGCCGGTCTGGTCGAGGTCCTGGCCCGGGGGCATTGGCTCGACGAAGCGACCGCGGCGGCGCGGGCCTGGGCACGCCGCACGGTCGCGTCGGCCATCGGTCCCGACGATCCACAGGCGGCGGCGATCGTCCTCGCCGTGCTGATCGGCGATCGCGCCGGTCTGTCGCCGGACGTCGAGGCACGGCTGCAGCGCGCCGGCACCTACCATGTCCTGGCGATCTCGGGCGGCAACATTGCGGTGCTGGCCGCGATCGTTCTCGCGATCGTCGGGCGCCTCGGTCTGGCGCCGCGGTCGCGCGCGATCGCCGTGCTCGGCGTGCTCGGGCTCTACGCCGCCGCGGTCGTGGGCGGCGCGTCGGTCGCCCGCGCCACCCTGGCGGCGGCCGTCTATCTGGGAGCGCGGGCGCTGGACCTGCGCACACCGGCGACCAACGCCGTGGCCGTCACCGTGATCCTGCTGGTCGTCGCGGCGCCGCTCGCGGTCGTCGACGTCGGCTTCTGGCTGACGATGCTCGCCTCGATCGGCATCCTGCTGCAGGCGGCGGCGTTCGCCCGCTGGCTCGCGGGCCTGCTGCCGGCCGGCGTGCCGCGTCCGGTGGCGTGGCTCGGCGATCAGTTGGCGCTGCTCGCCGGTGCCACGCTCGCGGCCGAGGCCGCGGTAGGGCCGGTGACGGCCTACGCCTTCGGGCAGGCCACGCTCGCCGGCCTGGTGTTGAACTTCGCGGCGGTGCCGCTGATGACCGTCGTACAGGTCGCCGCCATCGTGCTCCTGGCGGCGGCCGCGCTCCACCCGGCCCTGGCTGCGATTCCGGCCGCGGTCGCGCGCGTGGCGGCGACCGGCATCGTGTCCAGTGCCGGGCTGGTCGATCACGCGCCGTGGTCGGCGTGGACACTGGCGCCGCCGCCGCTGTGGCTGGCCGCGGGCGTCGTCGCCGCGTGGTGGCTGCTGTGGCACGTGCGACGCCGGCCACGGCTGCGCATCGTCGCCGCCGCGACGTGGGTCGCCGGCGTCATCGCCATTGGCGTCGGCGGCGCGCCCGAAGGATCGACGTTTGCGTCGGCGCGCCGCGAGGCCCCCTGCGCGGTGCCGGCGTTGCCGCCGGGGGCGGCGTGGCTGCGTGTCGTGGCGCTGGACGTCGGTCAGGGCGACGCCACCCTGATCCGGTTCCCGAACGGCACGACGTGGCTGGTCGATGCTGGCGGCACGGTCGGCGGCAGCCGGTTCGACATCGGCGCGCGGATCGTCGCGCCAGCGCTCAGAGCCCAGGGCGTGCATCGGCTCGATGCGCTGCTCCTGACCCACGCCGACGCCGACCACGTCGGCGGCGCGGCTGGTCTGATTCCCCTCATTCCGCCGGCGCGGGTGTGGGAAGGCGTGCCGGTCGCCGGCCTCGCCGTGCTCGACGTCGTCCGGCGGGCCGCCGGCGCGGCGGGGGCCGAGTGGGGGGCCGTCGCCGCCGGACGCGAGGCGCGGGTCGCCGGCGTCGACGTGCGGGTGCTGCACCCGCCGGCGCCGGACTGGGAGCGGCGGCGCCCTCGCAACGACGATTCGCTGGTGCTGGAGGTCCGACTCGGGGCCGTAGCGCTGATCCTGCCCGGGGACGTGGGCCCAGCGGTCGAAGCGACGCTCGCCGACGGGCTGGCGCCGGCGGCCCTGCGCGTGTTGAAGGCCGCGCACCACGGCAGCCGCACATCGTCGACGGCGGCGTTCCTCGACGGCGTGCACCCGGCGATCGTCGTGGCCAGCGCCGGCCGTGCCAACCGCCACGGCCATCCCGATCCGGCCGTCGTCGCCCGCGTGCGCGAGCGAGGCGCGACGCTCTACCGCACCGATCGCGACGGGGCCATCGCCGTCGACACGGACGGCCGGTGGGTGCGGATCACTACGTGCGCGGGCACGACCGCGGTCCTCGACGCTGCTCAGGCGCGATGGATGCCGGGACGGCCGTCCTCGACCACCAGCGAGGCGCGCGTCTCGATCGACGCGCCGGGACGCGAGACGAACGGCACGATGCGGTAGTCGGTCGTCCAGCGCTCGCGGGTCACCGTGCAGCGGACGTAGCCGCGCTGGCCGTTGTGGAACTTCACGTGCGGGTTGTCGGACATTGCCGCCTGGTAGCGCGCCGAGAGGTCCGTGCCGTCGCGCCCGGACGAAATGGACGTGCCGGCGAACTCGGCGCCGACGATCGGCGAGCGCGGGTCGAGGTTCTTCGCGTGCAGGTCGCAGGCGAAGCTGTTGTGGATGTCGCCCGTCAGCACAATAGGGTTGGACGGCTTGCGGGAGGCGAGGAAGCCGAGCAGGGCCTGCTGGTCCGGCTGGTAGGCCATCCACTTGTCCATCGAGAATTCCTCCGGCGGGCCCACGGCTACGTCGAGCGGCGCGACCATCACCTGCTGCGCCAGCACGTGCCAGCGCGCCGGCGAGTCGTCCAGCCGATCGAACAGCCAGCGCCGCTGGCGTTCGCCGAGGATAGTCGCGCCGGCGGCGCGGGCGCCGTCGCAGAGCGGGCCCAGCCGGTTGCCGCACGGCTGCGTGCTGCGGTACTGCCGCGTGTCGAGCACCGCGAAGTCGATCAGCCGCCCGTAGGGGAGACCCCGGTAGAGCGGCATGTCCGGGCCACGCGGGCGGCGATCGGCCCGCAGCGGCATGTGCTCGTAGTAGGCCTGGTAGGCTGCGGCGCGCCGCCGCAGGAACGGCTCGACCGGATCGTCGTCCTGCGAGTGCGCGTCGGCGTAGTCGTTGTCGACCTCGTGATCGTCCCAGGTGACGATGAACGGGAACGCGGCGTGCACCGCCTGCAGGTCGGGGTCCGTGCGGTACTGCGCGTAGCGCTGGCGATAGCCGGCCAGCGTCGTGGTCTCGACCCCGGCGACATGGCGCACCGCATTTTCCTGCGTCCCGTACTCGTAGACGTAGTCGCCGAGGTGCAGCACCACCTCGAGGTCCTCGTTGGCGAGGTGCCGGTAGGCGGTGAAGTAGCCCTGCTCCCAGTTCTGGCAGGAGGCGAAGCCGAAGCGCACGCGATCGACGCTGGCGTTGGCGGCCGGCGCCGTCCGGGTGCGGCCGACCGGGCTCTCCCACGAGCCGACGCGGAAGCGGTACCAGTACGGCCGCGCCTGGCGGAGGCCGTCGACCTCGACGTGGACGGCGTGGGCGCGCAGCGGCGAGGCGTCGACACCGCCGCGGGCCACCACCTTTGAGAACCGCTCGTCCTCGGACACCTCCCAGACGACGCGGATCGATTCGTCGGGCATGCCGCCGCCTTCGGCCAGCGGCTCGAGCGCGAGCCGGGTCCAGATCACGACGCTGTCGGCGAGCGGGTCGCCGGAGGCGATGCCCAGCGTGAACGGCGAGTGCGGGAAGCTCGGGTTGGGCTGGGCCGGCGCGGCGTGCAGGCGCTCGGGCAGGAACAGGAAGCCGTCCGTCCACATCGACGCGAGGGCGAGCGCGGTGGCCGAGCGGCCCAGGAAGCGGCGGCGAGTCAGCACGATCATGAACGTTTCCCGGCCTGCCAGGCTGCTTCCATGACCTCGAGGGAGGCCGCCTCGCCGCCGACCGGCGTGCCGGCCTCGGCGAGCCGCGCCTCCATCGCCCGGAAGCGCGTCGCGAACTTGCGGTTGGCGGCGCGCAGCAGCGCCTCCGGATCGAGTGCGAGCTTGCGCGCGAGGTTGGCCACGGCGAAGAGCAGGTCGCCGACCTCCTCGGCGACGTGCGCGTCGTCGCCGTCGGCGAGCGCGGCGCGGACCTCCGCCGTCTCTTCGTCGATCTTCTCGAGCACCTGCTCCGGCGTCGGCCACTCGAAGCCGACTTTGGCTGCCTTCGCCGAAATGCGGGAGGCGCGCAGCAGCGCCGGCAGGCCCTCGGGGACGCCATCGACATGGCTGGTCCGTTCGCGGCCCTTCTCGGCCCGTTCGGTCACCTTGATGGCGTCCCAGCGGTCCTTCACCGCGTCGGGCGTCGTGATCGCCGCGGTCGCGGCGTCGGGGGCGAAGACGTGCGGATGCCGCCGGACCAGTTTGGCGCGGACGTCGTTCAGCGCGTCGGTGATGGTGAAGTCGCCGGTCTCGGCGCAGAGCTGCGACAGGAAGACCCCTTCGAACAGCAGATCGCCGATCTCGCCCTTCAGCTCGTCGAGGTCGCGGCGCTCGGCCGCCTCGACGACCTCGTGCGCTTCCTCGAGGACGAACGGCAGCAGGGAATCGAGGGTCTGCTCGCGATCCCAGGGACAGCCGGTCGGGCCGCGCAGGATCCGCATCAGCGCCACCAGCGACTCGAGGGCCGCGCCCGGCGTGGCGCCGGCCGGCGGCGGGGCGTGCGCGGGCCCGGACGGGACCGACGCGGCGGGGTCGGCCGAGGACGTGGTGGCCGCGGATCGGGGCTCGGACATGACGTCGGCGCGATGCTATCATCGGCCGATGAACACGCCATCGTCCGTGTCGTTTTCCGACCTGGTGCTGATGCTGGCGACCATGGCGGCCGTCCATCTTGGCGAGGTGGGCGATCCGGTCACGGGCGAGACGCAGAAGAACATGCCGGCCGCGGGCCAGATGATCGACCTGCTGTCGGTGATCCAGCAGAAGACGCAGGGCAACCTCGAAGCCGACGAAGTCCAGCTCATTGACGCGTGGCTTTACGAGCTGCGCCTCAAGTACATCGACGCCAGCAAGGAGCCCGGCGGCGTCGTCGAGAAGGCCCGCATCATCATGCCCTGACCGGGGCGCTCGGCCACCCGATCCCAGTCCCGTGGAGGTCACGTTTCTCGGCACCGGCACGTCCATGGGGGTGCCGATGATCGGCTGCGCCTGCACCGTGTGCCTGTCGACCGATCCGCGCGACAACCGGTCGCGGCCGTCGATCCTGGTCCGGATGGCGAGCGGCGCCACCATCCTCGTCGATACCTCGTCCGACCTGCGCGCCCAGGCGCTGCGCTTCGGGTTCACGCGCATCGACGCCGTGCTCTACACGCACAGCCACGCCGACCACATCCTCGGCCTGGACGAGCTGCGTCGCTTCAACACGCTGCAGCAGGGGCCGATCCCCCTTTACGGCGACGAGCGCACGCTGACCGATCTGCGCCGCATCTTCTCCTACGCCTTTCAGGCGGTGCGAGAGCCGGGGCACGAGTACGTGCCGCGGCTGGTGCCGTTCGTGCTCGACGGGCCGCTGTCGGTGGCTGGCGCCGAGGTCCGCCCGGTGCCGGTCACGCATGGCGTCCGCACGATCCTCGGCTTCCGCTTCGGCCGCTTCGCCTACCTCACCGATTGCTGCGCCATTCCCGACGCGTCGTGGGCGCTGCTCGAGGGGCTCGACGTGGTCGTGCTCGACGCGCTGCGCGAGCGGCCGCATACCTCGCATTTCTCGCTCGATCAGGCCGTCGCCGCGGCGACGCGGATCGGCGCGCGCCGCTCGTTCTTCACCCACATGGCGCACGACCTCGGCCACGCCGCCACCTGCGCGCGGCTGCCCGAGGGGATGGCGCTGGCCCACGACGGTCTGCGCCTCGAGATCGCGGAAGGCGGCGGCCATGGGTGACGTGATCTTCTTCCCCGACGACCCACGTCCCGCGACTTGGCGGCGGCCGATCGTCGCCCTTGGCAACTTCGACGGCCTGCACCGCGGGCACCAGAAGATCGTCGAGCGGGTGTCGCGGCAGGCGCGCGAGCAGGGGGCGACGGCGGTGGTGATGACCTTCGATCCGCACCCCCCGCGGATCGTCCGGCCCGACAAGGCGCCGCCGCTGCTGATGACCAACGCGCAGCGCGTCGAGGCGCTGCGCAAGGCCGGCGTCGACGGCGTGGCCTTCGTCCGCTTCACGCACGAGATGTCGCAGTGGGAGCCGGAGCACTTCGTCCGCGACGTCATCGCCGGCTGGCTGCATCCGGCCGAGGTGTGGGTCGGCGGCAACTTCCTGTTCGGGCGCGACCGCTCCGGCAATTTCTCGCTGCTGCGCTCGCTCGGCCTGCGCTACGGCTTCCGCGCCGAGCAGATCGATCCGGTGCGCTACCGCGACTTCGTCGTCAGCAGCACGCGGGTGCGTCGTCTGGTGACGGAAGGCCGGGTCGACGAGGCGGCGGCCCTCCTCGGCCACTACCATTTCATCGACGGCCAGGTCGTGCCCGGGGCCGGCCGCGGCCGTTCGATCGGCGTCCCGACCGCCAACCTGGTGACCGAAAACGAGCTGCTGCCGCCCCTGGGCGTCTACGCCACCGCGGTGACCCTCGGCCGCACGGTCCACCGCGCCATCACCAACATCGGCGTGCGTCCCACCTTCGAAACCGGCGGCGCCGCCACCATCGAGACCCACGTCTTCGGCCTGGACGAGGACCTGTACGGCCGCGACCTGCGGCTGTCGTTCGTCCTTCGGCTGCGGGCGGAACAGACGTTTCCCGACGTGCCGGCCCTGGTCGCCCAGATCCGGGCCGACTGCGCCGAGGCGCAAGCGCTCTTCGATCGCCTGTCGCCTTGATACAATCGCGCGCATGTCCGGGACGTCGCAGGGGTTTGGAGAACACGGCGCCTTCACCGTGTCGGTCGCCGGGGATCCGCGCCTCGTCGAGACGGTCCACGAGCTGACACGGAAGGCCGCCGAGCTGAACGGCTGCAGCACCGCCGACGCCGCCGGCCTGGCCGACGCCGCGTGTACCGTCGCCCGGGCGCTGGCCGACGACGTCGATCTGGCGTACCGGCCCACCCCAATCGCCCTCATCCTCGAAGTCCGGCCGGCCCATCGCGGCGAGGGCGGGCGCTCGCTGCATGCCGTGCTCTCGGGCGGCGACGCCTTCGCGCGCGTCAAGGCGCTGGTGCCGGCCGCGGAGCTGCAAGGCACCGGCGTCGACGAGGTGTGCTTCCTCACCTGCCCGCGGGCCGCGACCAATCCTGCTTGATGCGCCTCTACAACACGCTCACCCGAACCGAAGAGGACTTCGCCCCGTCGCGTGACGGCGTCGTCCGCATGTACGCCTGCGGCCTGACCGTGTACGCCCGCGGCCACATCGGCAACTTCCGCACCTTCACCGCGGTCGACGTGCTGCGCCGCACGCTGCGCCACGTCGCCAAGCTGCCGGTGCACGGGGTGATGAATTTCACCGACGTCGACGATCGCACCATCCTCGAGTCGAACAAGGCCGGCGTGCCGCTGCGCGAGTACAC
>JANOIR010000571.1:0-3193 GCA_031407765.1 Vicinamibacteraceae bacterium
CAAGGCACTCGACACCGCCAAGGGCATCAAGAAGGACGCCGCCGAGCTGATGGGAATCTCGCAGCGGGCGATGAGCTACTACCTGGCCAAGCACCACATCGATTGATCCGCCTTCGCCCCGAGCCAATACTTCGGGGCTTCGGCGCGACAGGCCCTGGATCGGCCGGGCCGCAGGCTTCGGCGCGCCAGGGCCGTTCGGCGCACGGCTTACGCCCCACGTAAGCGCTTTCGTGGAACGTAAACCGGCGGTGCGCCAGGTGGGGCGAAAACCTCGAAAAATCAAGGGATTCACCAGAGCGAGCAGGTCAGGGCTGCTGGCCGGCGGTTTGCTCTGTCGAACCGGCGGGAGGACTCCGAACCTTGTCCACGTCATCACTCTTCCGGTCCCTGCGCTGGGGCCTCGTCGTCGGCGTCGCGAGCATCGCCATGGGCGCCTGCGACGAGAAGCTCTCCGATCTCACCGGCCCAACACCGAACCTGAAGCCGACCTTCGCCAGCATCCAGAGCGAGGTCCTGTCGCAGCGCTGCATCAGCTGCCACACCGCCGTCGGCCGCAATCCTGCGGCGGGCTTGAACCTGACCGAGGGCAACGCCTACGCCAACCTCGTTGGGGTTGCGGCGCGCAACAAGCCCGGGGCGACCCGCGTCGTGCCGGGCGATCCCGAGAACAGCTACCTGATTCACAAGCTCGAAGGCCGGGCAGGCATTTCGGGCGTGCGCATGCCGCTCAACGGCACGCCGCTCACCGACGGACAGATTCTCGTGATCACGCGCTGGATCGAGCTTGGCGCGCCCAACAACTAAGGAGCCCCCAACCGTGATTCGTCATCTTTCGACCGCGCTCGTCCTCGCGGCCCTCACCTGGGGCTCGGTTGCCAACGCCCAGACCGCTCCGCCCGCGACCGCGCCGCAGGCCACCTCGACGCCCCCGGCGACGGCTGCGGCTCCAGCCACGCCGCAGGCGGCCGCGGCGGTGCCGGCCGCCACGCCGGCCCCGGCCGAAGAGGAGCGTGACGACGCGGTGCTGAACCGCTCGCAGCCGGACTTCACGCTGATCAACCTGCCGACCGGCCTGCGCCTCCCCAAGTGGAAGAGCGCGTTCCGCGTCACGCACCGCTTCACCCGCCCGCTCGGCGACGGTGACTTCGGCGACCTGGCCGGAGACCTGTTCGGCCTCGACTCCGGCGCGGTCATTGGCATGGAGTTCCGGATGGGGATCATCGACGGCGGCCAGGTCGGCATCTACCGCACCAACAACGAGAAGACGATCCAGTTCTTCGGGCAGTACGATCTCAAGCAGCAGTCGGAGTCGTTTCCGATCGGGATCGCCGCCTACGCGTCGATCGACGGCACCAACAACTTCCGCGACAGCTACTCGCCGGCCCTCGGCGCGATCCTCACGCGCGAGTTCGGCGAGCACGGCGCCATCCATCTCGAGCCGATCTGGGTCAACAACACCAACCAGCGGCCGTCCGAGATCGTCGACCACAACGACACGTTCCTGCTGGGCATCGGCGGCCGGATCCGCATCCGCCCGACGGTCTACATCGTCGCCGAGGTCGTGCCGCGGGTCAGTGGCTACGACCCGAAGAAGACATCCGGCAGCTTCGCCATCGAAAAGCGTGCCGGCGGCCATGCCTTTCAGCTGATCTTCTCGAACACCTTCGGTTCGACGATGGCCCAGGTTGCCCGCGGCGGCGAACCCAACGCCGACGGCGGCAGCAACTGGTACATGGGCTTCAACATCTCGCGCAAGTTCTTCTAGCCTTCGGGCTGGGAGACGGGCACGAGAGGCCGGCGGGCTCGCGGGGGCGGGTCCGCCGGCCGTCGTTGCTGGTTTTGCGGCCGCGCTCTCACGCACGGCCGCGGGCCGCCCTCTTCGACGTGCCGGCTGCTATTCGCGGCGCTGGGCGCGCCGCGGCGCCGTCACGCGGGGCGGGGTCGTGGTCTTGCGCCGGCCTCTCACGGCCGGCGCGGCGTCGGGCGGAGGCGTGCGGATAAAATCACGCGCGGGAGAACCTAACCGTGGGACGCCTGTTCAAACGCCTGATCCTCGTCGGCCTCGTCGTGTTCGTCGTCATCCAGTTCGTCGGCCCTGCTCGCACCAACCCCGCGAGCGACCCGACCAAGGCCGTCACCAAGCGGCTCGCCGTGCCCGCCGACGTGAAGGCGACGCTCGATCGATCCTGCCGCAACTGCCACTCACACGACACCGTCTGGCCGTGGTACTCGCACGTGGCGCCGGTGTCCTGGCAGGTGATCGGCCACGTCAACGACGGCCGCGGGAGCATGAACCTCTCCGACTGGCCGGAGGGCCCCGAGGAGGCCGGCGAGCTGCTCGACGCGATTTGCGACGAGGTGAAGAAGGGCCACATGCCGATCCCGCAGTACACCTGGATGCACAGCGAGGCGAAGCTCACCGACGCGGACCGCGCGCGCCTGTGTGAGTGGTCGGGAAAAGCCGCCGGCGACTTGTATTAGGCCGCGTCGGCTTCGGCTTCGACCTCGCGCCAGGACGCGCGCCAGCCCGTCTTCGACGCCATCAGCGACCGCAGCAGCACGACTCCGCCCGCGGCGAGCACGGTCAGGATCACGAAGCCGGTCGCGAACGAGCCGGTGCCGGCCCGGGCCTGGCCGAGCACGTTGGGCAGGATGAAGCCGCCGATGCCGCCGATCGCGCCGACCACGCCGGTGACGAGGCCGATCTCGCGCGCGAATCGCTGCGGCACCATCTGGAACACCGCGCCGTTGCCGAGCCCCAGGCACAGCATCAGTACTCCCAGGATGGCGACCGCCGTCGGCAGCGACGGCAGCGTCGCACACAGTGCGTAGGCGACGGCGATGCCGGTGAGGAGCAGCGACAGCAGCGGCGCGCCGCCGACCTTGTCGGCGAGGATGCCACCGGCGGGGCGCGAGACGCTGCCGACGAACGCCACGAGGGCGGTGAGCAGGCCGGCGGTGACCGGGGTGACCTGGTACTGGTCGCGCAGCATCAGCGGCAGGAAGCTGCCGAGGCCGACGTAGCCACCGAAGGTCACCGAATAAAGCGCACAGAACGACCAGAGGTCGCGCTGCTTGAGCGAGCGCAGGTACTGGGCCATCGTCGGCGTGCCGCCGCGCCGCGGGCTCTCTTTGGCCAGCAGCACGAAGCCGACGAGCGCGATGGTGAGCGGGATCATGGCCACGGCCATCA
>JANOIR010000588.1:0-23292 GCA_031407765.1 Vicinamibacteraceae bacterium
GCGGGCGCCCCCGGCGTCGCCGGCGCGGCCGGCGCGGCTGCGGCGTCCGTGCCGGGCACCTTGCCGCGGAAGTAGGCCGAGCCGGTCTGCCCGCCCGCCGTGACCGCGAGCTGCGCCGCCGCCTCGCGGCGCTCGCCGGTCCCGATCGGCGCCGGCTCCCACACCAGCGTCACCGCGGTGCGTCCGTTCTCGCCACGGGCGGTGCCAATCCAGGTACGGATGGTGCGCGCCCGCAGGGGCGTCTCGATCTGCGCCAGGGCCTGACCGATCTCCGGGGCCGGGCCGACCCGCGTCGCCGCGGCTTCGACGGCGGCGACATCGTCGGGTGACAACGCCCAGTAGCCCCGGCGCGCGCGCACCTGCAAGCCGGGCCGCTTCACCTTGACGCGGATCTGTTTGAACTTGCCGTCCGTCGGCGACGAGGCGGTGTAGCCGAGCAGGTAGTAGGAGCTGGCGTCCTTCACCATCTGCCCGAGGCCTTTGGTGAGGTCGTTGGTGTTGAGGATGGCGCGGCCGTCGGTCTCGTCGGCCAGCGTCCGCAGCGTGTCGAGCCCGGCGTTCAGCTCGGACCGGTCGATGTTGCTGCTGCCGACGCCCTGGTCGATGTCGTAGTTGAAGACCGCCAGCCCGCGCGGGTCCATCGCGTAGATGGCGCAGTTGGCGCGGTTGGCCGCCGTGAACACCTCGCGCAGATCCGTCAGCAGGTCCACCTGGCCCATGAACTGGGCGCGCTGCTCGGCGTTCCGCTCTTCGGGCGTGCCGTCGCCGGCCATCGGTCTGGCCCGGTTCGGGTTGCCGGTGCCCGGCATCGCCGCAACGGGATCGCGCATCTGCGGCGGCAGGTAGTTCGAGTAGCCCTCACTCACGAGGATGATCGACTTGCGCCCTTCGCGCTTGGTGCCGAGGCCGGTCGCGAGCGCCTCGAGCGCCGACAGGCTCACCTGGTTGCGCACGCGCTCGACGACTTCCGCCGGGTAGTAGGCGTAGCGCTCCTCGAACTCGTTGCGGGCGCGGTAGTCGAAGCGGCGCCCGTCCCAGCTCTCGATCTCCTTGATCACCGCCTCGTGGTTGCGGGTGTAGCCGATGGTCGAGAACGGTGTCAGCGGGTACATCACGCCGAGGATGTCCATCGGACCGACGTAGCGGCGGATGAAGTCGGTGAGCTGGCGCTTGACGGCGAGGGCGGCGCCGCGCCGGACGTGGTAATCGTCGAAGAAGATGACGAAGAGCCGGACGTCGTCGCGCGCCAGCTCGGTCTCCTCGTCCCAGGTCGTGCGGATCTGCCTCGGCAGCTCGCCCTCGATCGGGTTGCCCTCGACCTTGATGTAGCGGAAGCTCTCGACCTTCTGGAGCTTGTTGTCCTCATAGACCTCGAAGTCGTCCTGGGTGAGGTTCTCGATCGCGTTGCCCTTGTTGTCGGTGATCAGGGCGTCGACACGGACGAAATTGATGCCGGTGCGGAAAGCCGGGGCCTGCGCGGCGGGCTGGGCGGTGGGCTGAGCGCCGGCCGGCGCAGGTGGCGGCGTCGCCGGAGTCTGGGCCGCTGGCGGGGGCTGGGCCGGGGCCCCTGCGGGCGGCGGCGAGGTCCGGGCCGGCGGCGAGGCCGGCGGCGCCTGGGGCTGCGCCTGGGACGGCGGCGCCGACTGGCCGGCCGACTGCGCCAGGATCGGCACCACCGACGCGCCGATGATCGCGGCGATCAGAAGACGCGCGCGCAACGTACCGCAGGACATGGACCTTCTCCCAGACTGGCGAGCATGCAGGCTTCGGCCATAATACCTGAACGCCTATGCCCGAGCCGGTCGACGCCGCGGCCGCCACGCCATCTCCCCTTTCGACGCTGACGGAGGACGAGCGGCTCTTTCGCGACAGCGTACGCGCCTTCGCCGAGGCCCAGGTCGCGCCCCTCGTCCGCGGCATGGACGAGCGCCAGGCGTTCGACCCCGACCTGATCCAGGCGCTCTTCGCGCTCGGCGTGATGGGCATCGAGGTGCCGGAGGCGCACGGCGGCGCCGCCGCGACCTTCTTCCACGCGACACTGGCCATCGAGGAGCTGTCGCGCGTCGATCCGTCGGTCGGCGTGCTGGTCGACGTCCACAACACGCTGGTCGTCAACGCGCTGCTGCGCTGGGGCACGCCGGCGCAGCAGGCCGCCTTCCTGCCCCGTCTGGCAGCGACGGCGGTCGGCGCCTACGCACTCTCCGAGCCCGAAGCCGGCAGCGACGCCTTCGCGCTCACGACGCGGGCCGAGCCCGACGGCGACGCCTACGTGCTGCGCGGGCGCAAGGTGTGGATCACGAACGGCCGCGAGGCCGAGATTTTCATCGTCTTCGCGACCATCGATCCGGCCGCCGGCTACCGCGGCATCACCGCCTTCGTGGTCGAGCGCGGCGCGGCCGGCTTCACCGTCGGCCGCAAGGAAGACAAGCTCGGCATCCGCGCCAGCAGCACCTGCGAGCTCCTCTTCGACGGCTGCCGCGTCGAGCCGTCCGCGGTGCTCGGCGAGCCCGGTAAAGGTTACAAGGTCGCGATCGAGACGTTGAACGAAGGCCGCATCGGGATCGGCGCGCAGATGGTCGGTCTGGCTCAGGGCGCGCTCGATCACGCCATCGCCTACGTCAAGACGCGGCGCCAGTTCGGCAAGGCGATCGCCGATTTCCAGGGCGTCCAGTTCCAGCTGGCGCGCGCCGCGACCGAGCTCGAGGCGGCGCGGCTGCTCGTCTACAACGCGGCGCGACTCCGCGACGCGCGCCGGCCGTTCCTGCGCGAAGCGGCAATGTGCAAGCTCTTCGCCTCCGAGGCCGCCGAGCACGTCTCGTCGCTCGCGGTGCAGCTCCACGGCGGCAACGGCTACACGCGGGACTATCCGGTCGAGAAGCTGTATCGCGACGCCAAGATCGGCCAGATCTACGAGGGCACGTCCAACATGCAGCTGCAGACGATCGCCAAAGCGATCCTCGCCTGACCGACGACTCCGGCGTCGTCACGGCTCGCGCGGCGAGAGCGGCACCTGGCAGTCGGCGCAGTCGGTGACGAAGGCCGCATAGCCGCTGCTGCAGCGCGGGCAGTACTGCGGCGATCCGTCGGCATCGACGGGCGGCGGCTCCGACAGCCGCCCCGCCAGGCCGCGCGGTTCGAGCAGGCGGCGGACACGCGGGCGATCGTCCGGCGCGTCATAGGTCCACAGTCGCGCCACCCTCAGCAGCTCGGCGTCGTCGCACAACGCCGCTGCCGCCTCGATCGGGTGCAGGGCGTCCAGGCTGCGCCAGTAGAGCGCGTAGACGCTGCGGCTGGCGCCAACCGGCGAGAGCAGCGTCGCGAACCAGGTCTCGACCGTGGGCCAGCGCGCGTGGACGCGACGGTAGCCGCGCACGAAGACGAGCGCGGTCGTCAGCCACGCCGCGGCGGCGGCGATCACCCACGCCTTCGGCGTCACCCAGCCGACGCGCAGCGCGGGAAGGCCGGCGAGAAGCACCCCCGCGAGCGCTGCGGCCGCGATCGTCACCGGCCGCGCCTCAGCGATCACGGTGTCGACCCGGGCCAGCCGCGCCGTCCCCGGCAAGTCGGAGCCGGCGACGACGAAGGCGGCCTCGGACGGCAGCAGCGGCAACCGCATCAGCGCGAAGCCGCCGGCCAGCTGGATGTCGGGAACCGTGGTCGCGCGCATGGCGCCGCGGCGGCCCCGGAACGTCCAGGCACCGGG
The DNA here is from genome assembly GCA_031407765.1 of Vicinamibacteraceae bacterium. Classification (GTDB taxonomy): domain Bacteria; phylum Acidobacteriota; class Vicinamibacteria; order Vicinamibacterales; family Vicinamibacteraceae; genus JBDSLU01. The sequence continues at coordinate 3,704 of JANOIR010000588.1, forward strand.
CACGGCCGCGACGAACAGATCGACGAGGTAGACGACCCAGACGACCGCGATGAACCCGTCGACCACGCTGAGAGTGTAAAGTCGAAGCCGCCCGCGTGCGGGCCGCAAGACAAGCTGCCGCGCACGTGCGGGCGCCGCGACGCGCCCAGCGTCGCGCATAGCAGCGCGCACGTCCAAAGCGCGGCCCGCGGCCGGCCGTGAGCGGCGGGCCGCAAGACCAGCAACGTCTACGGCACGGGCGGAGGCTGGACCAACGGCGCCGGGTCCTCGCGGCGCGAACCGCCGAACAGTTTCTTGAGCCCGGCGACCGCGGCCACGAGCAGCGCCACGATGACCTTCCACGCCTTCTGCAGGAAGCCGGTCTTGACCGCGGCCGCCGCGGCGCCGCCGCCGATCAGCGCGGCCAGGCCGTAGCCGGCCATCTTGTCGCCCTTGCGGAACTCGGCGTAGCGCTGCCCGGACTTGTAGGAAAAGCCGGTGAGCAGGTGATTGAAGTCGTTGGTCGTGGCCTCAATGCCCTCCTGGCCGGCGACGAGCGCCACGCTCATCACGCCGTGGCGGCCCAGCAGGCGCACCGCGTGGTTGATGGTCGCGCTCTCGCCCGGCGACGATCCGCGGATCGCCCAGGTGAGGTTGTGGGTGGAGGTGTCGTAAAACGGGCGCGTCTGCCAGCCGTCGAGGTTGAACGGCGCCCAGCCGCGCTTCTGGCGCTCGGCGTTGTCGGCCTCGGTGCCCTTCTTCATGCTGGTGAGCAGGGCGTCGGCGTCGATCGCATCCTTATCCGAGTCGTCGACGTAGCCTTCGTCCGAGAAGCTGAAGAGCGCGAACCAGGACGGACCGTCACCCTCCGCGGGGCGGACGACGGCACCGAGCTCGTGACCGCTCGGCACGTTCTCGGTGGCCTGCAGGAACGCGCGCGTCGCCGAGGCATCGAGAAAGTAGGAGCCCTCGGGAACGACGATGGCGGCCTGCTCGCCGAGCGAGCCGGTGTGCGGCCCCTTGGTCCAGCCCGCACGCGAGGACAGGCCGTCGGCCTCGGGCTCCTGCGCTGCCGCGCCGCCGCCCACGAACAGTACCGCCGCCGCACAAGCGCCCACGATCCACCGGACGTCGAACGAACGGGCCATCATCCTCTCCTGCTTGCTGAACGCTGGGAACGGCCGCTGCGCACACCCCACCGCGCCGCCGGGCGTCCCTCGTTCAGAAGTCGGCTCTCAGCGAATCGAAGAACAGCGGCCGCATGACGGGATCGGCGGATCCGTTGCAGGATCGCGCAGCGGAGGACAGGTCACGAGTCAGGCCGGCGACGGTGGCGGCTTGACCAGCAGCTGGCGGGCATACAGCAGGGCGAACCCTTCGCGCTGGACGTTCTGCTGCGACTTCGATCCGGGCTGCGTGACGACCACGCCGACCGTGCAGCCGGCGGCGGCCGCGTCGGCCAGACGGGCGCGGAGCAGCGCCGTCTGCACGCCGCGGCGGCGGAAGCGCGGCAGCGTGCCGGCGCCGCTGAACTGGGCGATGGCGCCGTCGATGCGCAGCGACCCGCCGCCGGCGATCGCGCCGTCGACGCGCGCGACGTAGCCGCGGAAGCCGTCCACGCTCATGGTGATGTCGAACCAGCGGCGGATCTCGTCGGGCGGCGGTATGGCGTCGCCGCCGACGCCACCGACATCCGGACTGGCGAAGGCCGCGACCAGGACGTCGCCGAGCGCCGGCAGATCGGCCGCGGCGACGGCGTCGACGACGACCGCCTCCGGCAGCGGCGCGATGGCCGATCCGAGCGGATGCGCGAGCACGTGCTCGAAGCCGGCGAGCTCATAGCCGCGGGCCGCCAGCTGCGCGTGCACCGACGGCGCCGCGAGCACCGAGATCTCGCCCTGCAGCCGCGCTCCGCGCGCAGCGAAGCGCGCTTCGAGGTCGTCGAGGACGTCGGGATCGAGATCGCCCTCGAAGCCGACGCCGATCATCTTGTTGGTCGGCGACCCCGGTCCGGTGTAGACGGCGGCGCCCTGTCCGATCGGCACGACGAACGGCTGCAGGCTAGCATCGCGCGCGGCGGCGCCGTGCGCGATCGCGATCATCTGCCGCGCCTCGGCCTGATCGATGCATGCGGCCAGATCAGTCGAACAGAACATCTCGCCCATCAGCCTTCGAGTACATGGGCCGCGATGATCATGCGCTGAACCTCGGACGTCCCCTGGTAGATCTCCGTGCCGCGGACGTCGCGGAACAGGCGCTCGACGCGCGACCCGCGGCGGTAGCCGGCCGAGGCCAGGATCTGCATGGCCTTGTCCGCGGCGCGATGGGCCGCCTCCGAAGCGAACAGCTTGGCCATCGCCGCCTCCGACGCCACGCGGGCTTGGGTTGTCCGGGCGGAAGCGGCGCGTAGCGTCAGCATCCGCGCCGCGTCGAGCTCGGTGGCCATGTCGGCGAGCATCCACTGGATCGCCTGATAGTTGGCGATGGGCTGGCCGAAGGTATGACGCGCCTTGGCGTAAGCCAGCGCTTCGTCCAGCGCCGCCTGCCCCACCCCGAGCGCCTGCGCCGCGATCGCGACGCGCCCGCCTTCGAGCGCGATCCGGGCCAGGCTGAAGCCCTTGCCCGGCGCGCCGAGCAGCTGATCGGAATCGACGCGCACGTCGGCGAAGTCGAGATCCATGCAGCCGAGGCCGCGGACGCCGAGGGCGTCGTTGCGGGCCCGGCGGGTGATGCCCTTGGCGTCGCCGGGGACGATGAAGGCGCTGATGCCGCGGCTGGCGACGTCGGGCTGGGCCGCGCCGAAGACGATCAGCAGATCGGCGGCCGCCGCGTTGGCGACCCACACCTTCTGGCCGACCAGCCGGAAGCCGAAGCCATCGTGCGTGATCCGCGTGTGCTGGTTGGCGGCATCGGTGCCGGCGTGCTCCTCCGAGAGCGCGAAGGCGCCGATCGCCGAGCCGCGCGCGATCGGCCGCAGCCAGCGCGTCTTCTGTTCCTCGGTCCCGTGCGCCAGCAGCGGCTCGGCGACGAGCGAGTTGTTGACCGCGAGGATCACCGCGACGGTGGCGCTAGCCCGCGCCACGATCTCGATCGCCAGCGTGTAGGCGACCGCGTCGAGGCCCCGGCCGCCCCACGCCTCGGGGATCGTCACGCCCATCAGGCCCATGGCCCCGGCGCGGGCGACGAGGTCGCGCGGAAAGGCGTCCGACTCGTCGATCGCCGCGGCGCGCGGCGCCACTTCGTCGTCGGCAAAGCGGCGCACCTCGTCGAGAAACGCCTGCTGTTCCGCCGTGAGATCGAGATCCACGTCGCGCCTCCGCGTCAGACCCCGGGCGCGTGCCCGGGCGGCGGACCAGACGCCGCCGCGACCGCGCCGGGCAGGAAGAGAGGCCGCAGCCGCGCCGCCGTCTGCTCGAGCGTCTCGGGCAGCACGCGCGCGTCGGCCACGACGGTCATGAAGTTGGTGTCGCCGTTCCAGCGCGGCACGAGGTGCACGTGCAGGTGATCGGCGACGCCCGCGCCGGCGGCGCGCCCGAGGTTGAGCCCGACGTTGATGCCGTGCGGGGCGTAGGCGGCGGTGAGCACGCGCTCGGCGTCACGCACCAGCGTGATCAGCTCGGCGAGCTCGTCGGCGGTGGCCTCGCCGAGCGACGCGATGTGCCGCTTCGGCACGACCATCACGTGGCCGTTGTTGTAGGGGAAGAGATTGAGGATGACGAACGCGTCGGTGCCTCGGTGCACGACCAGCGGATCGTCTCCGCTCGCCGCGCGGCAGAACACGCACCCGTCGCCGACCGTGCCACCGGTCACGTAGGCCAGCCTCCAGGGAGTCCAGAGTCGTTCCACCCGCCTACGCACTCCATGCTACGGCGCGGCCAGCCCGCGTGGAGCTCGAGGCGCCCATGATCCATCTGGGCGCGGACTCAGGACGCCGCGTCGGGCGGCGGCGTGCCCGCCAGGCCCGGCTTGGACAGGCCGTCCCCGCCGGAGGCGTCCGGACCATCGGCATCGCGGTTCAGAAGATCCTTCAGCTCCTTGCCGGGCTTGAAGTAGGGGACCTTCTTGGGCGGCACGTCGACCTTGTCGCCGGTCTTGGGATTGCGCCCCTTGCGCGGCTCGCGCTGGCGCAGGCGGAAGCTGCCGAAGCCGCGCAGCTCGATCTTCTCCCCGCGGTGCAGGGCATCGATGATGCTCTGGAACACCGTCTCGACGATGACTTCGGAGTGTTTCTTGGTGAGGTCGGACACTCGCGAGACTTCCTCGACGAGCTCCGCTTTCGTCATGCTACCGGTGGACATGAGGAAGGCCCTCTCAGCGATCGATGTGCACGTCCGCGCCGCCGTTCTTCAGACGGCGCGGACGCCAGAGGCAAAGCCAGGCTACAGCCTACCCCTGATTGCGGAAGTGATCGCCCAGCGTCGCCGTCGGGCTGCTCGCCTCGCTGCCGTAGGACTCCCAGTCGGTGCGGTACTCCTCGTTCTTCAGCGCGCGGATGCTGAGGCCGATTTTGCGCTCCGACGGGCTCAGCTTGATGACCTTCATCTGGTAGGTCTGGTCGACCTGGAGGTCGATCTTCTCCCCACCGTGCGAGTCATCGAACTCCGACACGTGAATGAGCCCTTCGACCCCGTCGGCGAGCTCGACGAAGGCACCGAAGTTGGTCATCCGGACCACCTTGCCGTCGACCACCGCCCCGACCTGGACGCGGCCGAAGAACTCGTCCCACACGTCGGTGGCGAGCTGCTTCAGACCGAGCGACAGGCGCTGGTTCTCGGCGTCGATGTTGAGCACCTGGGCCTCGACGAGGTCGCCCTTCTTGAGGACCTCCGACGGGTGCTTCAGGCGCTTGCTCCACGACATGTCCGAGATGTGGATGAGGCCGTCGATGCCCTCTTCCACCTCGACGAACGCGCCGAACTCGGTCAGGTTGCGAACGCGGCCCTTGATGCGGGTGCCGACCGGGTACTTGCCCGACAGCTCTTCCCACGGATTGGCCGCGACCTGCTTGAGGCCGAGCGAGATGCGCCGTGCCGTCGGATCGACGCCGAGGACCATCGCCTCGATCTCGTCGCCGACGTTGAGGATCTTCGAGGGGTGCTTGACGCGCTTGCTCCACGACATCTCGGAGACGTGGATCAGTCCCTCGACACCCGGCTCGAGCTCGACGAAGGCGCCGTAGTCGGTCAGGCTGACGACCTTGCCGTGCACGCGCGCCGTCACCGGGTAGCGATCGACGACGTCGCTCCACGGGTCGGTGGCGAGCTGCTTGTGGCCGAGCGAGACGCGCTCGGTCGCGGCGTCGTACTTGAGCACCACGACGTCGATCTCGTCGTTGACCTTGAAGATCTCGGACGGGTGCTGGACACGGCCCCACGACATGTCGGTGATGTGGAGCAGGCCGTCGATGCCGCCGAGGTCGATGAAGGCGCCGTAGTCGGTGATGTTCTTGACCACGCCACGCAGCTGCTTGCCCTCGGCCAGCGTGTCGAGCGTGTGCTTCTTCTTCTCGGCGTTCTCCTCTTCGAGGAGGACCTTGCGCGAGAGGACGATGTTGCCGCGCTTCTTGTTGACCTTGATGACCCGCATGCGCAGGTCCTGGCCCTTGAGCGAGTCGAGGTTGCGCACCGGGCGGATGTCGATCTGCGAACCCGGGAGGAACGCACGGACACCGATGTCGACGGCGAGACCGCCCTTGATGCGCTCGATGACCCGGCCGACGACCACCTTGTGGTCGTTGAAGGCCTTTTCGACCTCGTCCCAGATCTTCATCTTCTCGGCTTTTTCGCGCGAGAGGACGACGTGGCCGTCGCGATCTTCGGTGCGCTCGAGCAGGACGTCGACGGTATCGCCGGGCTGGACCGAGACCTGACCGGTCTCGTCGATGAACTCGTCGAGGGGAATCATCCCCTCCGACTTGAAGCCGACGTCGACGACGACTTCGTTCTCGGTGACCTTGAGAACGGTCCCCTTGACCACCTCGCCTTCCGCGATGTTGCGGAAGCTGGTGTCGTACAGATCGAGGAGACGGGCGTACTCGGATGAGTCGACGTCGTCGTCCTGCCGCATCAACGTCAGCGGTCTACCCTGACCGGACCGTGATGACCGCCCCCCTTCCTTGGGAGCTTCGATCACCTTGTCCATGTCTTCGGTATGAGGCATTGCGCGCGAGTCCTTCCTTGACGAACGGTGCCGGACCTTGCAGCGGCCGGCGCGCTGAGATGTGGTCGCGAGAAAAATGGCCGCAACGAGTTGAGGCCGCGAGTGGAAGACCCGGCGCTAGCCGTGACGGCTAGAGCAGGCTTCCCACTTGCAGACGACATGTTGTTGCGACTATCTTTGCAGCGCCAAGCAGAAGAGTCTACAAAACTTACGCGCTTCTTGTCAACGAATTGACCGGGCGTCAAAAGCGGACGTCAATCTTGTAACCCGATTGTCAACAACGGGGTCGGCCTCTTGCGCAGCTGCGTTCGCAGCTGCTTCCTGGGGCCAAAACCTCAGGGGATCTGGCGATGGCGAAACGAAAGATGGCGGGACGCAAGACGGTCGTGAAGAAGGCGGCAACGAAGGCGGGGAAGAAGGCGGCAACCAGGAAGGGCCTGCACCCGGGCGGGATGGCCAGCAAGCGGGGAGCGGCCAAGCCGGATCCAAGGAAGGCCGCGAAGAAGAAGCCGGCCGCCGCGACGAAGGCCATCGCCAAGAAGGCCGCGCCGAAGAAGGCCGCGCCGAAGAAGGTTGCCGGCAAGAAGGTCGCAGCCAGGAAAACCGCCCCCAAGAAGGCGGCCCCGAAGAAGGCGGCCGCCCGTAAGATCCCGGTCCGCCGGGCCACGCCCGTTCTCAAGAAGCCCGCCCGCGCTGCCCTTCCGATGGTCGGCAAAGCCGCCCCCAAGAAGGCGACCGCCAAGAAGGCGCGATCCAGACCGGCCCGGGCGGCCCGGCCGGCGCCCATCCGCGGCGCCATCCCCTCCTCGCTGGCAGCGAGCGGCGGCTCGTCCTCCGCGCGCAGCGGACGCGTGGAGATGCTCCAGCACATCAAGGAGCGGAACGAAACCAGCCCGGCCATCACCGCCGGCGACGTCGACGCCGACTGGCAGCTCGCCTACAGCAGCGGCGACGAAGCTCCTGGCGGCGACAACCCCACCCCCGACCAGGACATCGTCGATGAGATCGGCGAGGCGCTCGGCGTCAACTACGAGGACGGCGAGGAGTTGAAGGGCGCGGCCAAGATCGAGGACCGCGACAAGCACCGCTGGGAGCTCGACCCGGCGTCGAAGGACGACTTCGAGGAATAGTGGACGGCCGAAGGCCGAACCTCCAACTCCCAACTTCCAACGCCCAAGGCACTCCCAACGCCCAACTCCCAACCTGCTTGGTCACCCTGAGGCTTCTTGGGGGTTGGTGGTTGGGCGTGCCTTGGGAGTTGGCAGTTGGAGGTTGGGAGTTGCACGTGGCCTAATGGCCACGTGCAGGAACGCCTCCAGAAAATTCTCTCGGCCGCCGGCGTGGTCTCGCGTCGGGCCGCCGAGGGCCTGATCGTCCAGGGCAGGGTCTCGGTCAATGGCACCCCGGTGACCGATCTCGGCTCCAAGGCCGATCCCAACGCCGACGTCATCGCCGTCGACGGCCAGAAGATCAAGACCGCCGTCCTCCTCCGCTACGTGCTGGTCAACAAGCCGACCGGCATGGTCACGACGCGCTCGGATCCGGAGCGCCGTCCGACCGTGCTGGAGCTGGTGCCGCCGGCCCTTGGCTACCTCTACCCCGTCGGCCGTCTCGACTACGACTCCGAAGGCCTGCTGCTGCTGACCAACGACGGCGAGCTGGCGGCGCGGCTGATGCACCCGCGCCACGAGGTGCCGAAGATCTACCGCGCGCGGACCCGCGGCGTGCCGGACGGCGCCGCGATCGAACGGCTGGCCAAAGGCATCCCGCTCGACGGCCACCGCACCGCCCCGGCCGGCGTGCGCGTCCTGAAGCGCCTCGATACCCCGCGCGGCCCGGACGCCATCGTCGAGATCACGCTGCGCGAAGGGCGCAACCGCCAGGTGCGGCGGATGTGCGAGGCGGTTGGACATCCCGTGGTGTCGCTCGGTCGCGTCGGCTTCGGTCCGCTGCGCGACCCTGGCCTCAAGGTCGGCCACTCGCGCGAGCTGACCGTCGGCGAGATTCGCGCGCTCTACGCCTCGGCCGGGCTGGACGCGCCGAAGGCACGTCCGACCGATCGGCGTCGCGGCGCGACGGAGGCGCCGCCACCGCGGACCAAGCCGTCGGCGGTGCCGATGGTCGCGCCCAGGCCGCCGAAGCGGCGTCCGCCCAAGCCTGCCGGCGCGGCGAAGGCGCCCTCTGGGCCGAAGCCTGGCTACCGTGGCGGCGGGGGCCCGGCGAAGGCGGCCTCCGGGGTGCCGAGGCCTGGCTTCCGCAGCAACGGTGGCCAGGCGAAGGCGGCCCCCGGCGCGCCGAAGCCGGGCTTCCGCAATGTGGGCAGTCAGGCGAAGGCGGCTACAGCGCCCCCGCAGCCCCGATCGCGCGAAAGAAGCGGATCATCTCCCACACCTCGCCGGCCGTCGGCGGGCGGTCGACCTCGGCGTGGGTGATCAGCGAGGTCACCAGCAGGTGCACCGGCGCGGCGCGCGCGAGGACGACCGCGAGCCGCCGCGATTCGATCGCCGGCACCACGTTGTCGTCGGCGCCGTGTAACAGGAACACCGGCGCCGTGACGGTGGTCGAGCGGGCCGGCGACAGCGCCGGATCCTCCGTGATCGTGTCGGTATGCGGCAGCAGGATCGGCCCGAGCGCCGCGACGTTGCGCGTATTCGCGTAGGTCATCAGCGTGCGCGCCGGCTCGGGCAGCGCCGCGGTCATCGCTTGCGTGCGCTTCAACTCGGCCGCGGCGGCTTTCTGATCGACCATCGCCAGGTGCTGGGCCTGCATGTTCGACATGATGGCCGCACGCATCGGTCCCACCTGCTCGGGCGGGACGACCTGCTCCGCGGTGTTCATCAGCACGACCACGACGCTGTAGTCGTGCGGGACGCGCTTGGATCCGTCTGGCTGCACGCCCGTGCAAAGGAAGCGGACGACGTCCGGCAGGCTACCGTGGCCGCCGAACGAGAAGACGTAGGCCACGTGCGGCGACACCTTCGGCCGCCCGGCCGCGACGATCGACAGCCCGCCCGCGAAGCTGACGCCCATCACACCGATCCGGCCGTCCGGCGCGAGCCCGCGATCGGCGCCGACCCAGAGGATCGCGTCCTCGATCGAATCGGTCAGCTTCGGGGTGATGCGGTAGTGCAGCAGGTCGTCGATCTCCGCGGTGACGACCGGCGTCCCTCCCGCCGCGAGATCGCGCGCCAGCTTCATCAGCCGCGGTTCATCGATGCCCTTGGCGTGGACGCCGCCGGTCAACAGCACGGTGCGCGCACGCCGCGTGTCCGGCTCGTAGACCCGGGCGCGCATGCGGCCGCTGCGGGCCTCGATGACGGTATCGCGCGTCGTCACGGCGCCGGTCTGGAAGCGGCCGAGGCGGTCGAGCCAGGGGCCGTGCATCCCGGCCATGCGTACCACCAGCGACGCCGCGCGCACGTAGGGCACCGCCGTCCACGCACCGAGCGCCAGCAGGACGAGGAGTACGACGACGACGATCCGTTTTCTGGTCAGTCGCATGCAGGCGTCAGCCAGCGGATGGGTAACGAGCAGCCGGCACGCGGCCCGCGGCCGCGCGTGAGAGCGCGGCCGCCGACCAGGGAGGTAGAATGCGGCAGTGGTGATTGCGATTGACGGCCCGTCCGGCGCGGGCAAGGGCACGGTGGCGCGCAAGGTCGCGGAGACGCTCGGATACCGTCACGTCGACACCGGCGCGATGTACCGCGCGGTGGCCTGGGCGGCGGTCGAGCACGGCGTCTCCCTCGACGACGAGGCGGCAGTGGCCGCGCTGGCCGAGCGTGCCCGCATCGAGGTCGATGCCAGCCGCGTGGCCATCGACGGCATCGACGTCACCGCCGCGATCCGCACCCCGGTCGTCGATCGCGCGGCGTCGCTGGTCGCGCGGCTCGCCGCCGTACGCGCCATCCTCGTCGCCCGCCAGCGCGCGATGGCCGGCGACGGCAACCTGGTGATGGAAGGCCGCGACATCGGCACGGTGGTCTTCCCCGAGGCCCCGGTCAAGGTCTACCTCGACGCCGACCCGGCGGAGCGTGCCCGGCGCCGTGCCCACGACCCGGCCCACCAGTCCGGCAGCTTCAGCGTCGCCGCGGTGGCCACCGCACTCGACGAACGCGACGCCGCCGATCGCAGCCGCGTCGTCTCGCCGCTGGCGATGGCCGCCGACGCCGTGCACCTCGACACCACTCGCCTCTCGATCGCCGACACGGTGGCCCGCGTCCTGGCGCTGGTCGGCCAGGGTCCGCGTTCGCGGGCCTGAGTCGACCGGCCCGCTGCGCTGCGGGCGGCTCCGCCGTCGCGGCGCGTCGCGCACATCGCGGCTAGGAGGCGCTGTCGTCGGTCTTGGCTGGCGCATCGCCGAAGTCGAACGCGAGCGGCTGCTCGGTGGGCGTGAGCTCGGCGAGCGCCGGCGGGTCGAAGCCCAGCACGTCGGCGAGATCCTCCACCTTCGGCAGGTCGGACAGGTCGTTGAGCCCGAACTTGTCCAGGAAATCGCGGGTCGTCCCATACATGAACGGGCGGCCGACGACCGGCTTGCGCCCCACCACCTTCACCAGCTTGCGCGAGATCAGCGTGTTCAGGACGCCGGAGGTGTTGACGCCGCGGATCTCGGCGATTTCAGGCGCCGTCACCGGCTGGCGATAGGCGATCACCGCCAGCGTCTCGAGCGCCGGCACCGACAGCTTCTGCGAGGTGCGCTCGTGGAACAGCCGGCGCACGTACTCGTGCAGGTCAGGGCGGGTCACGATCTGGTAGCCGCCCGCCACTTCGACCAGCTGCAGGCCGCCGGCCCGCTCGTAGTCGTGGCGCAGCAGGGTCAGGGCCTGCTCGACTTCGGGCCTGGCAGCCTCGGCGGCGAGCAGCGATGCCGCTTCCTTCAGCGTCAGCGGATCGGGCGAGGCGAAGATCAGCGCTTCGAGGATCGGCTTGAGCGTCTGCGGGTCCGCCTTCGCGAGCTCCTCACTCGTCGCTTCGGCGGCCACGTCCGCGTTGTCGAGCACCTCGCCCGCCGCCACGGCGGACAGGTCCGGATTCGGGGACGGCTCGCCGGTCAGGTCGTCTGGTTCGTCAGTCATGAGCGGTCGGGGTGCCGGGCGCCGTCTCGTAATGCGGCGCGCTGGCTTCGGTCGCCTGGCGACGGTAGATGCGGATGTCGCCGAACGGGCCGGTCTGGTAGACGCGAATCACCTTGAGACGGATCATCTCGAGGAGCGCGAGGAAGGTCACGACGAGATCGGCGCGGGTGGCGACGTCGTCGAACAGCTCGGCGAAGCCGCAGGCGTCGGTGGTCGAGAGACGCGACAGGAGCTGCTCGATGCGCGCCTCGATCGACAGCTGCTCGCCGGGCAGCACCATCTGCGGCCGCTGCTTGGCGCGGCTGAGGACGGCCTTGAACGCCGACATCAGGCTGAACAGGTCGACCTCGAGCTCGGGCTCCGGCGCCTCGCCCGCGATCTCGGCGATCCGCGTCTCGGCGCGGGTCCACTGCGCGCTGCGCACGGTCTCGCGCTCGTGCAGCATCTCGGCCGCGGCCTTGAACTGTTGGTGCTCGACGAGGCGCCGGACCAGGGCGTCGCGCAGATCCTCTTCGTCCCCCACCTGCTCCGGCGCCGGCCGCGGCAGGAGCAGGCGCGACTTGATGTGGATCAGCGTCGCCGCCATCACCAGGAAGTCGCCGGCGACGTCGAGGTCCAGCTCCTGCATGATCCCGAGGTAATCGAGATACTGCTGGGTGATCAGCGCGATCGGGATGTCGTAGACGTTGACCTCGTGCTGCCGGATCAGGTGCAGCAGGAGATCGAGCGGCCCGTTGAAGTTCTCCAGCCGGATCGGGTAGGCCTCCACGGTGGACTCGAAGGGCTCCATGGGCTCAGTACTTCAGGTGCATCGCCTCGCGCACCTGCCCCATCGTCTCGGTGGCGATCGCCCGGGCCCGCTTGGCCCCCTCGTTGAGGAGCTCGCGCACGCGCGCCGGTCCGGCGTGCTGCGCCCGCCGCTCGCGCAGCGGCTCGAGCGTCGCGTGCAGCGCCTTCACCAGCTTCTGCTTCACCTCGACGTCCCCGACCGTGCCGGCGCGATAGCGCGCCTTCAGATCGTCGACTTCGGCGACGTCCGGGTTGAACGCGTCGTGATAGACGAACACCGGGTTGCCTTCGACCGTGCCAGGCGTGTCGGCGCGGACCCGCTGCGGGTCGGTGTACATCGACATCACCTTCTTCTTCACCTCGTCGGGGGTGTCGGAGAGGTTGATGGCGTTGCGATAGCTCTTGCTCATCTTGCGGTTGTCGACGCCGGGCAGGCGCGCGAACCGCGTCAGCATCGGCTGCGGCTCGACGAAGACCTGGCCGTACAGGCCGTTGAAGCGGCGCACGATCTCGCGCGACAGCTCGAGGTGCGGCACCTGGTCTTCGCCGACCGGGACGGCGTGCGCGTTGTAGATCACGACGTCGGCGGTCTGCAGCAGCGGGTAGCCGAGAAAACCGTAGGTGGCGAGGTCGCGATCGGTGACCTGTTCCTGCTGCTCCTTGTAGGTGGGGACCCGCTCCAGCCACGGCGTCGGCGCGATCATCGACAGCAGCAGGTGCAGCTCGGCGTGCTCCGGCACCATCGACTGGACGAACAGCGTGCTCCGCTCCGGATCGACGCCGGCGGCGATCCAGTCGGCGGCGTTGTCGAGGGCGTTGGCGGTGATCTCACGCGTGTCCGCGTACTCGCTGGTGAGCGCGTGCCAGTCGGCCACGAAGTAGAAGCAGTCGAACCGATCCTGCAGCTCGACCCAGTTGCGCAAGGCGCCGACCAGGTGGCCGAGGTGGAGCTTTCCGGTCGGGCGCATCCCCGACACGACACGTTTCGTCACGACAGTAGCAGCTGCGCCAGGGTGATCGTCGCGGGCGTGAGCGCCCGGCTGAGCACGCCAGTGAAGACCAGCGTGAGCAGGATGATGCCGCCGTAGACGCCGACCATGTTGTCGAAGGCCAGGCCGGGCCGCAGCGGCAGCAGGTTGGAGAGGATGCGGCCGCCGTCGAGCGGCGGGATCGGGACCATGTTGAACAGGAACAGCCCGAGATTGGTGAAGAGCGCCGCGCTCAGGATTGCCCGCAACGGGTCGCGGACGCCAATCGAGAGCTGCTCGATCGACGGCAGGAAGATTCGCACCAGGATCGACGTGACGACCGCGAGCAGCACGTTGCTCAGCGGCCCGGCGAGGGCGATCAGGATGACGTCGCGACGTGGGTTCGCCAGCCGCCGGATGCTGATCGGCACCGGCTTGGCCCAGCCCAGGAGCGGCGCCGAGTAGCCGCTGAGTGTCAGGATCACGCTCATCGCCGGCAGCAGGATGGTGCCGATGGGGTCGACGTGCACGATCGGGTTCATCGACACCCGGCCCTCGTCGTAGGCGGTGTGGTCGCCCAGACGGAGCGCCGTCCAGGCGTGCGCCATCTCGTGAAAGCTCAGAGAGAAGGCCAGCACGACCAGCGAGATGAAGATGAGCCCGGGATTGACGTCCGACAAAACGCTACAGCGTACGGCAAAAGGCCTCGGCCGCTCAACCTGGTAGCCGAGATAGGCCTCTTGGCCTGTCAGTGGGCGAAATGGGCCAGGATGGCGTCGGCCGCCTTGCCGCCGACGACGGCGGTCAGCTCCTCGCGCGTGGCGCGGCGGACGCCGGCCACGCTGCCGAAGCGCTTGAGCAGCGTGTTGCGCCGCCGCGGCCCCACCCCGGCGACGTCGTCGAGGACCGAGCGGAGGTCGCGGCGCGTGCGGGCCTGGCGATGGTAGGTGACCGCAAAGCGGTGCGCCTCGTCGCGGATGCGTTGCAGCAGCCGCAGGGCCGGGCTGCCGGCCGGAAAGGCGATGGCGTCGACGGCGTCCCGGGTGAAGACCAGCTCCTCCTGCTTGGCCAGACCGATGGCCATCGTGCCGTCGAGACCGACCTCGGTCAGCGCGGCATAGGCCGCCGCGAGCTGCCCCTTGCCGCCGTCGACGACGATGAGATCGGGCAACGGCCCGCCGCGCTCGACCACCGCCCGATACCGTCGCCGCACGACCTGCCGCATCGACTTGAAGTCGTCGAGGATGCGCGCCGCCGCCCCCGGCGCCGTCGCCGCCTCCGCCCGGGCCTGGCTGGCGACGCCGTCCGGCAGCGGCAGATCCTCGCCGGCGCGGATGCGGAACTTGCGATACTCGCGCGGCTGCATGCGCCCGTCCTCGCAGACGACCATGGACGCCACCGTCTCGCTACCCTGAAAGGTCGAGATGTCGAAGCAGTCGATCCGTCGCGGCGTCGCCGGCAGCTGCAGCACCAGGCGCAGCGCCTCGAGCGCATCGGCGGTGCCGGCCGGCGTCTCGCGGCCCCGCGATTCATAGGCGACGCGGGCGTTGCGGGTCGCCAGCTCGAGGAGGCTGCGCTTGTCGCCGCGGCGCGGCACGACGATGCGGACCCGGCGCCCGGCCTGCGACGACAGCCACTCCTCGATCGCCGGAGCGTCCTCGAGCGGCTCGGGGACGTGGACCTCCGGCGGCGGCCGGTGGATCGCGTAGAACTGCGACAGCGCCGCGGCCACGACCTGGCCCTCCTTCGACGTGGGCGGCGCTCCGGACGCGGCGTGGCCGGCGGCGGCTCCAACGGGGGCGCCGTCGCTCCACAGCTCGATGCGGTCGACGACCCGCCCGCCGCGCATCTGGAACACGACGACGGCCGCGCCGCGCGGCCCGAGGCGGACACCGAACCCGTCGCGATCGCCGAGCCCGGCGGTCGCCATCTTCTGCTGCCGATCACGCAGCGCCTCGACCGTGCGAACGGCGTCGCGCCAGTGCGCCGCCTCTTCGTAGCGCTCGCCCTCCGCCGCCGACTGCATCCGCCGGTCGAGGTCGGCGGCGAGCGCGTCGCGCTTCCCCTCGAGCAGCAGGCGGGCCCCGGCCACCGCGGCGGCGTAGGCGTCTTCAGTGCAGAGCGCGGCGACGCAGGGGGCGACGCAGCGCTTGATGTCGTACTCGAGGCACGGGCGCCCGCGCCCGCCGGTGATCACCTCGTTGCAGGAGCGGAGACCGAACAACCGATGCGTCAAATCGATGGTGCGGCGGGCCAGGCGGGCTGGCAGGAACGGCCCGTAGTAGGCGTGCGCGTCCTCCTCGACGCGGCGCGCCACCAGCAGGCGCGGGAACGCCTCGCCGGTCGTGAGCTGCAGGTAGGGGTAGCTCTTGTCGTCCCGCAGCAGGATGTTGTATTTCGGCGACCGCTGCTTGATCAGGTTGCTCTCGAGGGCGAGCGCCTCGGGCACGCTGTCGGTCACCACGAACGACAGCGCCTGCACCTCGTCGAGCAGCGCGTCGGTCTTCGGATCGCCGCCGCGGGCGCCGAGGTAGCTGCGGACGCGATCCCGCAGCACCCGCGCCTTGCCGACGTAGATGGTCTCCCCGGCCGCGTTGGCGTAGAGGTAGACCCCCGGCTGCTCGGGGAGACGCGCGATCTGGTCCTTGAGGTCGGCTATCGGCATGAAACACGGCGGCTGGGGGCCGAACGAGCTGGCCGGGCTGGCCGGACGAGGCCTGTGGCGGCTGCCGCGGGTTGAGCCGAGCCGGGCGACCTGCTACACTTCGGGCACTTGTAGGCGCAGATTCGGCCCGCGGCTCTCGCCATTATACGAACACGCCGCCTTCGCATGACCTTCACTGGCCTCATCGGCACGATTTGCATGTTCCCGCTTCGCGCGATCATCCGCGCGTGCGTGCTGTTGCGGATCCACCCCAACGTCCTCACCTTCGTCGGCGTGCTCATCAACGTGGTGGCAGCCTGGGCGCTGGCGACGGGACGGTTCGTCACCGCCGGCGCGATCATGATCGCCGCCAACATCTTCGACTTCATCGACGGCAAGGTCGCGCGCGAGATGGGGATGGAGACGGCGTTCGGCGGCTTCTGGGACTCGGTGATGGACCGCTTCTCGGACCTGGCGCTGTTCCTCGGCCTGGTCTACCTCTACTCATCCGTGCACCGCACCGACTACGTGGTCATCACGGTGATGGCGATGATCTTCACCGTGCTGACGAGCTATGCCAGGGCGCGCGCCGAGTCGGTCGTGGCGCAGTGCAAGGTCGGCTTCATGGAGCGGCCCGAGCGCATCGTGCTGTTCATGATCGGGGCCTTCACCAACCGCATGGCCGGGGTGCTGTGGGTCATCCTGGTGCTGTCGATCCTCACCGTGGCCGACCGCATCTTCTACACGTGGCGCGAGCTCGAACGGGCCAAGGCGCCGGAGCGCGTTCCGGTATGAGCCAGCCGACCGACGACGCCCTCCAGCTCCACAAGGAGATCGCCGGCGCCGGCACCAGCCTGCCGCAGCCGCTGCGCGCGATCTGGCGCACGCTCTACTGGACCTATGAGCGGGCGACCTGGCAGTACGACCTCATGGTCGTCGCCATCCTGGCCTTCGTGTGGCTGACGCCGCCGGCCTGGATCGGCGATCCGCACGCCTCCGGGCTCGGGCCGATCGGCTGGCTGACGACCTGGCTGCGGGGCCGATAGCGCCACCCCTTCCCCACGGGTCCGACGCCCATGCCGGCGACCCCCCAGCAGCTCGTGGCGATCCTGCTCGCGACGATCGGGGTGGGCTTCCTCGTCGCCAACCTGCGCATCGGCTTCCAGCTCGTGCGCTTCAGGAGCCTGCAGCCGTCCGCCCTGCTGACCTGGCCGGGCCGGAAGCCGGCGCATCCTCGACTGCTCATCGCGATCGGGATGATGCTCGGCACCATCATCGTCGTGAAGATCCTCAAGCAGCACCGCACCGACATCTTCGGCGAGACGATGATGCTGCTCTACTACGTCTATCTCGGGCCACTGACCATGCGGATCGGCCGGGGCTTCTACCGTGACGGCGTCTGGCTCGACAGCGGGTTCATGCCCTACGAGGCCATCGGCGGGCTCTCGTGGCGTGAGGAGCCGCAGCCGACGCTGGTCGTCCTGCCGCGCATGAGGCGGCTGGCGAAGCTGCTGACCGTCCCGCCGGAGCACTATGGCGAGGCCCGGCGCCTGCTGCGCGAAAAGATCCACGGCCACGACATCCACTTCACCGGCAAGGCGCTCGACCTCGGCGCCCACGACGAGCGCGAAGACGTCTAGCGGGTACTGCAGTTCCACCCTGGCCCCTGCACGGTCTTGCGCCGCCGGGCAGGACGGGTTCCCCAAACTTCATGCGGTGGGTCCTGCCGCCGATTGACCGCTCACGGCCGCGTGCGGCCATGATGATGCCCTATGCGTTCCCGGTGCTGCCCGCGGCTCCCCCGTCCTCGCGGCCCCATCGCCGCCGGCGAGCGGCGCTCACGGCAGGCGTCTGGGCGTGCCTGGCGACGCTGTTCGCCGGCTGCACCGTCCGCCCGGAGAGCACCGCCGAAGTCCTGACCACTGCCGCCGCGATCCGCGGCTTGACGCCCCAGGCCGCGGCCGGCGGGCGCAAGGTCCGCTTCAAGGGACGCGTGACCTACTTCGATGGCGACTGGCGGCTGCTGACCGTCGAGGACGGGACCGGCACCGTCCTGATCCACACGGGCGAAAACGCATACTTTGCGAACGAGGGCCAGGACGTCGTCATCGACGCGACCACGAGTGTCCGCGACGGCCAGGTCGTGCTGCACGCACCAGCGCTCACCGCCCTGACCCGGAACCGTCGCCAGATAGGCCCGCCCACCGCGATCACCGAGGTCCTCGACGGTCGTCATGACGGCAAGCGCGTCGAGATCCAGGGCACGATGCGCGCTGCACAGATGCGGCAGGCACGCCTGCGCATCGAAGTCGCCGCGAGCGATCGCACGGTCGTGGTGTGGATCCAGGTCGGCTCCGTCTCCGACGCGTCCCTGCTGGTCGGGCACCGGCTCCGCGTTCGCGGCGTGCCGATTCGAACCACCACCGGGGCCAGACGCCGCGGCGAGTCCGAGATCTTCTGCGACAGCGTCGGCGATCTCCTGCCCGAGCGCTCGGCGATGGCCGACACCGTCATCACCGACGCGGCGACGGTGCGCCGCCTGTCGCCGTTCGACAGCTCGCTCCGCCACCGCGCGCGCCTGCGCGGTGTGGTCACCTACTACGATCCGGCCTGGCGGCTGCTCTTCATCCAAGACAAGACTGCCGGCGTCTACGTCAACACCCAATTCGTCACGCACTCGTTCGCGGTCGGCGACGCGGTCGAGGTGCAGGGTGAGACCGACACCGGTGGCTTCGCGCCGGCGGTGACGAACGCCGCCATGCGGCCGCTCGGGCGGGGCACCTTGCCGACGGCTGCGGGCCCGACGCTCGACGAGCTGCGGTCCGGGGTCCACGACTCTCAGTGGATCACCGTCAGCGGCATCGTCCGCCGGGTCTCGATCGATGAACAGCGACACCTGTTCTTCGAGATGCACACGGGCGGCCTGACCCTGTACGGCCAGGTCCCGGCCTACGTCGGCCCGCTGCCGGTGCACCTCGTCGATTCAGCGGTGACCGTGGATGCGGTCGCCGGTGCGATCGCCAACAGCCGGCGACAAATGACCGGCGTCCAGCTGTTCGTGCCCTCGATGCGAAACCTCCGGGTCGAGCGTCCGGGGCACCTCGATCCCTACCGCGCCGAGCTGCGCAGCATCGACCGGCTGCTGCGCTACGGCTCGCCCGACACCGAGGGCCGTCGCGTGAAGGTGAAGGGCACCGTGACGCTCGATCGCGGCAGCCGTGTCTTCATCAGCGACCCGACCGGCGCGATCGAGGCACGCGTCCCGTCGCCGCTCGAATTGAGCGCCGGCGCGATCGTCGAAGCCGTGGGTTTCCCGACCACCGGTCCTTACGGCCTGGTGCTGGAGGATGCCCTAGTCCGGCAGGTCGCCACCGGCTCACCGGTCGACCCGGTCACGCTGCCGGCGGAACGCCTGATCGGCGGCGGCGCCGAAGCGCAGCTCGTCGAGATCGACGCGCGTCTGCTCGAGCGCGTACCGACGCCGGATGGTGAGACACTGCTGCTCGACGCGGATGGTATTGCCTTCAACGCCCTGCTCGACCCGCGGACGCCGCGCACCGAGCTCGATCGCCTGCAGCCGGGAAGCCGGCTGCGGTTGCGCGGCATCTGCAGCGTGCAGGTGGCGAGCACCGGCATCTACAAGCTCGGCCGCAGCTTCCAGGTTCTGGTCCCGCTCGCCGGCGGCATCGAGGTCCTCCGCTCGCCGGCGTTCTGGACTGCGGGACGGGCCCTGACGCTCGTCGGCGTCCTCGCCGGCGTGATCGCGCTGGCGCTCGTCTGGCTGGTCGTCCTGCGCAATCGCGTCGCGACGCAGACCCACGACCTGGTCGTCGCCAAGGAATCCGCGGAAGCCGCAAGCCGCGCCAAGAGCGAGTTCGTGGCCAACATGAGCCACGAGATCCGCACGCCGATGAACGGTGTCCTGGGCATGGCCGAGCTGCTCTCGGCGACGCCGCTCAGCGCCGATCAGAAGCA
>JANOIR010000594.1:0-3539 GCA_031407765.1 Vicinamibacteraceae bacterium
GCCCGAAAGCCGCCGGCGTCGCGGTGCTGACCCATCGGTTCTGGAGCAGCACGCTGAACGGCGATCGGTCGGTGATTGGCAAGACGGTGCGGTTCAACGAACGCCTGGCAACGATCGTCGGCGTCCTCGAGCCGTCGGTGCCCTACCCGGCGGAGACGGAGATCATCGCCAACGTGGTCACCAGTCCGCACCATCTCGAGGCCGAGATGGTGACCGGCCGTGTCCACCGGATGACCGAGCTGTTCGGCCGGCTCCGGCCGGGCGCCAGCCTCGAGTCGGCGCGGGCAGAGCTGCGTGGCGTGCACGGCGCCATGGTGAAGGCCCACCCGGAGTCGTATCCGAAGAAGGGCGACTTCCGTATCGACGCCGTGCCGCTGCGCGATCAGATTGCCTCGCCGGCCCGGACCGTGCTGCTCGTGCTGCTGGCCGCCTCCGGGCTCGTTTTCATCATCGCCTGCTCGAACGTCGCCAACCTGATCCTGGCGCGATCGGTGCGACGGGAAGGCGAGCTGGCGATCCGCGCGACGCTCGGGGCCAGCGCCTGGGCGCTGCGCCGCACGCTGCTGGCGGAGAGCCTGCTGCTGTGCGGCGCCGGGGCCATCCTCGGTGTCGCGTTGGCGCGGCCGATGGTGGCCCTGCTGTCGCGCTACGCGGCGCGCTTCTCCGTCCGTGCGCTCGAGCTCTCGGTGGACGCCAGCATGCTGTGGGTCGGCGTGGGGCTGGCGCTCGTCGCGGCGGTCCTGCTGGCCTTCGTGCCGCGCCTGCCCTCCGCCGAGGGCCCTGGCGGACTCGCCTCGTCGACCGGCGGCGTGCGGATCACGTCGGGCACCAACCGTCGCCTGCGCATCTTCGCGGTGACCCAGATCGCCGCGTCGTTCGTGCTGCTGGCCGGCGCCGGCATGCTGCTGACGGCGCTGTTCGCGCTGCAGGCGGCCCGCACCACTTTCCAGACGCGCAACGTGCTGGCCTTGCACGTGCCGGTCATGTCCTACGGACGGACGCCCGATCAGGTCGACGGCTTCTACAAGGAGGCGATGCGCCGCATCTCCCAGCTGCCCGGCGTCGAACGGGTCGCCATCGGCACGCAGGTGCCGTGGCGCGAGGCCGGCAACTTCGGTCCCGGCTTTCAGCTCACCGGCGAGGGCCACGTGCGGGTCGAACCCGACGACGATCCGCGGGCCCAGTTCCGGACGGTGTCGCCCGGATTCTTTGCCGCCCTCGGCGTCCCGGTTCTGGCGGGCCGTGACTTCAGTGACGCCGATCGCCGCGACAGCGAGCGCGTCGTCATCGTCAGCCAGAGCCTGGCGCAGCACCTGTTTCCCAACCAGGATGCCGTCAACCGCCACCTGAGGTGGACCGACCCGGTGATGCAGTTCATCGAGATGAGCACCGACAATCGGCGCATCGTCGGCGTGGTCGCCGACATCGACGACGAGAACATCGTGCCGGGCCCGGCGATGAACGTCTATCACCCGCTCGGCCAGGCGTTCGGCGGCGGGCGCCTGTTCGTCCACACCAAGACCGATCCCTACCCGCTGGTCGCCCCCATCACCCGGGTCATCAGGGAGCTGTCGGCCGAGCAGCCGGTCGAACAGGCCGCGACGCTCGCCGACGTGCGGGCCGAGGTGCTGGCGCCGGAGCGGCTCAATGCCCTGGTCTTCGGCGTGTTCGCCGGGGTGGCCCTCTTGATCGCGGTCGTCGGCGTGGCCGGCGTGCTGGCGTTCTCGGTGAGCGCGCGGACGCGCGAGTTCGGCATCCGACTGGCGATCGGCTCGGAGCCGCGCCACCTCCTCGCCGGCGTGCTCGGCGAGGGCGCCGTGATCGCCACGGCCGGCATCGTCACGGGCGTCGTCGGCGGGTTCGTCCTCGCCCGGCTCGTCGGCGGCTACATCACGGACGTGCGCCTGCCGGGCGTCCTGCCGCTCACCGGCGCGGCGCTGCTGCTGGTCGCCGCCGCCATCCTGGCCTCGCTGATCCCCGCGGCACGCGCCTCGCGGGTCAACGTCCTCGAGGCGCTGCGGGGAGACTAGCGCGCGGCGAATCACGGACAGGACACTAGATGCGAACGCTGAGAATCTTCGAACACATCTCGCTGGACGGCGTCATCCAGCACTCCGCCGATGACGGCGATTTCCCCTACGGCGAGTGGACCACGCCCTATCGCAGCCCCGCGGGCAGGGATGCCGTCCTGGCGGCGCAGGGTGCGCGTTTCGATCTGCTGCTGGGCCGGCGTACCTACGACATCTGGTCGGGCTACTGGCCGAAGGCGCCGAGCAGTCCGCTGTCCGACCCCATCAACGCCGCGACGAAGTACGTCCCGACGCACCGGCCGGAGAGCCTCGTATGGGGCCCGGTCGAGCAGCTTGGGCCGGACCTGGTCGAGGACATTCGCCGGATCAAGTCGGGCGACGGTCCGGGTCTGATCCTCTGGGGCAGTTCGACGCTGACCTCGACGCTGCTCGAACACGGCCTGGCGGACGAGCTCGTGCTGTTCGTCTATCCGGTCCTGTTAGGTAAGGGAAAGCGGCTCTTCGCGGACGGCACCGAGGCACGCGCCTTCGAGCTCGCCGGCACGACGGCGTTTCCCACCGGCATCGTCATGCAGACCCTGAAAGCCGCTGGGCCGTTGAAGAACCAGCCGTAGAAGGACAGCGCCGTCGTCCTAAGCCCCGCCGGCACCATCGAGGTGCTCGAGCAGCCGACGCCCTGGATGCACAGCACGGCCGGCCCGCTCCCGATGGAGCGATAGGCGAGCGTGACGTGGTCGATCGCCAGCGAGCGGACGGGATCGGTCATGAGGGATCGAAGCGGACGTAGCGCTGCGCCACCGAGCGCCCGCGCCGGTAGCGCAGGAGGTCGCGAAGCTGCCAGAGGTAGCCCATCGCTTCGCGCCAGGACATCTTGCTCTCGCCGGCGGCGCGATCGCTGAATGTGTAGGGCACTTCGACGACCGAGGCGACGCGGCTGCGGACCAGGAGCTCGAGGCAGATCTTGAAGCCGCCGGCGGCGATCTGGACGCCCTCGACGGCGTGGCGGCGGGCCAAGAAGTAGCCGGAGGTCGAATCGCGGACTGGCGTGATCGGCCGCGCCAGCAGGCAGGCCAGGCGCGACATCAGCTGGCGGTGCAGCGGCCAGTTGCGGACACCGCCGCCCGGCACATAGCGCGAACCGATGGCCATGTCGGCGCCCTCGCCGGAAGGACCGGCGCCCTGCAGCGCCGCGAGCAGCCGCGGCAACGCCTCGGCGGGGTGGCTCAGATCGGCGTCCATCACCCCGAGGATCTCTCCGCTCGCGACCGCGAACCCATCGATGACGGCGGTGCCCAGCCCCAGCTTGCCGGCGCGGTGCACGACCTGGATGCGGTGGCGCGTAGCCAGATCATCGGCCAGCGCGCCGGTCCCATCCGGCGATCCGTCGTCGACGATCACCAGCTCGCCGTCGATGCCGTGCGCGGCGAACACCTGGAAGACCGCCTCGACCAGCTCACCAAGACGCGTGCGCTCGTTGTAGGTCGGGACAACGATGGAGAGCCGCACGCG
>JANOIR010000612.1:0-9602 GCA_031407765.1 Vicinamibacteraceae bacterium
TCGGGCGGCCTCTGGGTCGCGGATCTGACCTCCGGGCAGCGCCGGCGACTGCTGCCCGATCTGCTGATGCAGCACTACAGCATCTCGGCGGACGGCCAGCGCGTGGTGTTCGTCGCCGTGGACGACACCGGTCGCACACCCGTGTGGCTGGCCTCGCTCGACGGCCGGACGGCGCCGCGGCAGCTCAGCACCATCGACAGCTCGCAGGCATTCTTCGGCGCGCCCGGCGAGGTCGTGTTCGGGAGCCAGGACAATGCCGCCCCGTTCGTCTATCGTATCGGCGAAGACGGTCGCGCGCTGCGACACATGATAGAAACGCCGATGCTCATGCCGTTGGCTGTCTCGCCGGATGGGCGATGGGTCGTAGCGCAGACGCCCAACCAGTTCGGCGACACCATCGTGTATCCGGCCGGAGGCGGCGCTCCCATCCGAGTATGTGGCAATTGTGGGCAGCCCCAGGGCCTCGAGCCGATGCCTGCGGCCTTGAGCTGGACTCCGGATGGGAGATTCGTCTATCTGAAGTTCGCAGATTCTACGTATGCGATTCCGTTGCAGCCGGGCGAGATGCTGCCGCCCACTCCGGCTTCAGGCCTTTCATCAAAGGACGCGGTGGCTGGCCTGCCAGGCGCGCGGCTGGTTTCGGAACACAGCGTGTATCCAGGCCCGACCCCGTCGATCTATGCGTTCACGAAGGTGGCCACGCAGCGCAACATCTATCGGGTGCCCGTGCCGTGAGATCTTCGCTGTTCGCGCACGCCGGCGGTCTATTTCTGTTCGGCGAACGTGTCAGCCACTTTTAGCGCGAGAGCGGTCATGTTGGCGTGCGCGATGTTCGACGCCACGGCAACGACGATCCCGTTGTCGCGGCGCGTCATCAGCGACATCACGCTTCCGCCGGCGAGCTCGCCGTTGACGCTGTCTGCATTCGTCGCCAGGGCAAAGCGGACGAGATCCGACGGCGTGGAATAGAACGCCATTGTCCCCGCACAGCACGCCAGGTCGCGCATGTAAATCAGTCGTCGTCCACTGCGGGGATCTGTGGTGAAGCCCCGCCAGAATGTTGCCGGCACGTAGAACGTCGCGCGATCGCCCGGCAATGGCTGCCGGGCGGCGCTGATACCAATCGGCCTGAGGATGAGGTCGTGGACGGCCGTGAAGCCTGGGAAGTCCTCTTCCGGCTCCCCGATATGATCGGGGCTCCACGCGGCCGCCGAATCCGTACCGGTGTTGGTCAGGCCGAGGGACGCGACCGCGGCGGGGGTGACCACCTGTGCCGCAGTGCCGATGTTGAATCGAGTATCGGGTGTGACGGGCGTACGCGTGACGACGTCCCTCCATCCGAACCCTTCGGCCCAGACAATATTCCCGGGGCCGCCGCCGATGCCGACCGCGATCGAGACTCCTGGCAGGTTCTGCTCCACGATGGCCGCGCGCACCATCGGCCGCGCGCGATCGACGGCCGTCGCCGATTGTGGCGAGGGGGCCGACGCGCTGACCGAAGGCACGCCCGGAGCTTGCGCGAAGAGAGGCGCCTCTACCTTGATCGAATGGATGAGAAATGCCGCGAACGCGGCAACTGAGCTCGCGACGAAAATGCCCATCGCCGCAATGGCCAGGGCCAGAAGGGTGGGTGCAGTGCACGTCAGGCTTCAGGTCTACTGAACTCGAACGGCAGCGCTCGGCGTGCGAGGGCCTGCCACTCCGCGCCCCAGATGACCAGCTCGTACGGGTGCTCCTCTCCGTGCTCGGCGTCGCTCGCGTGGTACTGCAGCCAGAGCCCGTTGCTGGCATCAGTCGAGCACAGCGGGCACTCCTCCGTACGGCCGCGCGCGACCGCCACGCACCGACCAAAGTCCCGAGCCGGGTCGGAGACTATCGGCCCGAGGAAGTCCCACGCGAAGGGAAGATAGAGCGTGGCGGCGCCGCCGAGCGCGGACCCGAAGGCAGCGAGGCCGAGGCGCAGCGGCCCCGAGGCGGACTCGCTCCAGGTGCTGAAGCCGGGCGCCCGCTCGGTTGCCTGGGCGGATTGAGCGAGCGGCAGGGCCGTCCGCCGTAAGCGGTCGCCGTCCTCGAGTGGCAGGACGTGTGCCGGCCCGAGCGGGCGCCCGAAGCCCTCGGAGAGTTCGGACAGGACTTCCGGTTGGCGGAGCCGGCCGAGGTTCTCCCGAAGCGTGAAGCCGAGACGATCAGTCACGAAGTATCCCCACTGCGATGCTTCTTGAAGCCTAACAACAAGTAGACCGACCCGGGCAAAGGTGAGGGCGTGCCCACAAGTCCAAGGCGTCTCTGTTCAATTGAGTACACGGCGCATTTCCAGGCCCGGCTACGCTGAGGGGATTCTCGTGGGCTCTCAGCAACCAGCGGAGGAGGTACGCCATGAAAACAATACGATCGAGCGCCGTCGTCATCGCGGTCGTCGGCGGCACGTGGATGCTGGCGCAGACCGGCGCGGCGAACGCCCAGGCAGTCGAGGCGATCGAGTCGGGCGACTCGCTCTACAGGACCTACTGTGGAAGCTGTCACGGGCCGGCGGGGCGCGGCGATGGTGCGGTCGCGCCGTTTCTGAAGGTGCCTCCAGCGAACCTCACGCAGATCGCGAAGCGGAACAACGGCGTGTTCCCATCGGAGCGGATCTACCAGATCATCGACGGGCGCGAGGTCGTGAAGACCCACGGCGCTTCGCAGATGCCAATCTGGGGCGATGCGTTTTCGAAGTCGACCAGCGGCAGCGACGTCGTCGCCGTGACGGCGAAGATCAAGGCGCTCGTCGAGTACCTCGCCTCGAGCCAGGAGAAGTCCGTCAGTAAGCCGTGACGCCGGCACTACGACGAGGCTATTCGATTCTCAGCGCCACCAATGGTTCCACCCCCGCCGCCCTCCGCGCGGGGTAGAACGCCGCGACCAGACAGGCCGCGATGACGATGACGATCCCGGCCGAAAACGCGGCCAGGTCGAACGTATCCATCATCACGAGGGTGGACGCCAGCGCCGTCGATAGGGCGACCGCAAGCGTCAGGCCGATGCCCAGGCCAATCGCGCACAGCTCCATCGACTGCTTCAGGATCAGACCGACCACCCCGGCGGCGCGCGCGCCGAGCGCCATGCGGATGCCGATTTCCTTCGTCCGCCTCGCGACGGCGTAGGCGAGCACGCCGTAGATGCCCGAGATCGTCAACACCAGCGCGATGCCGCCGATGACGCCGGCCGCCCACGACATGGCCTGGAACGGATAGACGCGCGTCTCGACGAGATCCTGAGCCGCGATGATCTGCTCGGCGACGCCTGGCGCGGCGGCGCTCAGGTCCGCGTCGATCTGCCGCATCGCGGCCGACACATTGCCGCCGCGTGTCTTGACCAGCATGTTCAGGTTGGATCCCGCGACGGACATGGGCGAGTAGATGGTTGCCCGCATGGCCTCGTCCCACGACGTAAGGACCGTTCGCGCGACGCCGACCACCTCGACCACGGGGGTCGGCTTATACGCGTCTGGCTGGCGCGAGTCCGGCGCCAGCCGGACCAGTCGCCCGATGGCGTTCTGGCCCGGCCAGAGCGTCGCCGCGGCCTGCTCACTCAGGATGACCACCGGCGCGCTGCCGCTCGCTTCCGCCTCGGAGAATAGACGCCCGCTCACGAGCCCGATCGCGTACACATCGAAGTAGCCGGGCGAGACCAGCTTGTGCGGCATGCGTACGGCCATCGCTGAGGGTGCATCCCTGTCCGAGGCAATCACCAGCCGACCCGCTGCGAACGTCGACGTCGACGCTGCAGCAACCGTGCGGACCAGCGGATGCGCGCGCAGCGTGGCGAGCGCGGTCTCGTTGGATCGATTCCTGATGCGCACTTCGATGACATCGCGCGTCTGCAGCCCGAGGTCCGTGGCGGCCAGACGTACCGACCCGCGCAGCAGCACGCCGCACGTGACGATGAGCAGCGCCGACACCGCGATCTGCGCGACGACCAGCCCGTGACGGAGCCGCGACGTCCGCCCGTCGGGCGTGGCGCCGTGCGAGGCAATCGTTCCGGCGTGGCGGGTGGCGTGGAGGGCGGGCAGGGCGCCGAACAGGACGGCAGTACCGATGCCCGCCGCGATCAACGCAGCCAGCACACGCGCGTCGGGGACCACGGGCAGCAGCCGGATATAGTCGGCAACCCCCGAGGGGAGGGTGGCGTACATCGCGCGGACGCCTGCGTCGAGCGCGACCCGTCCCAGCGCGAAGCCCGCCAGGCTGCCGACGAGCGCCAGCAGCAGGCTTTCGACCAGGAGCTGCCGGACGATGCGGCCGCGCGATGCGCCCAGCGACAGGCGGATGGCGATCTCGCGCTGTCGCTCGGTGGCGCGCGAGAGCATCAGGCTGGCGAGGTTCGCGGCGGCCGTCAACAGCACGAGGCCGAATGCGACCATCAGCGGCGTGAAGGCGAGGAGCACGTTGAACGACAGCGCGATCGGCGTCGCTGCCGGCTGGAGGATGGCCACCACGGCCTGGGTCTCAGGCGGATGGCTCGCCGTCGCGCGCTGCGCCCAGGCCAGTACCGCCGCCCGGGCGGATGCCTCGGTCTGCGTGGCGCCAAGGCGTCCGACCACGTCGAGCCGCTGCGGCTGTTCGGGCCCGAAGAGGTTCGGTCCCTCTTCGAGCGCGGGCAGCAGCGTCAGCGGCGCCCAGAAGTCGCGGGGGAGCAGGTCCAGGCCGACGAAGCCTTCGGGAGCGATGCCCACAATCTCGACGTAGACGCCGCGAATCTGCAGCCGCCGACCGACCGCTGCCGGGTCGCCGCCAAGGAGCCCCATCCAGGCGGCGTGGCTGACGACAACGACGGGCTCGCGTCCGGGGGCCTCGCTGTCCGATGGCCGCAGCATACGTCCACGAAAGGCCGGGACGCCGAGCATCGAGAAGTAGTTGCCCGTGACCATTTCGCCCATGGCCGGCCGCCCGTTGATGCGTGTCGGCAGTTGCGGCATGGAGACGTACGTCTCGGGGAAGACGCCGGCCACATCGCGGCCGAACCCCGCGGCCTCCGTCCACGAGAACCGATGGAAAAAGCCTCTGCGGTTCTCCCACGACACCTGATACAGCGTTCCGGGATCGTGCACGGCGGCAGGCTTGACGACGTAGGCGTTGAAGAACGAGTAGGCGGTTGCGTTGAGGCCGAGCGCCACGGCCAGCGTCCCGATCACGGTCAGGGCGACTGCTGGCGAACGCTTGAAGAGACGGAACGCGAACCGGATGTCTCCCCAGAGCGACTCAAGGCGCATACGCGCCTTAGACGGCTGAGCCGCGCCGATGTTTCAGTTCCTGATCGGCCCGTCCCGGGTCGAGCAACCTCTCTATGCGGAGAGCGAGTTGATCGTTGACGCGCGGCCCCAGTCTGTCGGTTGTGCGCCGCCGTCCTTCGCGGGGCGTGAGCGCTCATCGGCGTGCTCGACCAGTGCGAGGCGGCGTAGGTAACCCGTCCACCGAATGGACCAAGCCCACCGGCCATTAGCCACACCGCGGCGAGCCGTCCGTTGGGGCGGCGTGCCGAACCGGCGACCTCGCCCCAACCCTTGGATTGCGCCCGACCGAGTCTCGCCCTACACTCGCTCCTCTTCGGTTGAACGCACCATCCTCGATCTTCATCACGACCAACGGAGGGATCAGTCAATGACCGATACGTCGGCCGCAATCAACGCGACCAATCTGGGCTGCTCGATCACCTGCAAGGACCTGGAGGCGTCTATTCGCTTCTACCGCGATGCCATCGGGTTTGCGGTGGCTCAGAGGTTCGAGAACGAAGGGAAGGTCGTTGCGGCGGTGGTCGCCGCGGGCAATTGCCACATCGTCCTCAACCAGGATAATGGCAAGCTCGGTTGGGACCGGATCAAGGGACAGGGTTTCTACCTGCAGATCAACGTGGCGGGCGCTGCGGATGTGGACGCGGCTGCTGCGCGGATCAAGGCCGCGGGTGGAGCGCTGCTGAGTGAGCCGGCGGACCGTCCGTGGGGCGCACGCATGTTCCAGTTCAACGATATGGACGGGTTCAAGCTCGGGGTGTCCACACCACTCGTGGGATAACACCGCAGCACTCATCGCGCCGTCTGCGGCAGCGTGGGTGAGTGGTCTGCGTCTCGCGCTGTTCGGCCACAGACCGCTCGCCGAACACATGCGGGCGGGACTGGCGTGTGACTCGGCGCGCGTATCCGCGCTGGGGGATGCTGGTGAGGGCGGCGCCCACCTTCCAGTGGAACGCCGTCGGTGGCCTCGAGATTCGACGCGATATCATAGCGGCACACTGGCCCTTCGCTCGGCCCTGCTCTCACAGCACGTTCTCCGCAAGCACGGCGCGCACGCCACGTACGGACAAGACGAAACGCTAGCGACCAGGCAAAGATACATATGACACGTCGTCCACCTCAGATCGCTGCCCTCGCGTTGGTTGGCCTCGGCCTCATCGCTGCCGCCTGTAGCCGGGAGGCGCCCGCTCCCGGAGGCGAGAAAAGACTCAAGCTGGCCTTCGTGACCAACAACGCCTCCAATTTCTGGACCATCGCTCGCCGTGGGACCGAGGAAGCCGCGAAGACGCTTGGCACCGTGGACGTGACGTTCCGCATGCCCGCCAACGGCAGCGCCGGCGAGCAGCAGCAGCTCCTCGACGACCTGATGGCGACCGGCGTGGATGGCATTGCCGTCAGCCCGGTGGATCCGCCCAACCAAACCGACGCGCTCAACCGCATTGCCGAGAAGGCCTTGCTGATCACGCAGGACAGCGACGCGCCAGCGAGCAAACGCGTCGCCTACCTCGGCACGGACAACGTGGCGGCCGGGGTCGCGGCCGGCAAGCTGATCAAGGAGGTCTTGCCCAACGGCGGGAAGATCATGTTGTTCGTCGGGAAGGCCGACGCGCAGAACGCCAAAGAGCGGACGCAGGGCATCAGGCAGGAACTCACCGGCTCGAACGTCTCGATCATCGACGTGCGCACGGACGATGCGGATCCCGTGCGCGCGCAGAAAAACGCCGAAGATACGCTGGTCAAGTACCCGGACGTCGCGTGCCTCGTCGGCCTCTGGAGCTACAACGGCCCCGCGATTCTCAACGCGGTGAAGGATGGCGGCAAGGTCGGCACGGTGAAGATTGTCGCCTTCGACGAGGAAGTCGACGTGCTCGCCGGCATCGCGGATGGTGTCGTCTACGGCACGGTGGTGCAGCAGCCCTTCGAGTTCGGCAAGCAGGCCATCGTGCGCATGGCGCAGCACCTGCGCGGCGACAAACAGGCGCTGGCCGGGGGGCGGCTGATCGTGCCGACGCTCAGCGTCAAGAAGGACAACGTGGCGGCGTTCCAGGCCCGCCTGAAGGAGCTCACCGGGAAATGAGCACCACGCCGCTGCTCGCCATGCGGGGAATCTCGAAGCGATTCCCCGGCGTGGTGGCCCTGGATCGCGTCAATCTGGAGGTCGGCCGGGGCGAGGTGGTGGCCCTCTGCGGAGAGAACGGCGCCGGCAAGTCCACCTTGATGAAGATCCTTGGTGGCGTCTACCAACCGGACGAGGGCGAGATTCTCCTCGACGCGCAACCGGTCCGCATCACGAACGTCATCGACGCGATGCGGCTCGGCGTGGCGTTCATCCACCAGGAACTGAACGTTCTCGATAACCTCGATGTCGCGGCCAACGTCTTCCTCGGACGCGAGCCGCGACTCAGGTGGCTCCCGCTCATCGACCGCCGGACGATTCACGCCAACACCGCGCCGCTGCTCGAGCGTCTCGGCCTCGACATTCCGACCACAGCCCGGCTCGATCGCCTGTCGCTGGCCCAGCAGCAGATGGTGGAGATTGCCAAGGCGCTCTCGCTCAACGCGCGGCTCATCATCCTCGATGAGCCCACGTCCAGCCTGACGCTGACGGAAACGGAGCGCCTGCTGGCGCTCATCGGCGAGCTCCGCAGCCAGGGGGTCAGCCTGGTGTACATCTCGCACCGGCTGGGAGAGGTCCATCGCTGTGCCGATCGGGTCGTGGTCCTGCGCGATGGCAAGAATGCGGGTGAACTGGGACCGGACGAGATCAGCCACGACCGCATCGTCAGGCTGATGGTCGGACGGGACATCAAGAGTCTGTACGTCGAATCCACGGCGGCGAAGACACCTGGGTATCTCAAGGTGCGCGACATGCGGTCCAGCCGCTACCCGCAGAAACGCGTGTCGTTCGACGCAAGCCGCGGCGAGATCCTGGGCTTTGCGGGCCTCGTGGGCGCGGGACGGTCCGAGATGGCCAAGGCCATGGTCGGGCTCGATCCGCGCGGGGGCGGCCAGATCACCCTCGGGGACGAGAGCTTGTCGATTCGTCATGCGCGGGACGCGAAAGCCCAGGGCATCTACCTCGTGCCCGAAGATCGGCGCGCCGAGGGCCTGATTGTGGGCATGTCGGTCCGGGAGAACGTGACGCTGCCGTCGCTGGATCGTTTCACGGTCTTCCGGCTGATCAGCCGCGCCCGTGAGCGGAAGGCGGCTGACGAACAGATCGTGTCACTCGGCATCAAGACGCCAGGCGCCGAGGCGCTCGTCATGAACCTCAGCGGTGGCAACCAGCAGAAGGTGGTGCTCGGCAAGTGGCTGTCGATGTCCCCGAAGGTGATGATTCTCGACGAGCCGACACGCGGCGTGGACGTGGGCGCCAAGGCTGAGATCTACCGGTTGATGCGCGAGCTGGCCGCGCGGGGAAACGTGATCCTCATGATCAGCAGCGACATGGAGGAGATTCTGCACATGAGCGACCGCGTGGCGGTGATGTACGAGGGAGAGATCGCCGGCGTCCTCAATCGCGAGGACTGCACCGAGGAGAACGTCATGACCCTGGCGGTGGGGCGTGGCGGGGCCGCCTCACAGCCGGCCTTCGTGGCGTGATCGGCCGGACCTGATGAAAAAAGAAATCGGCATCTCCGTCCTCCTGTTCGTCTTGTGCGCCGTGACGGCGATCAAGAACCCGGCGTTCCTGTCCGCTACCAACCTGACGAACCTCGCGAACGTCATCGGCCTCTTCGGAATCTTCAGCATCGGCCTGGGACTGGTGATCATCACGGGCGGGATCGATCTGTCCGTGGGATCGATGTTCGCCTTGTGTGGCGTCCTGCTGGCCATGGCGTTGCGGGAATGGATGTGGCCGTGGTGGCTGGCCGTGTTGTTCGTCATGGTGGTGCCACTGCTGCTGGGACTCATTCATGGCACGCTGATCACCCGCATGCGGATCCAGCCGTTCATCGTGACGCTGTGCGGCTTGCTGCTCTATCGCGGCCTGGCGCGGTTCATCGCAGGAGACGACACCAAGGGGTTCGGAGATGCCGCGGGGTTCGAGTTGCTGCGTGAAGCGGCCCGTGGCCGGCTGCTGGGCATCCCGATGCCGTTTGTCATCCTGCTCGTGGTAGCGGTTGTCATGTGGTTCGTGCTGCATCGCTCCGTTTACGGACGGTACCTGCTGGCAGTGGGCCGCAACGAAGAGGCCACTCGCTTCTCCGGCATCGACACGCGCGCCGTGGTGACCGGCTCGTACGTCCTGGCTGGCGCCTTGACGGGGATTTCGGGAATCCTGTTCGCCTTCTACACCATCTCCGTGTCGCCCTCGAGCCACGGCAATTTC
>JANOIR010000667.1:0-2244 GCA_031407765.1 Vicinamibacteraceae bacterium
CGAAAGGCACGAAGCCGAGCTCATCGATGATCAAGACGTCGAGCGTGAGCAGACGCCGCTGCAGGCGGCCCAGCTCGCGCGCGTCGCGGGCCTCGAGCAGCTGGCGCACGAGATCGGCCGCCCGCGTGAAGAGCACCCGACGCTTTTGCTTCGTGGCCTCGACGCCCAGCGCGATCGCCAGATGCGTTTTGCCGGTGCCGATCGGCCCCGCGAGGATCAGATTCTCCGGCTGCGTCACCCACTCGCCGCGGGCCAGCGTGTGGACCTGCGTCGCGCTCAGGCCCTCGGCCGCGGCAAAGTCAAGGTGTCGAGGGTCTTGACCTCGGGGAAACGGGCCTCGCGCAGCCGCTGCCGGATCACGGACTCGTGGCGCGAGGTCAGCTCGGCGCTCAGCACCTCGTGCAGGTAGTCTTCGTGCGGCCAGTGCGCGTCGCGGGCCTGCCGCGCCAGCGCCTCGAAGGTCCGCGCGATGCCGGGGAGCTTGAGCGCGCGCGTGTGCGTGACGACGAGATCGCGCGTCAGGCCGGCCGTGGTGGGCGCCGTCATGCCGCACCGCCCTGCAGCCACGCGTCGTAGTCCGCCGCCACGCCGCTGCCGATCTCCAGGTGCCGGAGCGCGGCCGGGACGGCCTCGGCGGCGAGGCCGACCGGGCGGGTCGCTGGCGTGAGCGCCAGCGCCAGCGGGGTGCCGGCGGCCAGCGCGGCGTGCAAAGCGGGGACGACGACGGCGTCCCCGCGCGACTCGAGCTGGCCGAGGATCCGCGCGAAGTGACGGGCCGCCTCGCGCGGGCCGTGCTGCGCGGCGAGGCGCGTCCACACGGCCGGAAACGGCGGCCCCAGATCGCGCAGCAGCTCGGGCAGCACTTGCCGTACGGCCTGCGGCTTGCGCGCGAGCTCGGGCAGAAAGTGACGGTAGTCGATCGACCGCTCGCCGAAGCGCATCCGCGGGTGCGTGATCCGCTGCCCATCGCGGCCGACGATCGTGACCGTCGTCGCGCCGACCCACCCGGTCAGGTCGAGGCCGGCCCAGCGACACGGTACCGAGTAGTACGCCCCGTGCACGCGCGCCAGCCCGCGCGGTGTGATCGACGCGACGGTCGCCGCCTCGGCGACAAACGCGACGTCGACGGGCCGCAGCATCGGCTGCTCGGCGGCGAAGCGCGCGCCGATCGTCTCGCGGGTCCCATCGCGACGGACCGTGGTGCGCGCATCGAGCTGCGCCAGCAGCGCGGTGTTGATCCCGTCGAGCGTCGGTCCGCTCGGGATCGGCACCAAGGCCTGCAGTCGGATGGCCTTGCCACGCGCCTCGACCCCGCCCTTGTCATGCCCCTCGCCGGGCCGACAGAAGCACGGCTCGAGCAAGTAGTGCGACGCCAGCGCTGCGAAGCGCGGCGTCAGCGTCCGCGCGCCGCCGACCAGGATCCGCGTGACCGCCGGCCGCAGATTGTCGTAGGCGATCCGCGCCGGCACGCCGCCCAGGTGCGCGAAGGCCCGGACGTGACCGTCGAGAAAGCTGACCTGATCCTGCCGCTCGTAGATCCAGCCGAAGTCCCGGCCCGAGTACATCAGCCGCAGCAGGAAGAGCCACGCCTTGCGCCGCGCGCCGGCGACGTCGACCAGCACCTCGAAGAAGTCGACCTCGGCCAGATCGCCGGAACGGTACGTCAGCGGGATGAAGACCTCCCGCCGCTGCCGCTTCCACTCGGCGACCGCATCCCGCACCAGCGTGACGCCCACCTGATGGCCCTCGGCCTGCAGCAACTGATGCAGCCGCGTCGCCGTCAGCCGCTGCTTGCCGCCCGTCCAGCGCCGTGACTCGTCGAGCAGGGCCTCGACCCGCCCTCCGACGGCGTCCCACACCGGCCGGCCCCGCGGCTGGGCCTCCTGGCGCGCCGGAGCCGCCTGATCCAGATACTTCCGCACCGTCACCCGCGAGATCCCCAGCTCACGCGCCACGGCCCGCTGCGTCCGTCCTTCAACCAGCACCTTGTGCCGGATCACATGCACCTGATCCACTCTGACCATCCTCTCCAGCGGATGCCGGCGCCCCATGCGTCAGCAAGCCCGCCTGGCAGGCCGTCAGGTGGTCTACTTTCCGAGCGGTGAATGGATCATTTTCCGAGCGGCGCGCCCAAGTGGCGGGACGGGCGTTCCTGGAGCGCGACTGGAGCCAGCCGACACAGCGCCGTCTGCGAAGATTGCGGCGTCTCGCAAGACGCGCGGGAGGCTCACAGACACGACGTCG
>JANOIR010000008.1:0-7464 GCA_031407765.1 Vicinamibacteraceae bacterium
GGCACGCCGCCGTCGCGCACCGTCACCCGGCGGATCTCGCGGAACGTCTCGGGATCGAGGACGCGGAGCTGCGCCGTCCCATCGCTGAGAATCAGCCCGTCCTGGCCAGCGGTGAGGCCCCACCCCTCGCCCGGAAACTTCAGCGTCTTGATCGGCGCGAACGTGGCGCGATCGTAGACGAACGCGACGTTCGACTGCCACGTGAGCTGGAACAGCCGGCCCTTCCACTCGGCCAGGCCTTCGGCGAAGTGCGCGGCGTCGACGGGTCGCTGCTGCAGCACTGCGCCGGTCTCGAGCTTGACCTTGCGCAGCGTCGACCGGCCGTTGCGTCCGGTGCTCTCGAACAGGAACCCGTCGCGGTAGATCAGGCCCTGCGTGTAGGCGTCCGGATCGTGCGGGTAGGCGTTGATGACGCGATAGCCGGCGACCGGCGTCGCCGGCCGCCTCTGCGCACGGAGGCCGGGCGACGCGACGGCGAAGAGGCCTGCCGCGGCGAGCGCGACAACGATCACGGTGTGCGGCTGCAGGCGGCGTCTCATGGCGCGAACGGGCGTCGATCGTAGCATGCAGGTTGTCGCACCCCGCCCGGTGGGATAGTGCGGATATTGGGCGGCCGTAATCCTTCCGGATGGGCCCGGCGACTGGACCGGAGGATACACTCGCCCCCGTGCCGCGCATCGCCTGGGCTGCCCTGCTCGTCGTCCTCGCCGCCGCGATTGCCCTGGTCGGCGTCCCGATTTACCTGCTGTGGCCGTTCAAGCCGCAAGGGCCGTCGTTCGTGCCCTGGGCGTGGACCCTCAGACGTTCGTGGGCGCCGGCGGGCACCTTTGCCCTCGCGGTCGTGCTCCTCATCGGACTCAAGGCCGGCTGGCGCAGGTCGCGCTGGCAAGGCAAGACGGCGCTCCTGACGATGACGCTCCTCGGCGTCGGGGCGGCCTGGTTCGCGCAGCAGAACCACTTCGAGTGGATGTTCAACCCGATCGCCCAGCCGATTTTCGATCGCGGCGCCAAGGCGCCGGGCCTCGATCCCGACGACCTCGTCCTCGGCGTCGTCATCAAGGACGACGCAGTCGCGTTCCCGGTGCGCCGCATCGGCTATCACCACGTCGTCAACGCCACCATCGGCGGAGAGCCGATTGTCGCCAGCTACTGCACGCTGTGCCACACCGGCACGATCTTCCGCCGGACGATGAACGGTCTCCTCCTCACGTTCCGGCTGATCGGCATCAACAACCAGAACGCGCTGCTCGAGGACATCGAGTCGCGCTCGTGGTGGCAGCAGGCCTCGGGCGAGGCCATCGCCGGCCCGCTCAAGGGCCACCGCCTCACCCCGCTGCTCCACGACGAAGTCACCTACGCGCTGTGGGCACGCGAGCATCCGGACACCAAGGTGCTGGCCCGCGTCGATCCGGAGCTCGACATCGACAAGGGCTGGGAGGATCGGATGGATCGCGTGCGGACGGTGGTGCCGGCACCGGCCAACGATCCGCTGCACCGCCGCGCCTACGTCGTCGGCATCGTCGCCGGCGGCCAGGCCAAGGCCTACCCCAAGGTGAAGCTGGCGCCCAACGCTCTGCGCGGCCCGAAGAAGCCGGCGATGACCTACGCGGTGATGGATCGCGTCGGCGGCGTGCCGGTGGCGATCCTCGTCGGCGGCGACGGCATCTCGGTGCGCGCCTTCGATCGCCGCGTCGACGGCAAGGAGATCGAGCTGACGACGAGGTTCGGGTCGTCGCCGGCCCGCTTCGTCGACACCACCACCGGCAGCGAGTGGGACATCTCGGGCACAGCCGTAGCCGGCCCGTTGGCTGGCGAGCAGCTCGAACGCATCCCGTCGACGATGGAGTTCTGGTTCGACTGGCAGCTCCGGCATCCGGACACGCAGGTGCACAAGGAGTGGCAGCCTCGGCCTAAGGTTTGATGGCAGAATTGACGGCATGCCCCGCCGTGCTGCGATCGCGCTGGCCTTCACGCTCGCCGCTCTGGCGGCAACACCGCCCCTCGCCGCACAGCTGAGGGCGCCGAAGGCGGAGCTCGCCACCGCCGTCGAGACCGCGACGGTCCGCGCTGGACGACCGGCGACCTTGACGCTGAAGGTCACGCTGCCGCCGACCATCCACGTGCAGTCGAACAAGCCACGGGATCCGGCATTCTTTCCGACGGCGCTGGCGCTGACGCCTCCCGCGGGCGTCACGGTCACCGCGACGAAGTATCCGCCCGCGGTCGACTTCCGCCAGGAAGGCCAGCCGGAGCCGCTCGCCGTGTTCGAGAAGTCCTTCACCGTCACGGTCAGCGTGGCCGTGGCCGCCTCGGTGAAGCCGGGCGAACTGGTCGTCCCGGGTCGCTTCGACTACCAGGCCTGCGACGACAAGGTCTGCTACCGTCCAGTGAAGACCGACGTGAAATGGACCCTGACGGTCGCGCCGTAGCGCTCGGCGGCTACACGCCGTCGCCGGTCGACTGGCGTGACGAAGTGCTCTACTTCCTGCTGCCGGATCGCTTCAGCGACGGCGGCGAGGGGACGCGCGAGCTGCTGACGCAGACGCGACGCGCCGCCCTGCGCACGACACCGGCCCGACCCGACATCGACTGGCGCGAGTGGGCGGCGTCGGGCGCGCGCTGGCAGGGCGGCACCATCGCCGGCATCCGCGGCCGGCTGGACTACCTGCAAGGCCTCGGGATCACCACGCTGTGGATCGGGCCGGTCTTCGAGCCGCGGGCCCGGCTCGACACCTTCCACGGCTACGACGTGCAGGATTTCCTGGAGATCGACCCGCGCCTCGGCTCACGCCAGGACCTCGTCGACCTGTGTGAGGACGCGCACGCCCGCGACCTGCGCATCGTGCTCGACTTCTCCGCGCCGAAGGACCTCGCCCTCGATGGCAGCGACACGCTGTCGGCCCTGATCGAGTGCTACAAGTACTGGATCGCGATCAGCGACTGCGACGGTTTCCGGCTCGACACCGTGACGCACCTGTCGCTCGAGGAGGCGCGCAATTTCTGCGGTGCGCTGCGCGAGTTCGCCGACCGCCTCGGCAAGCGCAACTTCCTGATCGTCGGTGAGGTCGCCGGCGGCGACGAGGCCCAGGACGTCGTCATCGACCACCTTGCGACGGCACAGCGCAACCTGACCGCGGCGCTCGACATCGGCGGCGTCCGCGTCACGCTCACCGACGTCAGCAAGGGCCTGCGCCCGGCCGCCGACTACTTCGAGGCCTTCAACGAGGCCAGCCGCGGCTTCGAGTCGCACCGGGCCTTCGGCGATCGACACGTCTCGATCGTCGACTTTCACGATCACGTCTCGGGCCGCAAGCTGCGTTTCTCCGCCGAGATCCCCGACCCGGCGCCGGTGAAGGAGCGCCAGATCGTCGTGGCGACGGCCATTCAGCTCTTCGCGCTCGGCATCCCCTGCATCTACTACGGCTCGGAGCAGGCGTTCGCCGGGCCGGCGGCCAGCCAGCGCCTCTTCCTCGCCGATCAGGGCTGGGGCGTCGACGATCGCTACCTGCGCGAGGCGATGTTCGGGCCGGCCCACCCACGTGCGCCGCACGA
Source organism: Vicinamibacteraceae bacterium (assembly GCA_031407765.1). Lineage (GTDB taxonomy): Bacteria > Acidobacteriota > Vicinamibacteria > Vicinamibacterales > Vicinamibacteraceae > JBDSLU01. The sequence goes on from JANOIR010000008.1 coordinate 3,553, forward strand.
CGGCGATCTCGACTCACACGTCCTCGATCGCGACCTGACGCTGCCCGGCTTCGGGCCGTTCGGCACCTTCGACACCCACGCCTTCGACACGACCAGCCCGGCCTACGTGCGCATCGCGGCGCTGTGCGCGACGCGGGCGCGGCATGCCGTCCTGCGCGTCGGCCGACAGTACCAGCGCGCCATCCGCGTCTTCGGCGACTTCGCGCTGCCGGCCGCCGGCGAGCTGGTCGCGTGGTCGCGCCTCCTCGACACCGACGAAGCCGTGGTCGTCGTCAACCCGAACGGCGAGTCAGCCCGCGGCGGCCAGGTGGTGATCGCCGGCGAGCTGTCGCGCATCGGCGACGAGTTCATGGTCGTCGTCAACACGGCGGAGGCAGGCGCCGCGCCGGGCGCGTTCACCGGTCCGCACCCGGCCGGATCGCGGGTGGTGGTGCGCGGCCGGCGGTCCGCCGGCGAGCCGTCCTTCGTCGCGATCGAACCGCTGCCGCCAGCGGAAGTCCTGGTCCTCGTGCGAGCGCACTCCTGATGACGGCTGCACTCGACCCCTTCATCGCGCGCCGCATGCGCGCACAGCGTTTGTCCGCGCCGATGGCTCCTGACCCGGCGGCGGTCGTGGCCTGGTTCGGCGCCGTGCAGGCGCAGGACTACTCCGGGGCGAAATGGGCCCTCACGCTGCGCGCACCGGCCCTGACCGACGCCCAGCTCGATCAGGCGCTGGCAGACGGCACGATCATCCGCACCCACGGGCCGCGGCCGACGTGGCACTTCATCGCGCCGGCCGACAGCCGCTGGGTGCTGACAGCGGTGGCGCCGCGCGTCCAGTTGCGCTCGCGGACCATGTACCGGACCTACGAGGTGGATGCCGCGCTGATGACGCGCGTTCGCCGCGTCATCGAAAAGGCGCTGGGCGGCGGCCGCTTTGCGACTCGCACCGCGATCGGCAAGGCGCTCGCCGCCAAGGGCATCGAGGCCTCGGGCATCCGCCTCGGGTTGATCATGTTCGTGCTCGAGCTGGACCAGGTCGTGTGCAGCGGCCCGCGCGTGGGCAAGCAGTTCACCTACGCGCTGTTCGACGAGCGCGTGCGCGGCGCACTGGTGCTGACGCCGGAGGAGGCGCGGACGGCGCTGGCAGCGCGCTATGTCGCCAGCCACGGACCCGTGACGGTCAACGACTTCGTCTGGTGGTCGGGGCTGACTGTCGGCGAAGCGCGGCGCGCGTTGGAAGCCGTCTCACCGGCGCTGCGCGCGGAGCAGGTCGACGACCACACCTACTGGTCGACGCCGACGCTGCCGCCGGCGAGCCGCAAGCCCTTGCCGATCGTGCACCTGCTGCCGAACTACGACGAGTACTTCATCGCCTACCGCGATCGCCGGCCGACGGCGGCGGTGCCGCTCCCGAGCGCGCCGATCGACCCGATGGACAGCTACGCCCATCTGCTGTGCGTCGAGGGCCGCTTTGGCGGGTTCTGGCGGCGGACCGTCGGACGGCGGCAGGTGGAGGTCCAACTCCTGCCCTATCGGCCGCTGAATCGCGCGCACGTGGAGGCGGCCGAGGAGGCCGCGGAACGGTACGCCGCGTTTCTCGGCCTGCCGCTGCAGTTCAGCGTGCGGCCGTAGTGCACCTCGGTGCCGGGCGGCAGCTCGTCCATTGGTGTGGTCGCGACATGGGCCGCCGCACAAGCCGCGCGTGTAATGGGCCCAGACCGGCGGCGTCGCGCCGGGCAGTACGCGTAGAATTCACGGGGCTTGGCGGAGACAACAGTACGCGCCGATATCAGTGAGTGCGGGAAGACCGACTACCGTGGCGATTGGCCTCCGGCGCGGCCAGCAGGTCACCAATGCCTTTTCACGACAATCGCCGTCATGCGAATGAAAATCCTCGTTGCCGTTGCCGCCATCAGCTCAATTCTCTTGACGGGCCTTTACGCGCGCCGCCAGAAATATGTAGTCCACACCTATAAGATTGGCGATGGAGTCTACGTATTTGTTGGCACGGGGATGAATGCCATGGCCGTCATTGCGGACGATGGAGTCATTCTCGTCGATACGATGGCGCATGGCTGGTGGGGGCCGGGCCTTGAGGCGGCGCTTCGCGAGGTGACCGATAAACCAGTCACGACCCTCATCAACACCAATTCTCATCCGAGCCATTCCGCCAACAACTTTCGCTTTGCCAAAGACGGTGTTGTCGCCATCGCGCACGAGCGGACCAGGTCACGCTTGCAAGCTCGGGATAATTTCAAGGGCGCGAACGCCCGTCACCTCCCGCAGACAACGTTTCGCGATCGATTGACGCTGATGCGAGGGAAGGAGCCGATCCACTTGTATTACTTTGGCGCCTCCAACACCGACGGCGACGCATGGGTGGTGTTTCCGGCGCGCCGGATCATGCATATCGGCGACATCGTCAAGAAAGACGAGATGCTGGAGATCTCGCTGAACTCGGGAGGGAGCGGTGTCGCCTATGCGCAGACAATGGCGCGCGGCATCGCCACCATCACGGGTGTGGACCTCGTCGTTGCCGGCCACGCTCGCGAGGGCCATGCGCAGCCGACGATCACCTGGCGGGAACTTGGGGTGTATCAGAGCAACGCGAACGTTCTGCTGGACGCGGTGCGAAAAGCGATGACATCGGCCGACAGCGTTGACGCCGTCGCGTCCATCGTTCGCGCGGATCCGCTGTTCAGCCGTTACAGGTCCGATGACGTCAACGGTGCGGTTCGGGTGATCTTTGCCGAGCTTGCCGCCCGTCGCGGGAGTTCGCAAGGCCCGGGCGGCGAGGCATTGTCGCCGATGGGTCTCATGCTTGGCCTCTCGCCGCAGCGCGCTACCCATCACTAGGGGGCACACCTACTGGTCGACGCCGACGCTGCCGCCGAGTGCGCCGGCCGATCCCTTGGACAGCTTCACGAACCTGCTCTGCGTGGAGTGGCGCTTCGGTGGCTTCTGGCGGCGCGGGCCCACCTGGACTCGGGCGAAGAGGCCGCCGGCCGATACGCGGCGAATCACCGCCCGGCCGAAGACGGCGCCGTGAAGCCGCAGCGGACCAGCAGCGCCTGGAAGCGCGGATCGGCCCGGTAGGGATCCCACTTGGCGTCGACCGTCAGGTACATCAGGTGCACGTCCCGCTCCCCGTATGCCTTGTCGAGCCAGGCGAACACCGATGCCGAGTCCCCAAGCCCGGCGTGCACGAGCGCGAACGCGTAGGGCGGCACGTAGCGCTCCTTGGCGCGCGTCTCGAGGAAGCGGAGGACCTCGCGCGCGTCGGCGGTACGTCCGGCCCTGGCGAGCACGTAGCCCCTAAGAGACACTGGCTTGCTGTTGCTCCGCGACAAGCGCGTCGCGTCGGCCAGAGCCTCGAGGGCCAGGTCCGCTTGGCCGTTGTGCTCATACGCCTGACCGAGCTGCATGTGGCCGATCCAGAACGTCGAGTCGATGAGGATCGTCTGCCGGGCGTGCCTGATCGCAGCCGCGGCGTCGCGCCCCTGGAAGGCCACCTGCGACCACAGCGCATGCGTGAGCGTATCGAGCGGATCGAGATCGGAGGCACGGATCATCTCGGCCTCGGCCTCGCGGGCGCGGCCGGCTTGCGAGAGAACATGGCCGAGCACCTGATGGGCACGGGCGGCCCCGGGATCGAGCGCGATCGCCTTCCGTAGCCGGCGCTCGGCAGCCGGCCAGTCCCAGTCGAGCAGCCAATGGACGTCGCCGGCCCCGAACTGAGCCTCGGCCAGCTCGGGGTTGGCACGGAGCGCGCGAGCCGCGGCGTCGCGAGCCGCTGACGACACGTCGGCGGGCCGCGCGTCGGCGTTGAGAGTGCTCGCCGCATAGGTGAACGCGAGGCTGGACCACGCCAGCGCGTAGTTCGGATCGAGGGTGACGGCCCGGCGGTAGGTCTCGATGGCCTGGCGG
>JANOIR010000584.1:0-47975 GCA_031407765.1 Vicinamibacteraceae bacterium
GATGCGGCAGGCGGTGCAGCGGGCGCTCGCGCAGCACCCGGCGCTGGCCCGTCGCACCACGGTCGACGTCGATCCGCTGACGATGCTCTAGTGTCCTGTCCGCGTGATTCGCGGCAGAATTACCGGGCGGGGCATCCCGCCTGGCGGCGTTGCTCGTCGCTCAGATATCCCCAATATCCTCACTCCTCGCGCCTTGCCAGCCGGGCGCCGCGCTCCGGGACTTCTGCCACGTATCACGCGGACAGGACACTGGCTTGGTGGCGGCACGCGCCCTCAGCGCGCGCCGCGGGCAGCGATTGGAGCGTGCGGCTGCTATTCGCCGCACGCGCGCTGCAGTGCCGACCGTGGGCGCGGCGACCGCGGTCGTCGCCCCGCCGCGTCGCTCAGCGGCCGCCGGCGAGCTCGATCGGTGAGATGGGGACCGGCATGAAGCAGACGACGAGGATCGCGACGACCAGGGCGACGAGCGCGAGACGGACCGGATCGAGTGGCAGCTCGTCGTCGACGGCGGCTGGGTGCTCCCAGCCGAAGAAGCGCATCATGACCACCAGCAGACCCACCCACAGGATCCAGGTATAGGCCTGCAGCGAGACGATGAGGCCGAGCATCCCGAGCAGGCTGACGATCGTGATCCATCGGCTGTGCCGGCGAAGCAGCGCGTAGGCGATGTGGCCGCCGTCGAGCTGGCTGATCGGCGCCAGGTTCATCATCGTGAAGAGCAGACCGAGCCAGCCGGCGAACGCCGTCGGGTGCATGTTGAGCGAGTAGCCGGCCGGTGCGCTCTTCGCGAAGGCGCTCGTCAGCCACTGGTAGAGCAGCGGCTCGGCCAGCCAATCGCCGACGAACGGATCGGGCAGGCGTACCACCGGTGACCAGCTCAAGCCGCAAGCCAGTGCCACGACTGCGACAACGAAGCCGGCGATCGGGCCGCCTGCAGCGAAGTCGAAGAGGACACGCCGGTTGGGGAAGTGGCCGCGGAAGACGATCACGGCGCCCAGCGATCCCGTGAGCGGCAGCGGGACCGGCAGGAAGTAGGGCAGCGACGGCCGCAGGCCGTGCCAGCGCGCTGCGAAGTAGTGACCGAACTCGTGGGCGGTGAGGAAGCCGAGGAACGGCACGCTGAACCACAGGCCGCCGAGTGCGAGCTGCAGCCAGCTCAACGAAACGTTGGCGCGGCCGAAGTCCGAGAGGAAGCTGGTGTAGTGCAGCGCCCCGGCGGCAGTCGTCGTGAGCGCAGTCAGGAGGAACAGCGCGAGGTGCCGGTTCATCCTCCGATATTCTGGAGTTCCTTGCCGGGCTTGAAGCGGATGGTCCGGCCGGGCGGGATGCGGACTTCCTTGCCGGTCCGCGGGTTGCGGCCGATGCCGCGCTTGCGAGGCTTCACCTGGAAGACGCCGAAGCCGCGAAGCTCGATCCGTTCACCGCGCTGCATGGACAGCCGCATGGCATCGAACACCGCGTCGACGGCCAGCTCGGCCTTCACCTTGGTTACCTGCGCGGCGCGGGACACCTCGTTGACGATGTCCACCTTGATCATGCTTAGGCGCTCCCGGACACTGATAACTATCATAAAATGATGAACTTACGCTGTCAACACGCGGCGTAAGTCTTCGTGCACCCGCGCCCCCACGGTCATGGCCAGCCAGAAAACCTCAGGAAACCGCACTGTCGTCCTCGTCGGACGCCCGAACGTGGGCAAGTCCACGCTCTTCAATCGGTTGACCGGCGCCCGACGCGCCATCGTCGCGCCGATCGCGGGGACGACGCGCGACATCATCGCGGCCGAGGCCGAATGGCAGGGCGCGCACCTCACCGTCGTCGACACTGGCGGCATGTTCGGGGCGAGCAAGGACCCGCTGCACGAGCTCGTCCTGCAGCAGGGCCATCGAGCGATCGCCACCGCCGATCTGGTCGTCTTCGTGACCGACGGCAAGGACGGGCTCGTCTCCGGCGACGAGGAGATCGCGGACACGCTGCGGCAGGCCGGACGGCCGGTCGTCCTGGCGGTGAACAAGACCGACGATCACAAGGCCAACGCCCGCGTCGTCGAGTTCTACGCGCTCGGCTTCGATCCGGTCGTGCCGATCGCCTCGGAGCACGGCACCGGCGTCGGCGATCTGCTGGACGCGGTGACGAGCCGGCTGACGCTCGATGGCGCGCGGATGTCGGTCGCGCTGGTCGAGCCGGCCGAGACCAAGGTCGCGATCATCGGACGGCCCAACGTCGGCAAGTCGTCGCTGGTGAACCGCCTGCTCAAGGAAGAGCGGATGGTGGTGAGCGAGATGGCCGGCACCACGCGCGATCCGGTCGACTCGATCCTGAAGTGGCACAAACAGCAGTTCCGGATCGTCGATACGGCCGGCATCCGCCGCGCCGGCAAGGTGGCGCGCTCCGGCGAGATCGAGGCCGTGAGCGTGATGCTGGCGCGTCGCGCGATCGCGCGGGCCGACGTCGCGGTGCTGCTCCTCGACGCGGTCGAGGGGCCGACCGATCAGGACGCGACCGTCGCCGGCGAGGCGGAGAAGACCGGTTGCGGCGTGATCATCGCGGTGAACAAGTGGGACCTGATCGAAGATCGATCGAACGAGAAGATCAAGCACTTCGACGACCACATCAAGCAGACGCTGAAGTTCCTCGACTACGCGCCGGTCCTCCACATTTCCGCCCGCACCGGCGATCGCACGCCGAAGCTGCTCGAGACGATTGATCGCGTCGCCAAGGCGCGGCTGCGGCGGGTGCCGACCGGAGAGCTGAACCGATTCGTCGAGGCGGTCACCCAGACGCACGCGCCGGTCAGCCCCGGCAAGAAAAACGTCCGCGTGCTCTACGCCGCGCAGACCGGCGTGGCGCCGCCGACGTTCGTGTTCTTCACCAACGTCGCGACGACGTTCCATTTCTCCTACGAGCGGTACCTCGCCAACCGGCTGCGCGAATCGTTCGGCTTCGACGGAACGCCGATCCGCCTGGAAGTGCGGGCGCGGCGGCGGGACGGGAAGGGAAAGGGAGACTAGCGGCGGTGGCTCCCGTGCGTCCGTGCGCGGCCAAAGCCGCAACGCAACCGCAACCCTACGCGCTGGTCAGCTTTTTCTGCGCCGCTTCGTAGCGGGGTGAGGCGGCGGGCACTTTGGCGTACGCCTCGCGGGCGCGAGCGGTGTCCTTGATCTGCTTCTCGAACAGCTCGGCGGCCGAGAACCAGGCGTCGTAGCGGGTCTCGGGGAAGCGCGTGCCGAGGTCGGAGAAGGTCGCCGCCGCGAGATCGTAGAGCCGGCGGTCGCGGTACTCCTGGCCGAGGCGCCACAGCGCGAACTCGGCGACCGGCGCCGTGCCGGCGCCGCGGGCCGCCTTGCGCAGGGTCAGGAGGGAAGCCGGGGCGATGCCGTTCAGCTCGGCGTCGGGCTCCTTCAGCTTCATCCGATCTTCGATCGACATCTTCATCTGCAGCGCCCGCAGCGCGCGGACACTGGCCGGATAGCGATCGAGAATCTCGCCGAGCGTGCGGCGAGCGAGCGTGTCGCCGTCGATCGACCGCTGCCGCGCGGAGCCGTCCGCGGCCTGGATCAGCCCCTCGCTGATCTCCTCGGGGCCGACCCCGTCGCGGGCCGCGTCGATCCACGCCGCGGCGGCGTCATCGTAGCGGCGCGCCTGCTGGTGGGTGCGGGCGGCGAGCAGCGCACCGTCTCGCGCCGCCGGGGTCCCGCCGAAGGACGCGCGTAGCGCGCCGATCTTGGCCAGCCCGTCGGCTTCGGCGCCGGTCTGCAGCAGGCCCTGCGCCTCGGACAGCAGCGTCGCAGCCTGCGCCGTCAACGCCGCCGACGGCGGACGGACGGCGGCAGTCGCCGTGGTGGCGGGCGCCGTCGGCGGCGTCGGCCTCGCACCCGGTGGGGTGACGCGCGCGGTCACCGGTGCGGCCGAGGCCGGCTTGGCGGGCGGCGCCGGGGCACCCGGCGCGGGCGCTATCGGCGTGACGGTCGCCGCCGGCGCTGGGATCGGTGCGGTGGGCGTGGGCGCCGGCGCCGGGGTCGCCGGGGCGGTGTCGGTCGTGCCGCCCGCGACCGACACCTCGCGATCGTGCAGCAGCCACCACAGACCGCCACCGGCGAGGCCCAGCGTCAGCACCGTGGCGGCGGCCACGGCCAGGCCGCGCGGGCTGATCCCGGGACGTGACGACGGCGAGGTGTTGGACGACGTCCACATCGCCGGCACCGACATCGGCGTCTGTTCCGGATCGCGCTGCGGCGTGCCGACGCGTTCCGCCGCCGCGCGCCGCTCGGTGGCGAGCACCGTCTCGGCATCCGGCGCATGCGGTACGTAGGCAAACTCCGTCTCGAAATCGGAGGGCGGCGCGTCGGCGCCGGGGGGCGGCGGGGCCGCGGGCGCCGGTGGTATCGGCGGCGGGACGGGGCCGTCGACGGCGTGAGACGCTCCGGACACGGGCGACAGCGTCGTCTCCGCCGACGACCCGATCTGGCTGGACGGCGAGAACGGCTCGCTCGCCCCCGAGCGCTTCTGCATCGGCGGGCCGACGGCGACGGCGTGCTCGTTCGACGGCTTGCTCGACGGGCGGACCTGCTCCCAGCCAGCCGCCCAGGCCGCCGGCACGGGAGCCGGGTCGGCCTCGACGCCAAAGGTCGGCACGTTCACCGCGACAGTCTGCGCCGAGCGCTGGTTTTCGAGCGGGGCCCAGGTCGTCGGGGCCGACGACTGCACGGCCTCCGCGGTCACGACGCGCTTGGTCTCGAGGTCGCGGCGCAGCCGCTGCAGATCCGCCTGAAGGTCGCGCGCCGACTGGTAGCGGCGGTCGCGATCCTTCTCGAGCAGGCGGCCGATGATGTGCTCCAGCGCCAGGATGACGTTCGGATTGATCTGACTGGGCGGCACCGGCACCCGGTTCAGGATCTGGTCGAAGATGACCGCGGTCGTCTGCCCCTTGAAGGTCTGGACGCCGGTGGCCATCTCGTACATCACGACGCCGAGCGAGAACAGGTCGCTGCGCTGGTCGATCGCCTCGCCGCGGGCGTGCTCGGGCGACATGTAGGCGACGGTGCCGACAGCCATGCCGGCGGAGGTCAGTGCGTGCTGCTCGGCGATCGTCACGTCGACCGGGGTCAGGCCGCTGCGGTGCGGCATCATCTTGGCCAGCCCGAAATCCACCACCTTCACCTGGCCGCGCTTGGTGATGAAGATGTTGCCCGGCTTGATGTCGCGGTGGAGGATGCCCTCGCTGTGCGCCGCGTCGAGGGCGTCGGCGACGGTGATCGCGATGTCGATCACCCGATCCACGGGCAGGGCGCCGGCGCCGAGGACTTTGTCCAGCGTGGCGCCGTCGATCAGCTCCATCACGATGAAGCGGCGGCCCTCGTGCTCGCCGACGTCGTGGAGGGTGCAGATGTTCGGGTGGTTGAGGGCCGAGGTGGTGCGGGCTTCGCGCTGGAAGCGTTCGGTGGCCAGCGGGTCGCTGGTCGCCGATTCCGGCAGGAACTTCATCGCCACGTGCCGGCCGAGGCGCAGATCTTCGGCGCGGTAGACGACGCCCATGCCGCCAGCGCCCAGCCGATCAACGACGCGGTAGTGCGAGACGACGGAACCGATCATCTGGAGCTGATCCGTGCGATGCCGGGGAAGGCCTTTGAAATGGCATCGTAGATGTACATATCCAGACTGTCAAAGAAACGACACAGGGGTCCCGAACCGAACGCGCCGGCTGCGCCGGGCTGCACGTTTTCGCGTGTTATACTGCGGCCCGATCTGCATGAGTGGCCCCCCGATCTCCATGAGCGGCCAGGACATCGTCATCCCGGACCGGCCCGCCTTCAAGGCATCCGAAGTGTGCGAGATCGCCAAGGTCCAGCCCTACGTGCTGCGCTCCTGGGAAAACGAGTTCCCCGAGCTCGGCGTGTCACGGACACAGGGCGGTCCGCGCGTGTACCGCAAGGCTGACGTCGAGCGCGTTCTGCAGATCCGGAACCTCGTGCTCTCCGAGGGGCTGACCCTCGCCGGGGTTCGCCGCAAACTCGAAGGTGCGGGTGTGACGCCGGCGCCGGCCGCTCCTCTCCCCCCGAGCGACGAGGATCGCGCCCTGCTGCGCGAAGTCATGACCCCGGAGATCAAGGCCAGGCTGTCGCGCGTGCGCGACGGCTTGCGCGCGGTGCTCGACCTGCTCTCCCGCGACCAGGCGACCGGCGAGTTCCACCTCGAGCCGATCGTCCAGGCGGCGCCTGCGAGCGACGCGCCCCGCCGGGCCCAGCGTCGCGCGAAAGCCTGAGCCGGCGCGCGGCACCCGTAGTACAATCGCCCTTCTGTCCGCCCGGACAGTGCCGGACCCGCAAGGGCGAGGTAAGCCAGAGTCGGGACGTAGCGTAGCCTGGTAGCGCGCCTGAATGGGGTTCAGGAGGTCGCGAGTTCGAATCTCGCCGTCCCGACCATCACTCACCTTCGGTTCGTTCGGTCGAGACGACGCCTTCAGCCATGTCGCTCGATGCCGGAGGCATCGAGCTAACAGGGTCGAATCTCGCCGTGCCTGACGCTCGGCCGTTTTCATCTCAGGCGCCTACAGGTCACGAGGACCGGTCAGGTCTGTCGCACTGGTCAGGGGACCACGCGGGGCGAGTGCGGCCCAAACCTGGTTCCGCCAGCCGTCAGCGGCTCCCATCCAGTGCGGCGTCCCAGACGGCCGATCCCTGCTCGTGTCGATCGACTCCGCGAAAGAAGGCCTCACCGAGCTTCGCCGAATCATGGCGAGTCCCCTCGACACCGTGGAGGAACTTCGGTCGATAGACGGCAAATCTCTGCGTGGTTCCCGCGTGCCGATACGGCACGACGATCGTCAAGGACGCAGGCTCGGGCTCGAAACAGCGGACCTCAGCGAGCAGCGCGTCGTTCCTGCCGGCGTCCAAAGTGACGAAGGCGTCGTAAATGAGGGCCGCTATCTGGACTGACGCTGGATTCGTCGCAAGCCATTCCCGGCCGCGCGCGACCTCGATTTGCAATTCGCGCCCTTCCAATCGGTGGAACTCGCGACCTCCCAGCTGCCATTCGAAGGCCAGAATCGGGACCAAGGTTTCACCTTCGGCGATACACCAGACTGCATGCGCCATGAAGTAGCCGGCGAGCTCGACCGCGGCCTCGACGGATCCCTCGGTCCGCGAATTCCTCGCCTGCCTAGGTCGTACGTCCTCTTGCATTGCCAATCGGCCGCATAGTCTACAACGACACGAGCGATCGGTCTTCACTCGCGATCCTCCGCCGTCCGCGCCCGTTGAGCGGGATCTATACTGGGCGCCGCTCGGACTGGCGCCGCTCGGTTCCGGTGCGCGGAGGACATCATGCCTGCTTTGCTGTTACGCCTGTTTACCGCCGGTGTGTTCGTGTCGGTGCTGTCGATCGACGTCTCGCGCCCGGCGGCCCAGGCGTTGGGGGCGTCGTGGACGCCCGAGCTGATGATGACCGTGAAGCGGCTGCCCGCCGTGATGCCGTCACCTGACGGGACACAGGTCGCGTTCGTGGTCGGCGATGCCGTCACCGAAGGCGAGCGCAGCGAGTGGGTCAACCAGGTTCACGTCGCCGCGGCCGATGGCTCGGCCAGCCGACAGCTCACGCGCGGCGAGAAGTCGTCGAGCGAGCCGCGCTGGTCGCCGGACGGTAAGTCGGTAGCGTTCCTGTCGTCTCGGAGCGGCAAGGCCAACATCTGGCGCATCGACGTGTCGGGCGGCGAAGCCGAGATGATCACCGACGAGAAGGGCGGCGTCTCCGTTTTCGAATGGTCGCCGGACGGGGCGTCGTTCGCCTTCGTGATGCGCGACGCCAAGACCGACGCCGAAGAGAAAGCCGACAAGGAGAAGCGCGACTGGCGCACGCTCGACGAGCAGGTGAAGATGAACCGCCTCTACGTCGTGCCTATTGAGAAAGGCGCCGACGGCAAGCGCACGGCGCGGCTCCTCACCAAGGAGGCGCGATCGGTGAACGACTTCTCGTGGTCGCCGGACGGCAAGACGATCGTCTTCGACCATCAGAAGACACCGGTGGCCGACGACTGGCCATCCGGCGACGTCGCGACGGTGAACGTAGCCGACGGCACGGTGACGCCGCTGGCGGCCAGCTCACGGGCGGAGGATCAGGCGGTCTACTCGCCGGACGGCCGCTTCATCGCGTTCACGCTCAGCGACGATCCGCCGTCGTGGGCCCAGGAGCGACGGGTGCAGATCGTGCCGGCCGCCGGCGGCACGCCCCGCCTGCTGGCCGACACGCCCGACGCTCAGCCGACCATCGTCGGATGGTCGAACGACGGCCGCCAGTTGATCGTCACCGAGGCCCAGGGGCTGCGCGGGCGCGTCATGGCGCTGCCCGTCGATGGCGCACCGGGCATCGTGCTCGCCGGAGACCTCTCGGTGAGCGCGCCCGCGCTCAACCGCACGGGCACGGCGCTGGGGTTCGCGGTACAGGATTTCGACAGCGCGCCGGAGCCGTTCGTGCTGCGCCTCGGCGCCGCGGCCGCGCCGCAGAAGGTCGCCACCGTGCAGCCGTCGTTCACCGCGCCGCTCGGCCGCAGCGAGGCGCTGACCTGGACATCGCCGGACGGGCGTGCCGTCGAAGGCATCCTCACGTATCCCGTCGACTATCGCGCCGGCACCAAGGTGCCGTTACTGCTCGTGATTCACGGCGGCCCGGCCGGCGTGTTCGGGAGAACCTTCGTCGCCACGCCGAGTCCCTATCCCATCGCGGCGTTCGCGGCCCGCGGTTACGCCGTGTTGCGCGCCAACCCGCGCGGCAGCAGCGGCTACGGGAAGGCGTTCCGGTTCGCCAACCGATCCGACTGGGGCGGCGGCGACTACCGCGACCTGATGAGCGGCGTCGATCGCGTGATCGAGATGGGTGTCGCCGACCCTGCCCGGATGGGCGTGATGGGCTGGAGCTACGGCGGGTTCATGACGTCGTGGGTCGTGACGCAGACGAAACGCTTCAAGGCCGCGTCGGCGGGCGCTCCCGTGACCAATCTCATGAGCTTCACCGGCGTGGCTGACATCCCGGGCTTCGTGCCCGACTACTTCGGCGGGGAATACTGGGACCGGTTCGATGCCTGGCGGACGCACTCGGCGATGTTCAACGTCAAGGGCGTGACGACGCCGACGCTGATCCAGCACGGCGACGCGGACGTGCGCGTGCCGATCTCGCAGGGCTACGAGTTCTACAACGCGCTCAAGCGTCAGGGCGTGACAACTCGGATGACAGTGTATCCGCGACAGCCGCACGGCTTCACCGAGCCGAAGATGACGCTCGACGCGGCGCGGGCAAACCTCGAGTGGTTCGATCGCTTCGTGATGGCGCGCGCGCCGTCGACGAATAGTCCGTAGAGGAGCCGCTCGTCTGCCGTCAGCTCCGCGCCGGATATACGACGTCGGCGCGTGCGAGCACCGCCCGTAGCGATTGCCGCTCCAGTCGTCCTGGGTCCTCGCGGATCCCAAGATTGTCGGCGCGGTGGAACCGCGCCGATAACCTGGTGTGCGAGATCTCCGAGGTATGCCGCCCCTGTCGTCCGGGCTCGTGGCAATCCTGTGCACCGTCGTAGCGCCGATGCCGGTCGCGGCCGAGCCACCGCCGGACGTCGCCGCGCTGGTCGCTTGCATGGCAAGCGACGACTACGCGGCGTCGAGCGCCTGCACGGACGAACTGAGCGCACTCGCCAAGCGTGACCCGAGCGTCGGCGCAGACGTCCGCGCGCATCGCGCGTTCGCGGCTCGCCTGTATCGGGAGATCGCGGATTTCCGGGAGTGGGAGCGCTCGGTTGCGGCTCTGAGCGAGGAAGAACTCGATCGCGAGTCGCCGGAATACGAGGATGGTACCTCCGCGATGCTGCTCGCGGACACCATCCGCTTCCAACTACTGCCTCATGCCGATCGCGACTCGGATCGCGTGCTGTTCGACGCCCTGCTGGCGGCGACGGTCATGAACGGCGACATGGAGCGAGGCATCGCGCGCTACGGCCAGCGAGCCGTGCCCGCGACGCTGGACTTCGCGCGGAGCGACCAGCCCGACCGTCGACGAACCGCCTACAACGTGCTCGGTTGGATGCTCGAGGTGCGCGCGGGCGACATGCTGGCCTCGCCCCTGGACTCCAGCGACCGCGATGCCGCCGCTCGCGCCATCACGGCGGGCGTACAGGAAGGCGCGCCTTCGGTCCGACTGGCAGCGATCCGCGCGGCGCAACGCGGTGGTGTTCGCGGCGCCTTTCCCTTCCTTCGCGTCCTGGCCGTCACGCTGCCCGATGACGAACCGTACCGGCTGCGGCAAGCCGCCGCGGCTGCGGTCTCCAGTCTGACCCACTGAGCCCTTTCGGCGCCGGCGACCGCGCGCCTTCAATCCGACGCGAGCGCGCGCACCGGCTCGATGCGGGCCGCGCGCAGCGCCGGCACGACAGACGCCAGCAGCGCGACGACGCCGAGGATCGCGGCGACCACGGCGAACGTCACCGGATCGGTGACGCGCACCTCGAACAGCACCGCTTCGAGGAAGCGCGCGGCGAGCAGCGCGCCGACGAGGCCGGCGGCGATGCCGGCGCCGGCGATCGCCAGGCCGTGGCCGACGACCAGTCGCAGCACGTCGCCCGCCGTCGCCCCGAGCGCCATGCGGATCGCCAGCTCGCGAGTCCCCTGCGAGACCAGATAGGCCAGGACTCCATAGGTGCCGATCGTGGCGAGGCCGAGCGCGAGCCCGGCGAAGAGCGCCAGCAGTACCATCAGGAACCGACGTCGCGCCAGCGACTCGCCGACACGCGCCTCCATCGTCCGGAGGCGATACATCGGCAGATCCGGATCCACCTGGCGCAGGGCTGCGCGCACCGCGGCGGTGAGCGCCGTCGGATCGCCCGTGCTTCGGATCACGACGCTCATCGCCCGGGTCGGGAACTGGGCGTGCGGGAAGTACATCGCGATGCGTGAGTCGCCGTCGAGCGTGTACTGCTTGACGCGTCCGACGACGCCGACCACCGTGAGCCAGGGCGCGTCGGGATCGTCTCCGAATCCCATCTGCAGTCGCCGGCCGATCGCGGATCGCCCGGGCCAGAGCTGCGCCGCCATGTGGGTGTCGACGAGCGTGACGAGCGGCCCCGGGCGGCGATCGGCGTCGGTGAAGCGGCGGCCTTCCACCAGCGGGATCGCCATCGCCTGGAAGTAGTCGCCGTCGACGAAGCGCATGTCGGCGTTGAGGAAGGCCTCGCCGGGTGCGCGGGTGCGCCCCTCGACCGTGATCGGTCCCCACGCAAACATCTGGCTGAGCGGCAGCGCCGAGATGGCGCCGGCCGCGGTGACGCCCGGCAGCGCCGTCACGCGCCGCCACAGATCGCGGTAGGCGAGGTGCCCGGCGTCGGCCTTGGCATAGCGCCGGCCCTGCATCGTCAGCTCGAAGGTCAGGGTGCCGGCAGGATCGAACCCGGGCGGCACCGCCGCCAGCCGCGCCACGCTGCGCACGACGAGCGCCGCGCCGACGACCAGGATCACCGCGAGCGCGGTCTCGGCAACCACCAGGAGTCGCCGCAGCCCGTGGCCGCGCCGCCACAGCGAGCCCGTGCCGCTGGCGCCGCGCCCGGCGTCTTTCAGGTGGCGCGTGAGATCGAGACGCGAAAGGCGCCACGCGGGCGCCAAACCGAACAGCAGGCCTGAGGCGATCGCGACGGCGGCCGTGAAGGCGAGCACCCGCGCGTCGAGGCCGATCGTGTCGATTCGCGGGACACTGCCGCGGCCGAGCGCGTGGATGCCGCGCACGCCGACGGCGGCGACGATCACGCCAGCGAGACCGCCGGCGCCGGCCAGCAGCAGCGACTCGGTCAGCAGCTGCCGCACCAGCTGTCCGCGGCTCGCGCCGATCGCGGCCCGCACGGCCATCTCGCGGCGGCGATCGAGGGCGCGGCCGAGGAGGAGGTGGGCGACGTTGGCGCAGGCGACGAGCAGGACCAGGCCGACCGCGCCCATCAGGATCCAGAGCGGCTGGCGGACCTCCCCGACGACCTGGGCCTGGAGCGACACGACGCCGAAGGTGAGGCGCCCGTTGGCGGGATAGACGGCCGGGTGGGCCTGGCGCAGCCGCGCGGTCAGCGCGTCCATTCGCGCCTGGGCCACCGCCGCCCCCGTGCCCGGCCGCAGGCGCGCCAGGACGTTGTAGTCCTCGCGCGTCCGAATCGACGCGGCGTCGGGGCCGAGCGGTAACGGCAGCAGCAGCTCGGCCTGTTCGGCGCCGCCGAGCGTCGGCAGCACGTCGCGGGGCAGGGTGAAGTCGGCCGGCAGCACGCCGACGATGCGGTGCGAGACGCCGTTGACGATGAGCGATCGGCCGACGACGCGCGGATCGCCGCCGTAGCGCCGCTGCCAGGTGCCGTGACCGAGCAGCGCCGTGCCGGCGGCGCCGGCGCGATCCTCCTCCGGGGTGAACAGCCGCCCGTGCAGCGGGCGGACGCCGAGCATCGGCAGCAGGTTCGAGGACACCCGGATCGTGCCGACGCGCTCCGGCTCACCGCTGCCGGTCAGGTTGTCGTTGCCGCCGATGGCCAGTGCGACGTCGGCGAAGGTGTCGCTGGCGCGGATGTCGAAGTACTGCGCGGTCGAGAACCAGTCCTCGACGATGCCGAGGCCGGGCGAGCGATTCCACAGGATGACCAGCCGCTCCGGATCGGCATACGGCAGGGGGCGCAGCAGCAGCGGGCTGGCAACGCTGAAGATGGCGGTGGTGGCGCCGATGCCCAAGGCCAGCGACAGGATCGCCGCCAGCGTCACGCCGGGCATCGCGCACAGCGCACGCCACGCCTGGCGCAGATCGTGCGGAATGGCCATGCCGGATTCTACCTATTTGCGGTCGCGCTCTCACGCGCGACCGCGCGGCGCCGGCAAGCCGTCGGTAGCTGCGCGCTCCGTGGGGTAGCATGGTGCGGGCTGGTCCCGCTGCGTTGCTTGCACGGCGCACGCCCATGAAGGAGATCCGGATGCGCCGAGTGCTGTCCGTCGCCATCCTGGGGGCTGTCGCGACCGCCGTCGTCATCGTGCATGCCCGCGACGCTCAGTCGCCAGTACTGGCGCCCCGGGCCTCACCGGCGTTCCGCAGCGGCGTCGATCTGATTTCCCTCAACGTGACGGTCACCGACAGCACGCGCCGATTCGTGACCAACCTGGACCAGAAGGACTTCGTTGTCCTGGAGGATGGATACCCGCAGGCCGTCACGTTCTTCGCCCAGACCGGGTTGCCGCTGAACGTGGCCATCGTCATCGACACGAGCGCGAGCATGGAAGGCGCGCTCACGTCGGCCCAGGAGGCTGCTGCCGGCTTCGTGCGGCGGCTGGGCCCTGAGGATCGCGCCGCCGTTATCGATTTCGATAGCCGAGTCCGCGTCCTTCAGTCGTTCACCGCGGACCAGGTGGCACTGGAGCGCGCCATTCGCTCGACGGTCGCCGACGGCTCGACCGCGCTCTACAACGCGGTGTACATATCTCTCAAGGAGCTCGACAAGTTGGCCTACGCTGTGGCCGACACGCCACGCCGGCAGGCCATCGTCCTGCTCTCCGATGGCGACGATACGTCGAGCCTCATGTCGTTCGAGGACGTCCTCGACCTCGCCAATCGCTCGAGCACGGCGATCTACTCGGTCGGCTTGGGTGCGCGCGATGCGAGCGGGCACCTCGCCAAGCACGACGCGGAGTTCGCCCTGCGCCGGCTGGCCAACCAGAGTGGCGGCCGGGTGTTTTTCCCGACGGAGATGCGGCAGCTTCCCGGCATCTACAGTGAGATTCGGGATGATCTGGCGAGCCAGTACGCCCTGGCCTATGCCTCGAGCAACAGCCGGCGCGATGGTTCGTGGCGGCGGGTGACGGTTCGGATGGAACAGCGGAACCTGGCGGCGCGCGCCAAGCCGGGCTACTTCGCCTCGCGATAGCCGATCGCAGGAAGACGCGATGGCGGACGCTCAAGTGACTCGCCGGGCGACCCGCCACGAGCCCGTCGTCCTGCTGACGTCGGCCCTCGCCGCGTTCCTCTCGGTGTCGCGCGCCTCGGCACTCGCGCTGGCGGAGCTGGGCGTCGGCGTGTTCGTCGTGATGGGGGTCGTGGGCGATCGGGCGGGCGCCTGGACACTTCCGGCCATCGCCGCCGCGATGCTCCTCGCTGTCTGCGCCCGGCAGCTCGATGTGGCGAGCTGGCGGCTCCTGATTCCCGGCGGCCTCCCCGGCCGGGTGGATCGCGCCTTCGGGGCGCGCGGCCACCGGATCGGCGCGGCGGCGGTGTTGACGGAGCGGCTCCTTCTCGCCGCGCTCGCGAGCGTCATCGTCGGTGAGCATCTCGCCTCACGGCTGACCGCTGCGGTCGGACTCGACGTTCTTGGTCACGACGTGACCACGACCGAGCTCGCCGCGATTGTGGGCATCGCGGCGATCGCCATCCTCTGGCTCCGGATGAGGCTTGGGCATCTGCTGCAGCCGCGGCGCGTCGGCCAGGCGGTCTGGGTGGCCGGGGGCTTCCTCGCCGTCCTCATCGGGGTCGCCATCTGGTCTCTCTGGGCCGTCGGCAGCGAGCGAGTGATCGGCGCGCTCGCGCTGTCGTGGCCTGCCGGACCTCACCCGGTTGCCGACACCATCGTTGTGGCGTTGCTGGCGCTGGGTCTTGCCCTCCCGGCCGTCGGCGGCGGTGACGCCTTGACGCGGCTGGCGCACGAGTTTCCCCCGCCCCGCCTCGGCGTGCTCAGGCGCACGGCCCGGATCGTGATGTCGCTGGCTGCCGCGGCGACCTTGGTGCTGACGATCGGTTTCCTCGTCCTGGTCCCGGCCGACGCCCGGGCGGCATGGACCGAGACGCCACTCGCCGGCCTGGTCCGCCACCTGGCCGCCCCGGGTTGGGTCCGCGGTCTGCTGCAGGCCGGGCTGGCCCTCACGACGGTCCTGTTCCTCGTCCCGGCGATTCAGGCCGCGATGGTGGATGCCGAACAGTTGCTGCGGCGGCTCGCCGCGGCCGGCGTGCTGCCCGAGGCGCTGGCGATGCCGCATCGGCGGTTGGGCACGCTGACCAAGAGTCTCGACGTGGTGGCCGCCGCGAGCGTGCTGCTGGTGCTGACGAGCGCGGGGAGAGTCACGTGGCTGGCTGGTGCCTACGGGATGGCCATCGCCGCCACGTTCGTGCTCCGCGCCCTGGCGGCGGCACGGCTGCAGCGAACGGGAGTGGGAGTCGCCGGCCGTCCTGCGCCGTCGACGGCAGGTCCCGAGTCGAGCCATGCCGGGACCGCCGGGGCCCTGATCGCCGGGGTCGTGATGGCCATCGCGGCGGCCTACATGCTGGTCCGGGGCGAAGGCGCCTGGGTCGCCGCCGCCGCGCTCGGCACCGGGATCGCCCTCCTGCTGTCGCGGCGGTCGCGCAGCGCTGACGATGCCACCGCCGGGGAGGCGGAAGGGATCGACCTGCTCGCGTCCTCGGCGATCGCCGTCGAAGAGGCACACGCCGCGCCCGGCAACATCCTGGTGGCGGTCCGGCATCCGCATGCCCTCGAGCACGTGGCGGCCGCGCTGCAGGGCGGCGCCGACCGCGAGGTGGTGGTGATGACGGTGCGCCTGCATGGCGTGGACGCCGATGTCACCGGTCCCGACGACCCGACCGCGCTACCGGCCGAACGGCACCTGTTCGCCCGCGTGATCACGCTCGTCGAGCGCTACGGGCGGCCCGTCCGCCTCCTGGTGGTTCCAGCCGCCACCGTCGCCGACGGCCTGGCGACGGCCATCGTGCGCCTGCGCTCGTCGGCGGTCTATGTCGGCGAGTCCGCGACGCTGTCGTCAGGCGATCAGGCGCGGCTCCTCGGCGAGGCGTGGGAACGCATCTCGAAGCCGGAGCCGCTGGACGTACGTCTCGTCGTCCATCACCGCAGCGGGCGCGCCGATACCTACTACCTCGGGGCGCATCTGCCCGCGCTCACCCCCGGGGACCTCGACCTGATCCATCGCGTGTGGCGGGAAGCCACGCAGGCGATCGGGCCGCACGTCCACCACCACGACGTCGTCAGGGCAGCGCTCACGCACATGGAAGCACAGCTGAACGGTCCCGATCGGGACGATGCGCTGGCCCGCATCCGCGACACGGCCCGGCCGGCCGAGGAACTGGCCGCCGTCATCCGGGCGCGCGACTTCACGCGTCTCCGCGACATGGTGCGCAATCGCGCGGCCAGCGACGTGGCGGAAGTGCTCACGGCGCTTGGTCTCGAGGATCAAGTGGTGGCCTTCCGGGTCCTGCCGCGCAAGGACGCGGCCGCGGTCTTCGAATACCTCTCGCACGAAGCGCAGGAAGCGCTGCTCAAGGCCATGGCCCAGGAGGACGTCGCGGCGCTCCTGAACGACATGGCGCCCGACGATCGGACGATGTTCCTGGAGGAATTGCCGGCGGCGGCGACCCGCCAGCTCCTGACGCTGCTGACGCCCGAAGAGCGCGCGGTGGCCGTCAACCTGCTCGGTTATCCCGAGGGATCAATCGGGCGGTTGATGACGCCGAACTACGTGGCGGTCCGCGAGCAGTGGACGGTGCAGGACGTGCTCGACTACGTCCGCCGGCATGGCCGGGACAGCGAAACCCTCAACATGCTCTACGTCGTCGACGACAACGAGGCCCTGATCGACGACATCCGCATCCGCGAGATCCTGCTGACCGATCCTGACCGCCGGGTCGCCGAGCTGATGGATCGGCGATTCGTGGCGCTCAAGGCGACCGACGACCAGGCCACCGCCGTCGCCGCCTTCCGCCAGCACGATCGCGTGGCGCTGCCCGTCACCGACACCGCCGGCATGCTGATCGGCATCGTCACCATCGACGACGTGCTCGACGTCGCCGAAGCCGCGGCCACGCGTGAGATCCAGCGGATAGGCGGATCGGAGGCCCTGGACGAGCCGTACATGAAGATCGCCTTCGCCCGCATGATCCAGAAGCGGGCCGGCTGGCTCACGGCGCTGTTCCTCGGCGAGATGCTGACGGCCACGGCGATGGGGTTCTTCGAGACGGAGATCTCGAAGGCGGTGGTGCTCGCGCTGTTCGTCCCGCTCATCATCTCGAGCGGCGGCAACTCCGGCTCGCAGGCGTCGACCCTCGTCATTCGGGCGCTGGCGCTCGGCGAGGTCGGCCTCGCCGACTGGTGGCGGGTGATGCGGCGCGAGATCTTCGCCGGGCTGGCGCTCGGCAGCATCCTCGGCGCCATCGGCTTCCTCCGCATCACGATCTGGAGCGGCTTCTCGGATATCTACACGGAGCACTGGCTGCTCGTGGCGACGACCGTGGCGATCACCCTGCTTCTCATCGTGCTGTGGGGCACGGTGGTCGGTTCGCTCCTGCCGTTCCTGCTCCGGCGGCTCGGGTTCGACCCGGCCACGTCGTCGGCGCCCTTCGTGGCGACGCTCGTCGACGTCACCGGCCTGGTGATCTACTTCTCGATCGCGATGATCGTCCTTCGGGGGACCTTGCTCTGAGCCGGCGGCAGCCGGCGAATCCTGAAGCAGCGGGACTAGGGCGATCCGGCTCCCGGGACCGCGTCGCGCTCGCCGCGTCTGCCTGGGAAGGCTGGCCTGGCGCCGCCCGCGAAGTAACCGCTCCTGGCGCGCACGACGGCGTGCTTGTTTCGAACTCGGACCTCGAGGTCGTACCAGCCCGGCCTGGACGCCGACTCGAAGGTCAGCACGTACTGGTGCCGAAGCTGCGAGAGCAGATCCCGAATCGCCGCGCTGACGTGTGCCGGCGCGCTCGCCATCATCAAGTCGCCGCCGGTCCAGATGCAGAGATTCGTGAGGTGCGTCGAGACGACGGCGCCAATCGAGCTGGGCACCGCGTAGTCCGTGCCCGGGTGGTCGAGCGGGGACAGCAGGGCGATCACGTAGACGGGGACGTCGATCGCGCTGGCCAGGCCAGATACCTGGGCCGCCGTCATCGTGCTGCTGGTGTCCATGCCGTCCGTGATCACGATCACCGCCCGGCGGGGCGAGGGGCGCTGGTCGAGCGCCTTTGCGGTAAGCGCGATCGCGTCGTAGAGCGAGGTCGTCCCCATGCCATCCAGGCGTGCCACGCCGTCCCGGATGCGCGCCGGATCCTTCGTGAACGGGACCTCGAGGCGAAGCGTCTCATCGAACGAGAACAGCCCGATCTCGTCGGTCGTTGCATCGATCCAGCTGAGTACGTGCTCGACCGCATCGCGAGAGGCGTCGAGCTGTCGGCCGACACGCATGCTGCCGCTGGTATCCATCAGGATCGCCAGGCTCACCGGGCCCTGGTCGCCGGCCTTGAAGTCGGCAATCCTTCGCGGGCGGCCGCGCTCGAGCACGACGAAGTCCTGCGGCTGCAGCCCCCGCAGCGTGCGGCCTCGGCCGTCACGCACCACGGCCGTCACCGGCACGAGGTCGATGGCAGCTCTGAAAGTCGGAACTTCTGTCGCTGGTTGAGCGGCGACAGGAGCACGGGCGGCCAGGACGACGGTCACGAGGGCGAACGCACGAAACAGATGGAGCCGCAGCATCGGCAGGGTCAGACCTCGCCAGAACTATCGGCACGGCGTGCTGCGGGCGCCAGACCTGGTCGCGCCAGACCGCTATTTCGCGGCCGCCACCCTCAGCGGTGCCCGCAGGCGGATGTTGTCCGAGGACGCGCCGACGCCGACGTCGAAGACGCCCGGTTCGACCGCCGAGCCGATGGTGCCGCCCTGATACCAGGCGAGCTGCGACGCCGGCAGCGTCAGGGTGATCCGCCTGGTCTCGTTCGGCTGCAGCGTGACCCGCCTGAACGCCCGCAGCGTGCGGATCGGCTGATAGGCCTTGCTGCGCGCCTGGTGCGTGTAGAGCTGCGCCACCTCGTCGCCGGCGCGGTCGCCGACGTTGGTGAGGTCGAACGAGACCTGGGCTTCGCCGCGGGCCGTGATGGTGGCCGGTGACACGGTCAGGTTCGAGAAGCGGAAGCGCGTGTAGCTGAGGCCGTGCCCGAACGGGTAGAGCGGCACGCCCTTGAAGTACTGGTAGGTGTAGCCCTTCGAGACGTCGTATTCGTTCTGCGGCGGAACGCTGTCGAGGTTCGCGTAGACAGTGTAGGGCAGCTTGCCGCCGGGGTTGTCGATCCCGAACAGCGCGCGCGCGACGGCGATGCCGCCGGCTTCGCCCGGGAACCACGCCGCGAGGATCGCCGGCAGCCGGTCGTGCGCCCAGCCGACGCCCAGCGGCCCCGCGTTGAAGAGCACGAGCGCGACCTTGGGGTTGGCCGCGAACACGGCTTCGAGCAGCGGCTGCTGGGCGCCGGGGAGGTTCAGGTCGCGGCGATCGCGGCCCTCGGCCTCGACGCGCTGGTCGGTGCCGAGACAAAGGACGACGACGTCCGACCGCTTGGCGAGGGCCACGGCGCGCGCCACCGCCTCGGCATCGGCGGGGCCGACGACGTCCGCGCCCTTCTCGTAGTCGACCGTCACGCCAGGGCCGAGTACTTCGCGCAGCCCCTGGACGACGCCAACCTTGCGCGCCGGCGTGCCGTAGTAATTGCCGGTCGGGTAGTCCTGATCGCCGGCCGGGCCGATGACGGCGATCGCGCGCGTCGCTTCCCGCTTCAGCGGCAGGAACAGGACCGGTGGCGTGGCGGCGGCGGGGGTGCCGGTCGTGCCAGGCACAGGCGGCGGCGTGAGCGGACGATTGCTCAGGAGCGTCATCGACTTCTGCGCGACCTGCAGCGCCAGGGCGAGGTGGTCGGGCTTGCGGACCACCGTCATGGGGATCGTGTCGTATGGCGTCGACGGATCGAAGGCGCCGAGGCGGAAGCCCACGCGCAGGACGTTCGACAGCGCCTTGTCGACGTCGGCCATCGTCAGCAGGCCGCGCTGCACGGCCTTGGGAATGTTGTCCTCGAACTCCTGATCGTCGCTGTCGTTACCGGCCTTGATCGCCGCCGCGGTTGACACGACGGGATCGTCCGAGAAGCGATGGCCAGGCTGGTTGTTCCGCTCCGACGAGAGCAGCTGCACGGCGCCCAGGTCGTCGGTGACGAAGCCGTCGAAGCCCCATTGCGTCCGCAGCACGTCGGTCAGCAGCCAACGGTTCACCGCCGACGGCACGCCGTTGATGGCGTTGTAGGACGACATCACCGACTGCGCCTTGCCTTCGATGAAGGCCATCTTCCAGTGCGGGAACCAGTAGTCGAACAGGTTGCGCTCGTCGACGACGGCCGACAGGTGCTGCCGGGACGCCTCGACGTTGTTGACCGCGAAGTGCTTTACGGTGGCCGCGACCTTCAGATGGGCGATGTCCTTGCCCTGCAGGCCCTGCACGTAGGCCACGGCCATGCGGCCGGTGAGGTACGGATCCTCGCTGAACACTTCCTGGATGCGGCCCCAGCGCGGATCGCGGCTGATGTTGATGACCGGCGACCGGTAGACCAGCCCGTGCGGCGAGCGGGGCCCGTCCTTGCCGGCGTTGTAGAGCGCGCGCGCCTCGTCGGACATCGCGTTGGCGACCTGGTGCATCAGGTCCGGATCCCACGTCGCACCCATCGCGGTCGGAATCGGGAACAGCGTCGTCGGTTCCTTCGACCACACGCCGTGCAGCGTCTGGTTCCAGCCGCCCCACTGCTTGATGCCGAGCCGCGGCAGGCCCTTGTTCAGGTGATTGAGCTGCTGCGCCTTTTCTTCCAGCGTCAGGCGCCCGATCAGGTCGCGGATCCGTGCCTCGATCGGCTTGGACGGATCGCGAAACAACGGCGTGTCGCCCGTCTGCGCGGCGGCGGCGCTGCACACCACGACCAGCGGCAGCGCGAGAAGAACCCTCTTCATGACCTGCTCCCTTGAAGCCCGCGGAACGCGGATCCCGTCCGCCCCGCCGATGCCGACGGCAATGCGGGGTGATTCACCCCAGCGGACGTACTTCGACGGGCCGATCGCCCGACGGCTCGACCCGGACCGTGTTGCGGAGCGGCCGGCCGAAGCCATCGAAGCGGATGCAGACCACGTCGCCGTCCTCGAGCGTGATGCCCTCGCCGAAGCTGAGGGAGTGGGCGCCGAAATAGTGGACGTGGACGTCGCCGGGCCGGCGGTGCGCGTCGAACTTGAAGTGGTGGTGCTCGATGTTGCGCAGGCTGTGGCTCATCTCGGCCTCGCCGCTGGCGACGGCGCGGGTCCAGATGCGCTCGCCGTGCCGTTCGATCCAGACCTCGCCCGGGACCGCCTCGAAGGCCGGGGCCAGCGCCAGCTCCGGACCGATGGCCGAGGAGCGCAGCTTCGAGCCGGCGAGATTGAGGTAGTTGCGCCGCTCGAAGCGATGATCGGAGAACTCGTTGCCGGCGACGAGGCCGACCCGGCACGGCGTGCCGTCCCGGCCGATGACGTAGACGCCGGCGATCTCAGCCTCTTCGCCGCCGCCTTCGGCGAAGCGCGGCACCACCAGCGCCTCGCCGTGGCCGCGCAGCATGGTGCCGACGCCCTTGTAGAACCACTCCGGCGCCACACCGACCGCGCCGGGCGCCGGGCGTCCACCCTCGACGCCGGCCTTGAACATCTTCAGGCTGTCGGTGAGCTCCTCCGGCTGCGTGTCCCCGGGCTGCGCCACAGGACCAGCGTGCATGGCGTGCCGATCGCGGGCGCTGCCGAAGTGCGTCAGCCCGGTGCCGGAGAGAATGCAGCGCGCCGGCTCCGACGGGTGATCGATCGGCGGGAGCAGCCGCCACGACCCGCGGCCGGCATAGACCTCGTCGTAGTCCAGGACGTGGCCGTTGGCGCGGCCGCTGGCAAGCCCGGACAGGGCGTCGCCGGTCTCGCTCGCCACCGTCGCCAGCTCGTAGATCGACGAGACGCCGTCGAGCAGGCGTAGTGACGGCTCGTCGACGAGCGCGACCCGTCGCGTGATTCCGTCGGTCAGTTGAACGACACGTGCCATGTGAAAGAGTCCGTAGAGCCTGATCCTACGCTCGCCGTCATCCCGTGACGTGGAACTGGGCGAGCTTTGCTTCGTTGATGCTGAGGCCGAGCCCCGGCGTCGCCTCGTCGAGGTCGACGTGGCCGTCGATCGCCGTCGGCTCGCCATCGAAAATGTACCAGAACAGCTCGTTGCCGACTTCGACGTCGACGATGGGGAAGTGCTCCGCGATCGGCGAGTTCAGACTGGCCATCACGACGTGATAGTTGTGCATCTGCCCGGCGTGCGGCACCACCGGCACCTGGTAGGCCTCGGCCAGCGCCGCGATCTTGCGGGCCTGCGAGATGCCGCCGACGCGGTTGGTGTCGAACTGGATGACGTCGAGCGCGCGCGCTTCGAGCAGGTCGCGGAACTCGTGCAGCGTGAAGGCATGCTCGCCGCCGGCGATCGGCACGCGGCCGTAGGCCTTGAGGGCAGCGTAGCCCTGCATGTCGTCGGGGATCACGGGTTCTTCGAGCCACCGCAGGTCGAAGGGCTCGAGCAGCGGCAGCATGCGCTTGGCGTAGTCGAGCGACCAGCCCATGTAGGCATCGGCCATGACGTCGACGTCGGGGCCGACCGCCTCGCGCACCGTGCGGACCAGGTCGATGTTGCGGCGCATGCCTTCGGCGCCGTCGACGGGGCCCCAGCCGAAGCGCAGCTTCATGGCGCGGTAGCCGGCTGCTTTGTAGCGGCGCGCCTCCTCGGCGAGCTCCTCGAGCGGCGTGCTGTACAGGCGGCTGGCGTAGACGGGAATCCGCCGCTTGGTCCGGCCGCCGAGCAGGCGATAGACCGGCTGGCCGGCAGCCTTGCCGAGCACGTCCCACAGCGCGATGTCGACCGCGCTGATCGCCACCATGCCGAGGCCCTTGCGGCCCCACGCCATCGTCTTGCGGTACATGTGCTGCCAGAGGAACTCGATGTCCCAGGGATCCTGGCCGACGAGCAGCGGCGTCAGGTGCCGATCGATGATCTCCTTGGTCACGTAGGGCGAGAGCGCGGCGTTGCCGATGCCGACGTGGCCGGCGTCGGTGAACACCTCGACGACCAGCCAGCCGTGGAACGTGAAGGTCGACATCGACGCCTGCGTCCCGTGGATCAGGTCCTGCGCCAGCAGGTCCATCGGGTTGGTGCAGAAATGCGGCGTGAGGGGAACGGTCTTGCCGCGCCACTCGACGACGCGGGTGCGAATACTCGTGATCTTCATGCGGGACTCGGAGCGGGGAGCGTCACGGGCCGGACGACGGGCACGGCCAGGCAGATGACGGCGAACGCGAGGACGTGGAGCGAGCCGGCGATGGCGAAGACCATGCCGTAGCCGAAATCGGCGTCGAGCAGATAGCCGACGATCTGCCCGAACACGACGCCGCCCATGGCGCCGCCGAAGCCGACCATGCCGGCGACGGCACCAACGGCATTGCGTGGGAAGAGGTCGGTCGGCAGGATCATGACCAGCGTCGACCACGACTGCTGGCCGAAGTAGGCCAGGCTGAAGATGGCGAGGGCCCAGCCGACCGGCGCGCTCGGGACGAACCAGACCACCGGCATCACCACGGCGCTCAGGCCGAGCGCGATCTTGCGGGCGTGATCGAGCGGCAGGCCGCGCACGAGCAGGTAGCTCGAGAGCCAGCCGCCGAGGAGGCAGCCGACGCCGGCGGCGGCGAGCGGAATCCAGGCGAACGCGCCAACCGCCTTGATGTCGAAGCCGCGCGCGTCGTACAGATACTTCGGCAGCCAGAACAGATAGAAATACCAGGCGGCGTCGCTCAGGAATTTGGCGACGACGAGGCCCCAGACCTGGCGGAACTGCAGCAGCGCCAGCCACGGCGGCGCCGCCGCCTCGGCGCGACCGCCCGCGATCACCGGCTCGAGCAGCAGCCGCTCGCTGGCGCCGAGCTTCGGATGCCGGTCAGGCGGGTAGTACTCGTACCACCACCAGGCGGCCCAGGCGATGCCGATCACCCCGGTGATGTAGAAGACGGCGCGCCAATCGGCGCGGGTGATGATGAGCGCCAGCAGCGGCGGCGCGATGACCCCGCCGACCGCGGTGCCGGCGTTGATGATGCCCATCGCCGTCGAGCGCTCGGTCACCGGGAACCATTCGGCGACGGCGCGGGTCGCGGCCGGGAAGCCGCCACCCTCGCCCATGCCGAGCAGGAGCCGGCTGACGACGAGCATGGTGAAGCTCGTCGCCAGGCCGTGGCTGGCGCAGGCGATCGACCAGAAGAGCATGATCACCAGCATGCCGATGCGCGTGCCGACGACGTCCATCAGCTTGCCGCCGCCGGCGTACATCACCGCATATGGGTTGAGGAACGCCGTCTGCAACAACGAGAACTGCTCGTTCGAGATCGGGATATCGCGTTCGATCGCCTTGATCGCGACCGGCAGCGTCTGCCGATCGAGATAGCTGATGGCGATCGCCGCGCTTACCAGGATCGCGATGCGCCAGCGCATGTCACCACTCGAGCACGACGAGCGAAACGGCCTGCCGCGGCAGGGCGATCGGCAGCGTGGCGCGCCCGTCCTTCACGTCGAGCGTCGCCGGCGCTCCCTTCAGCGCCGTCAGCGCGCTGGCCGCTTCGAGTGCCTTGTACTGATCGGCGGACGGCTTGGCCGGCGATCCCTGCGCCTGCCAGACGGTATAGGCGTTGCTGTGGGTCGCGTCGATTCGATAGTGCGTCAGCTTCGCTTTCCCATTCTTGAGGGCGAGGCCATCGAGGCTCAGCGTCACGTTGGCGTCGGGGCCGGCCACGTCGTCGTCGTGATAGTGCCAGGCGAGGACGGTCACCTTGTTGGCATCGCGGCTGGCAAGTGCGCCGACATCAGGCTTCTCGCGCACGCCGGCCTTGATGATGCTGTCGAGGTCGATGGCACCGTCGCTGACCGCCGGGATGCGCTCGGCCCCCATCCGGCTGAACATGCGGAACACGTTGAACACCGGCAGGCTGATGCCATTGCTGGCCATCACCCGGAAGCCGGCGAAGAAGGGCTGGTCCTCGAACTCGAACGCCCAGGTCAGCGCGCCTTCGAGGTTGACGCCGTGGCGCTCGGCGAGGTCGTGCTTGCGCGTGAACGCGGCCGCCGTGTAGCTCGAATACATCGTCGTGTTGCGATAGCCGAGCTGCGGCCCCTGGCAGGCGGCGCAGCCGTCGGGATCCGATTCGCCGATGACGATCGGTTTCGGCTTGAGTTCAGGGAACGAGGCGATGATCCTGAACCCGTCGTCGATGTTCGCCAGCTGGTTCTGGATACCGAGCCGCACGTGGCCGTCGGCGAAGGTCGGTCGGCCCTTGGCGTGGAACGCTACGAAGTCGATGGGCGTGCCCACCTTGCCCGTGGCGAAGTTGGTCCCGCGCAGCTGGTGCTCGTAGAAGTCGCGGGCGAACTGGCCGCCGGGGCCGGCTGTGTCCGGGCCGCCGACCTTCGCCGTCGGCAAGGCTCGCCGGACGGCATCGATGGCGTAGTCGTGCAGCTTGCGGAACTCTTCCGGTGTGCCGCGCCAGTAGCCGATGTTGGCCTCGTTCCAGGTCTCCCAGTACCACGTCTCGACTTCGGCCTTGCCGTACTTCTCGACGCAGTGCTTGGCCCACTCGTGGACCAGGTCGCCCCACTTCTTGTAGTCCTTCGGCGGGTAGGCCCAGCCGGTGAAGATCTCGTCGTACTTCGCCGCCGGCGTCCAGGCGTGCTTGTACGGCTCCGGCTTCGACGAGAGCGCCTGCGGCATGAACCCGATCTGCACGTAGGGCTTCACGCCGCGGGCGAGATAGGTGTCGAAGATGCGATCGACGATCGTCCAGTCGTAGATCGGCTTGCCGTTGGCGTCCTCGGTGTAGGCGTTGGTCGAGCCCCACTTCAGCGCCGGCGTGCCGTCGCCGGTGACGAGCAGGCTGTGGGCGCGGAAGTAGCTGCGCTTCGGCGCGAGCTTGCCGATCTCCGCGATCAGTTTCTGGCCGTCCTTCATGTAGGCGTAGTTCGGCTCGTCGGCGCCGAAGAAGCGCCAGATCGGCTTGAGCGGGCCGGTCGGCTTGGCCGCGTCGACCCGAATGGCGACCGCGAACGGCGCGGTGGCGGGTGCGGCTGCGGCGGGCGCCGGCGTTCCGGCCGGGGCCTGGGCCGGTGGCGTCTGGGCGGCCAGCCCCGAGCTCGAGGCGAGCGCGAGGGCGGCAGCCAACAGGGATCGGGAGCGGAGCTGGGCGAAGGATTGGTTCATGAATGACCAGGGCGCCGCTTGCGGCGCGGGGAAGGGTGCACGGTCGCGACATCGGCAGCCGGCACCGCGGTCACCGACGGAGGGACGAGTGTGAGCGTTCGCGAGGGCGCGAAGGCGCTGCGGGAAAGGATTTGGCGCATGCCGGTGCGGACTGCGTGGGCGACCTGGGTCGCGCTGACGACCACGGCATCGACCGACGTGCCCTGGAGTTGAGCCGCGAAGGCGTGGGCGAGCGCCGGCGGCCCGGTGACCAGCACGCGCGTGCCGGCGCGGAACGAGCGCCGCGCCAGCAAGGTATCCATCACCGATCCAATGGCCACGCCAATCAGATAAGCCAGCCGCTCCTCGGGCGTCGAGGTCACCCGCTGCTCGAGCAGGCGGACGCAGAACAGGGCGCGGGCAAAGCCGGATCGCTGCGCCTCGTGGACGCCTTCGTCGACCCAGGCGTCGTCGAAGGTCGCCGGCCAGTGCCGCGGCAGCGAGCCGGCGAGCACGGTCTGCGAGGTGACCACGTCGAGCAGCTCGCTGCCGAGGCTGGTCACGCTCGAGACGATGCGGCCGCCGCGATCGACGTGGATCGCCTTCCAGTGCGATCCCAGGCTCAGCACGATGCCGCCGACGGGGAGCCAGCCGAGGAGATGGAGGCCGAGGGCGGTGGTCTCCTCGCCGCGGATGACGTCGGTCGCGCCGACCGCGGCGCGCTCGGTACGCAGCGGTCCAGATCGGACACCGGGGATGAGCACCACCGGCAGGTCGGTGACCGACGGGAACGAGTGGCGCTCGAGCCGCGCCGCGAGCTCGTCGACACCGGCCGGCGCCGGCACGTGCTCGATGTCGCGCAGGCCGAGCGACGAGGTCAGCATGCCGGCCGCCACCACGACGTGCGGACGGCACGGCACCGGCAGCGCCTCCCCCTCCGCGAGCACACCGCGGACCAGGCCACGGAGCGCGTTCTCGAGCCGCTGCGGCGATCCGTCGCGCGCGGTGTCCCGCGCGCCGACGGTGGTCTGCGCTTCGGCCACGACCTGCTCGCCCTGCACCAGCCAGACGCTGGTGTTGGTGGTCTCGCCCTCGAGGAGTACGACGCTGTGTCCGTCCATGTTCGAGCCCGTTGACGCGGTTCCCCAGTGGCCCGTATCGGCCACTAGAAATCGTACTTCAAGGCGAACTGCATCTGACGGGGTGCGCTGGCGGTGCTGGTGACGCGGCCGCCGGCGGCGGTGTCGATCGCCGTCGCCGGGGCGTTGAAGCTCGGCGTGTTGGTCAGGTTGAACGCCTCGGCCCGGAACTGCAGCCGGTGCGTGCCCAGGCGGAACTGCTTGAACAGCGAGAAGTCGAGCGTCTTGTAGCTGTCCTCACGCAGGATGCCGCCGCCGGAGTTGCCGTAGAGGAACTGCGCCGGCAGGACGAACGCCGTCTTGTCGAACCACAGCTCCACCGTCGGGTTGTCCAGCTCGCCCGAGCCGATGCGGTCCGGCCGCTGCCCGCCGACGCCGGTGTTCGCACGGTCGCTCGAGATCGTCGGGGTGAACGGCCGCCCGCTGCGCCAGACGTAGATGCCCTGGAGCTGCCAGCCGCCGAGGATGCCGTCGACGATGGCCGGTGCGTTCTTCAGGAAGCGCCGGTCGCGGCCGACCGGCAGCTCGTAGCCGGCGCTGATGGCGATGTTGTGCGGCACGTGGAAGCCGGAGAGCGCCTTCTCGCGACCGTTGTTCCCGCCTACCGCCGGCACGTTCTGGGTGCTGAAGCTCTTCGACCACGTATAGGACCCCAGGTAGAACAGGCCGCTGTGGGTGCGCTGCTCGATCGAGGCCTGCAGCGAGTGATACGTGGTCTCGAGCGAGTCGTCGAAGTAGCTGATGTTGCCGAAGGTGGGGAAGGGGCGCCGGGCCTGGATCCCGCCAGCCGCCGGCTCGGGGATGTTGATGTTGCGCGTGCCGTTCAGGAAGCGGCCGATGTTGCCGACGTAGTTCACCTCGAGCACGGTGAACGGCGCAACCTGCTGCTGCATGCCGAAGCTGAAGTGATGATCGCGGCCCATCTTCTGTTCGAGCGAGGCCGCGCCGATGGTCGGCGCCGCCGAGTTGACCAGCCGCGTGCCGAGGAAGAAGTCGCCCATCGTCCGCACCGGCGGTGTCTGGTCGTTGAAGGCGGTCTGATCGAGCCGGAACGGCGGGACGTTGTTGTTGACGCGGTCGGCCGAGCTCTCCTGCTCGTAGAACAGGCCGTAGCCGCCGCGGATCACGGTCTTCTCGCCGAACGGCTGCCACGCGAAGCCGATCCGGGGCCCGAACTGCGCTGCGTCGGTCTTGGTAATCGACTCGGGCAGGCCGGCCTGGCTGCTGGTCTGGATCAGGTTCTGGAAGAGCGCGTAGGCCGACGGGCCGGCGAACTGGGCCGCGAGGTCGGGCGTATCGCCATCACTGCCGACGATGATCGGCCGCGCCGCGCCGGGGATGAACGTCCCGACCTGGCCGCGGTAACCGGACAGCCACGGCGAGTACTCGTAGCGCAGTCCGACGTTGACGGTGAGCGTGTTCGAGACCTTGAAGTCGTCCTGGACGTAGCCGTGCCAGTAGTTGGCCTGGCCGCCGAACACATCGGCGGGGAAGGCCCGGGTGACCGATCGCGGATACCCGAGGAGGAAATCGGCGAAAGCATCGCCGGTGCCCGCGGTGCGGGCGGCGTTCTGGGTCAGGGATCCATCGAAGTTCCACTGTCCCGCGTATTGCTTGCTGTCGGTGAACAGCGGGATCCAGCGGCGGAACTTGCCGCCGAACTTGACGATGTGTCGACCCTTCACCCAGGTCAGGTTGTCGCTGAGCTCGTAGACCTTCAAGTCCTGGGTCTTCGGGCGCTGGTCGAAGGCCGAGCCGTTCATCCCGGTGTAGCCGCTCCAGCCGAAGTCCGGGAACGAGCCGCCGACGCCCGGGCGCTCGGTTTCCTCGAAGCCGCGTACGCCGATCGCCGCGTAGGGGTTCTGGCCCTGGAGGAAAGGCGCGAGGTCGACGACCGACGGTACGTAGCTGAAGCGAACGTCGTGCACCAGGGTCGCGCCCAGCGTGTTGTTCATGCTCAGCACGACGTTCTGGCCGCGAGTGCTCAGGGCGGCGTCGCCGAGCGCGGGGTAGGCGTTGGGATCGGTCTGGCGCTGGTCGTGGAAGCTGTAGCGGCCGAAAATGCGCGTACTGTTGCTAATCGTGTGATCGATGCGGACGGTCACCTGGTCGCTGTCCAGCTGGCGCACCGGCGCCCACGAGAACGTGCCGGCCGCCGTGTTCGGATCGGGCACCAGCTTGGCAAAGGCGAGCGCCTGTGCCGACAGCCGGTTGGCGGGAATCACGTTGCCGGGGAACGGCAGTCGCGTCACCGGGTCGTGGATGATGCGGCTCGAGGCGCTGTAGTCGCCGGCGCGCATAGCCGCGGTCGGCACGGTGTTGTTGAAGACCAGACCCTGTTTCTCACGCATGCCCTCGTAGCTGGCGAAGAAGAAGGTCCGCTTGCGCATGAGCGGCCCGCCGAGCGTAGCGCCGAACTGCTGGCGCTTCAGCTTCTCGGTCTCGCGCGCGAAGAAGTTACGCGCGTCGAAGGCGTCGTCGCGGATGAAGTCGAAGACCGTGCCGTGGAACTGGTCGGCGCCGGACTTGGTGGTGGCGTTGAGCGCGCCGCCGGCCTGGCTGAACTCCGCGGTGTAGGCGCTCTGCTGAACCTTGAATTCCTGGAGGGCGTCGACCGACGTCTGGATCAGCGATCCGCCCTGGTGGTGGTCGGTCACGTCGGCGCCGTCGAGCATGAACGTGGTCTGGCTGCCGCGGACCCCGCTGACCGCGGTCCCCGAAATGTAGTTGGCGCGGATGCGCAGCAGGTTGCCGCCGCCCGGCAGCAGCACGGCGCCCGGGGTGAGGCGGGCCAGCTCGTAGAAGCTGCGGCCGTTCAGCGGCAGGTTGACGATCTGCGTGTTGGTGACCACGTGGCCGAGCGTGCCGGACTCGCTGTCGAGCAGCGGCGTGCCGGTGGTGACGATGGTGCTCTCGGTCAGGTTTCCGATCGAGAGTTGCACGTCGGCGCGAGTGGACTGGCCGACCTGGACGGCGACCGCCTCGACGATCGCGGTCTGGAAGCCGTCGAGGGTGACCGCCAGGCGGTAGACGCCTGGGTTGAGCGGGGTCACGACGTAGTCGCCGTGGTCGCTGGTCAGGACCGTGACCGAGATGTTGGTCGCGGCGTCGGTGGCGACCACCGTGGCCCTGGGGATGGCGGCCTTCGAGGGGTCGGTGACAGCGCCGACGATGCGTCCGGCGCTGAGCTGCGCGCCAGCGGGCGCGGCGAGGGAGAGGGCGGCCAGCAGCGCGAGCAGCGCGCGGGACCACCGTTGGACGGGCGGCGTGGCAGACGTGAGCATCCGTTCCTCCGACAGGAAGGGTGTCCGTATTCGGATAGGGACTATCCAAATGATGACAATTGCAGAGAGATATACGCTCGTGCTTGGCGCGAGTCAAATGCCTTTTACGTATCTGACAGATGCGTAAAACTTATTCGTGAGGCGGGCGACCGTCGTAGCCCATCGCCGTCGACAGCTCGCGCGTGGCGGAGAGGACCCGCTGCGCGAACTCCTGATTCTGTCGCCGGCTGAACGTCGACGCCGAGGCGATCACGCCGAGCGTGCCGCGCGTCCCGCCCGAGGCGTCCCAGACCGGCGCCGCCAGACAGCGGACGCCTTCATAGCACTCCTCGTCGTCGACGCCGTAGCCGAGGCCCAGGATGCGCCCGACTTCGGCCTCGAGCTCGGGCAGCGTCGTGAGCGTGTTCGGCGTGCGCACGGGCAGGCCCTGCGCGACGAGGCCCGCGAGCTGGGAGCGCAGCGTGAACGTCAGCAGCACTTTGCCGGCGGCGCTGCAATGGAGATCGAGGCGGGCGCCGGCGACCTGCGCGATGCGGACCAGCCGCGGGCCTTCGCAGACCTCCAGCACGAGCGGGTCGGTGCCCGATAGCGTCACCAGCTGGGTCGTCTCCTGCAGGTCGGCGGCGAGGCGCTGCATGATCGGGATCGCGAAGCGGCGCAGCCGGAGCGAGCTGAGCGCCCGGATGCCGAGCCGGAAGAGGGCGCCGCCGGGCTCGAAGTCATTGCCGGACCGCGACAGCAGGCCCTGCTCGCAGAGCGTCATCAGGATGCGCAGCGCGGTGGTGCGCGGGACCTGCAGACGGCGGGCCACCTCCGAGGACGACAGCGGCGCCTCAGCCTCGGCGAACAGCTCGAGCATCTCGCAGGCGCGGGCCAGGCTCGGGATGCGGTACTTGTCCATGTCGCGGAGGGATTCTACTGCGCCGGTCGGGCGCCTCCGGCCGGCGCGGCGGCCCGCTGCAGCCGGACGCGGTCGTGCCGATTGTTTCGTCGATACCCCCACGGGTGCCCCGCTCCATGGATGTCCCTGCCGCTTTCGCCCTCCTGGGTATCGCCCCCGATTCGTCGCCCGACGCGGTCAAGGACGCCTATCGCGACCTCGTCAAGGTCTGGCATCCGGACCGGTTCCCGGGCGATGCCCGGCTTCAGGCCAAGGCCACCGAGCGGCTGCGCGAGCTCAACGACGCCTATCGGGTGGCGAGCGCCCATGCCGCCGTCTCCGACGGTGTCCGCCCGCGATCGGCGTCCGGACGGCAGACGCCCGGCGCCCCGCCAGCCGCGGTTCCGCGGCCTGCGGGCCCTCCGTCTGGGGCCGACGTCGACGCGTGGCCATGGCCCTTCCGCGGTGGCCTCCCGTTCGACACGATCTGGCGCGCCGTCTTCTGGGCCGGCGTGTGCGGGGTCCTCGCCTTCGTGCTGAATGCGCCGGAAGGGTTCTTCGCGCTCGGACGCGGCCGCGGCGTGCCGCGTGCGGAGCGACCCCTGACCGCCGGAGCCGTGGCCTACGCCCCTCTGGCGGAGTCGCCGACCGGCGAGGCGACGCTCATCTCACGGGTGCGCGGCACGTGGGTCGTGGCCGAGCACGACGAGGCGACCTGGCTGCCGGCCGGCACCCGGCTCGACGTCCAGCGCGGCACCCTGACGTGCGCGCCGCCCGCCGCCTGCGACGCCGTGGTCCGGCCCGAGGGCGCCGCTCGCCTCACGCTCCGGGGCGCAACCCCGGACGACGCCCGCGACGTCGAGGTGCTGTTCGCGTCACCCACCGAGATGCTGTGGCTGGTGCGGCCGGCCGAGCGGCGCAATGCGCCGCCGTCGCGTGTCGTGCTCCAGTCGCAGGGCGAGGCACCGGCGGTCGCCGTGGCTCCGTAGGCTCCTAACCCTGGACGGCTGCGTCGCAGGCGTCCAGGCCGCGGTCGATGATCGCGAAACCCTCGCGCAGCTCGGCTTCGGTAATCGTCAGCGGCGGGTTGGTGAAGAACGTGTTCCAGCGCACGAAGGTGTAGAGCCCTTCCTGGCGGAAGAACTTGCCGAGCGCCGCCATCTCCGGTGCGCTGCCGTTGAACGGCGCCATCGGCTCGCGCGTGGCGCGGTTGCGCACCAACTCGACGATCCCGAACAGGCCGATCGATCGCACGGCGCCGACCGACGGGTGCCGGGCGGCGAGGTCCGCCAGGTGCCCGGCCATGACCGCGCCCATCTGCTTCGCCCGCTCGATCAGTCGGTCCTCTTCGTAGACCGCGATCGTGGCCAGCGCCGTCGCGCAGGCGAGCGGATGGCTGTTGTAGGTGAGGCCGCCCGCAAACACACGATCGGCGAAGAAGTCGGCGATCGGGCGGCGCAGGCCGACGGCGCCGAGCTGCACGTAGGCGCTCGTCAGCCCTTTGGCCATGGACAGGATGTCGGGGACGACCTTCCAGTGGTCGATCGCGAACCAGGCCCCGGTGCGGCCGAAACCCGACATCACCTCGTCGGCGATCAGCAGGATGCCGTGCTTGTCGCACAGCGCGCGGACGCCCTGCAGGTAGCCGTCGGGCGGAATCAGGATGCCGTTGGTCCCGGTCACCGGCTCGATGATGAACGCGGCGATCGTCTTCGGGCCCTCGAGCTCGATCACTTCCTCGAGGCGTGCGAGTGCCTCCGCCGCCGTGTCGGTGCCGCGCTGGATCCCGTGGTAGAAGTCGGGGACGTGCACGACGCCGCTGATGCCGGGCTCGGAGGCCCAGCGCCGAGGATCCCCCGTCAGCGTGATCGCGCCGGCGCTGCCGCCGTGATACGAGCGGTAGCGGGCGAGGATCTTGTGTCGGCCGGTGTACCAGCGCGCCACCTTGATCGCGTTCTCGTTGGCCTCGGCGCCGCCGTTGGTGAAGAAGAAGCTGTCGATGTCGCCGGGCGTGATCGCCGCGAGCTTCTCGCCGAGCCGCGCGCGCGCCTCGGTCGCCATGAACGGGTTGGCGTAGGCGAGGGTGGCGGCCTGATCCTGGATGGCGCGGATCACGCGCTCGTCGCCGTGGCCGATGTTCACGCACATCAACTGGCTGTTGAAGTCGAGGAAGCGCTTGCCTTCGGGCGTCCAGAAGTAGACCCCCTTGGCGCGCGCCACCGGGATCGGATCGACGGCGCCCTGCGCCGACCACTCGTAGATGGTGTGACGCTTCGACAGCGCGATCATCTCGTCGCCGGTCATCGCGGCGACCTCTTGAGAAACGATCCGGCGCCGGCGCGGCCGACGAAGCGGCCCTGGTCGATGACGACCTTGCCGCGCGAGAGCACCGTCTCGGTAACGCCGGTCACCTGGCGGCCCTCGTACGGGTTGTAGTCGACCTTCATGTGCAGCGTCTTCACGCCGAGCGTGGTCGTCCGGTTCGGATCGAAGATCACGATGTCGGCGTCCGAGCCCGGTGCGATCGTCCCCTTGCGTGGGAACAGGCCGAAGATCTTCGCCGGCGAGGTCGAGGTCAGCTCGACGAAGCGGTTGAGCGAGATCTTGCCGGTCCGCACGCCGCCGTCGTAGACGAGGCTCATGCGCGTCTCGATCCCAGGGGCGCCGTTCGGGATCTTCGAGAAGTCGTCGTGGCCGAGCACCTTCTGCTCCTTCATGCAGAACGGACAGTGATCGGTGGAGATGGCCTGGAGGTCGTTGAAGGCGAGACCGCGCCACAGCCGATCTTGCGTCTCCTTGCCGCGCAGCGGCGGGCTCATCACGTACTTGGCGCCCTCGAAGCCGGGCTCCTCGTAGTTGTCGTACGACAGGAACAAATACTGCGGGCAGGTCTCGGCGTAGGCGGGCAGGCCGCGGTCGCGGGCCTCGGTGACCATCTCGAGCGCCTCGGCCGCCGACAGGTGGACGATGTAGACCGGCACGTCGGCCATTTCGGCGAGCGCGATGGCGCGATGCGTCGCCTCGGCCTCGGCCCGCGCTGGCCGCGTCAGCGCGTGATACTTCGGCGCCGTCTTGCCCTCGGCGAGCGCCTTCTTGACCAGTACGTCGATGACGCCGCCGTTCTCGGCGTGCATGCAGATGGTGCCCCCGTTCTGGCCGGTCCGCAGCATCGCCTTGAAGATGCTGGCGTCGTCGAGCATGAAGACGCCGGGATAGGCCATGAACAGCTTGAACGACGTGATGCCCTGGCCGACCAGGGCGTCCATCTCGAGCTCCACCTGATCGGTGAGCTCGGTGATGATCATGTGGAAGCCGTAGTCGATCGCGGCCTTGCCCTCGGCCTTCTTCGCCCACGTCTCCATCGCGTGGTGCAGCGTCTGGCCGCGGTACTGGATCGCGAAGTCGACGATCGACGTCGTGCCGCCGAATGCCGCCGCGACGGTGCCCGACTCGAAGTCGTCGGCGGAGGTGGTGCCGCCGAACGGCATGTCGAGATGGGTGTGGACGTCGATGCCGCCGGGCAGCACCAGCTTGCCGGTCGCGTCGATCACCCGGTCCGCGGGCAGGTCGAGGGCGGTGCCGATGGTCGTGATCCGCTCGCCCTCGACGAAGACGTCTCCGCGATATCTATCGGTCGCGGTGACGATTTCACCGCCCTTGATGAGAATGCTCACGTGGTCCCTCTCGCCGCGCTCGCGAAGGCGCGCGTCAAACTACCAACCTCCAAGTTCCAACTCCCAAGGCACCTCCAACTCCCAACCCCCAAAGGGGCGACGGTGAGCCCAGCGAGGTTGGAAGTTGGGCATTGGGAGTGCCTTGGAAGTTGGAACTTGGAAGTTGGGAGTTGACGCGCACGGTCTCAAAACCATCGAGTAATCGTCACTTTTTGATCCGTGTAGAAGCAGAAGGCGTCGCGGCCGTGCACCTTCAGGTCGCCGAAGAAACTGTCACGCGAGCCGCCGAACGGGAAGTAGGCCATCGGTGCGGCGACGCCGATGTTGACGCCGACCATCGACGCGGTGGCGCGGTGACTGAACTCGCGCGCTGCCTTGCCGCTCGACGTGAAGATCGAGGTGGCGTTGGCGTTGGGATGGCGCTCCATGACGCGGATCGCCTCGTCGAGATTGGCGACCGGGCACACCGCGGCGACCGGGCCGAAAATCTCCTCGCGGCCGATGACCATCTCCGGCGACACGCTGTCGAACACGCTCGGGCCGATGAAGTAGCCGTCCGGCCGATCGGCGACGGTGGTCTCGCGGCCGTCGAGGGCCAGGCTGGCGCCCTCGGACACGCCGCGATCGACGTAGCTGCGGACCTTGTCGCGGTGCGGGCTGCTGATGACGGGCCCCATCGTGACGCCCGGCTCGAGGCCGTCGCCGATCTTCAGCGCCGCGGCGGCGGCGATCAGCTGATCGCGGGCCGGCTTGTGCGCGTCGCCGACCGTCAGCAGCACGCTGCCGGCCAGGCAGCGCTCGCCGGCGCAGCCGTAGAACGACTCCGTGATGATCGGGATGCTGCGATCGAGATCGGCGTCCGGCATCACGATGACGAAGTTCTTGGCGCCGCCGAGCGCCTGGACGCGCTTGCCGGCCTGGCAGGCGCGCTGGTAGACGAGTCGCGCCACCGGGGTCGAGCCGACGAACGAGACCGCCTTGATTCCGGGATGGTCGCAGATCGCCTCGACGACCTCGCGGCCGCCGTTGACCAGGTTGACCACGCCGGGCGGCAGGTCGCATTGCTCCAGCAGCTGGAACATCCGCTGCTGCGACAGCGGGACCTGCTCGGACGGTTTGATGATGAAGGTGTTGCCGCAGACCACGGCGAAGGGCAGGAACCACAGGGGCACCATCGCCGGGAAGTTGAACGGGGCGATCGCCGCGCAGACGCCAATCGGCTGCCGCATCACCGTGCAGTCGATGCTGGTGGCGATGTTCTCGAGCCCATAGCCCATCAGCATCGACGGGCCGCCGCAGGCGACCTCCACGCACTCGATGCCGCGGCGGACGCTGCCGCGCGCCTCGTCGAGCGTCTTGCCGTGCTCGGTGGTGACGATGCGTGCCAGCTCCTCGAAGTGTTCCTCGAGCAGCGCCTTGTAGCGGAACATCGTCCGGGCGCGGACGGCGGGCGGCGTCTCGCTCCAGCTCGGGAACGCCTGGCGGGCCGCGGTGACCGCGGCGTCCAGGTCGCGCCCGGTCGAGAGCGGCACCTTCGCGATGACGATGCCGCGCGCCGGGTTGTGGACCTCGAGCCAGTCCGCCGCCGTGGAGTCGACCCAGCGGCCACCGATGAAGTTCTGCAGCCGCGGGACGTCGGCGCCCGCTTCGACGCGGAGCGGGCCTTTGGCGGTGGTTTTCGTGGCGAGCGTCGGATCAGGCATGGGGCACCTCTTGACGCCAAGAGCGGGTGACGCCGAAGGCGGGATTATAGTAGGTCCATGGGCAATCCACTCGCCGTCACGTTCACGGGGCTGCGGTTCGAGAACCCGTTCCTGCTGTCGTCGGCGCCGCCGACCGAGTCGGAGAGCAACATCATGCGGGCCTTCGACGCCGGCTGGGGCGGGGTGGTCACCAAGACCATCGGTCTCCACCCGGTGGTCAACGTGCGCGGGCCCAAGACCAAGTTTCTCCGCGCCGCGGCGGACGGGCCCCAACTCTCGATGCAGAAGCGCCCCGGGACGGCGCTGCACTCGTCCTGGAACTGGGAGCTGATCTCGGACAAGCCGCTCGACTGGTGGCTGCCGCGGATCGCGAAGATCAAGCAGGCCCACCCGGATCGCATCCTGGTGGCGTCGATCATGGCCGGCTCGGGCAGCGACCGCGAGCTCGAGCACTGGCAGACGCTGGCCCGCGGCTGCCAGGACGCCGGCGCCGACGCCTTCGAGCTGAACCTGTCCTGCCCGCACATGGACCGCAAAGACATGGGCTCGAACATCGGCAAGGACACCGAGCTGATCTCGATCGTCACCCAGGTGGTGAAGGAGGTCGCGAAGGTGCCGGTGTGGGCCAAGCTCACGCCGTCGACCACCGACATCGTGGTCGAAGCGCGCGGCGCCTTCCTCGGCGGGGCCGACGCCATCGTGTCGTCCAACACCTTCCCGTCGCTGCCCCTCATCGATCCCGAGACGCTCGAGTTCGAGATGAACGTCGACGGCTTCGTTTCGAGCGGCGGCCTGGGCGGGCCGGCGATCCTGCCGCAGTCGATCGCCAAGATGGCGCAGCTGACGCAGGCCTTTCCCGACAAGGCGTTCTCGGGCATCGGCGGCGTGTCCACCTTCGATCAGGCGCTGAACTACTTCTGTCTGGGCTGCGGCACGGTGCAGGTGTGCACCGCGGCGATGCTCGATCACGCCATCGGTCCCAACGTGATCAAGAGCCTCCTCGCCGACATGGCGGCGTTCTTCGAGCGGCATGCCGACAAAGGCTGGCACGGGCTCGAGGACATCCGCGGCATGCGCCGTGATCGCGTCGTCACGCACTCGCAAATCAAGCGGCCGGAGACGAAGGAGTACCACGGCGGGCACGAAGCCCCCGCTCCTGACGAAGT
Source organism: Vicinamibacteraceae bacterium (assembly GCA_031407765.1). Classification (GTDB taxonomy): domain Bacteria; phylum Acidobacteriota; class Vicinamibacteria; order Vicinamibacterales; family Vicinamibacteraceae; genus JBDSLU01. Next base: position 37,941 of record JANOIR010000584.1, read on the forward strand.
CCCGGAGGGCTACGCCCAGCAGGTGGCGTCCGGCGGATGAGCGCCCCGGCGCAGGACTTCGTCGAGCTCGCCGAGGACGTCTCGTCGAGCCCCCTGTGGAACCCGGACCTCGCACCGACGCGGCTCGACCAGCGCACGTGGTCGACCTATCACATCGCCGCGCTGTGGATCGGCATGGCGGTGGTCATCACGACCTACACGCTGGCCTCCGGCCTGATGCAGCAGGGCATGGCCTGGTGGCAGGCCCTCGGCACGATCCTCCTCGGCAACGTCATCGTCCTCGTGCCGATGGTGCTGAACGCCCACGCCGGGACGAAGTACGGCGTGTCGTTCCCGGTCCTCTGCCGCGCCAGCTTCGGCGTCCGCGGCGCCAACGTTCCCGCGCTGCTCCGGGCCATCGTCGCCTGTGGCTGGTTCGGTATCCAGACCTGGATCGGCGGGCTGGCGCTGCATACCCTGTTCACCGCGGCCTGGAGCGGCTGGGCGGGCGTCCCGGGCGGCGTGTGGATCGCCTTCGCGCTGTTCTGGGTGATCCAGGTCGTCCTCATCCTGCGCGGCCTCGAAGGCATCAAGCTCCTCGAGGCGTGGTCGGCGCCGCTGCTGCTCGCGGCTGGAGTGGCCCTGCTGGTCTGGGCGATCCGTCGCGGCGGCGGCCTCGGCCACATCCTGTCCGAGTCGAGCCGGTTGCAGCAGGGCAGCACGCCGTTCTGGCAGCTGTTCCCGGCGGCGCTCACCGCCAACGTCGGCTACTGGGCCACGCTCAGCCTGAACATTCCCGACTTCACGCGCTACGCGCGCAGCCAGCGATCGCAGATGCTCGGGCAGGCGATGGGGTTGCCGACCACGATGACGATGTTCGCGTTCATCGGCGTCGCGGTGACGAGCGCGACGATCGTCGTGTTCGGCGAGGCGATCTGGGATCCGGTGGCCCTCATCGCACGCATTGGCAGCCCGCTCGTGATCATCGTCGGGGCGCTGGTGGTGCTGGCGGCGCAGCTCACGACCAACATGGCGGCCAACGTCGTCTCGCCGGCCAACGATTTCTCGAGCCTGGCGCCGCGGCGCATCAGCTACGTCACCGGCGGGTTGATCACCGCGGTGATCGGCCTGCTGATGATGCCGTGGAAGCTCTACGCCGATGCCGGCGCCTACATCTTCACCTGGCTGATTGGCTACTCGAGCCTGATGGGGGCGATCGGCGGCATCCTGATCGCCGACTACTGGGTGGTCCGGCGCCAGCAGCTCTCGCTGCGGGATCTCTTCGACCCCGCCGGCCGCTACGCCTACACCAACGGCATCAACCGGACAGCCATGCTGACGCTGGTCGTCGCGATCCTGCCGGTGTTGCCGGGGTTCGTCCGGGCTGCGACGACGCCGGGCGGTATCGTGCCGGATCCGACGTTCTTCGATGTCCTCTACACCTACGCGTGGTTCGTCACCTTCGCGCTCAGCTTCCTCATTTACCTGCTGCTGATGCGGCGGGCGCGCTGAGCCCGCGGTCGCGCGCCAGGCGCACCGCCGCGATCGAGACGGCGATCGCCCCGCCCAGCTTGAGCACCAAGCCGGCAACCGACATGTTCGACGAGATGCCGCGTGGGTATGTCCGGGTTCAGGCAGGCACGTGAGCACGGGAGGGATGGGGCGGCCCGACGGTCGCGACGACGACCAGGCCGCAGTTCCAGCTGCGCGCCGACGGCCAGACTTCCGACCACGAAGAGCGTTCGTGCGATGGCTGGCGGCTGCGCAACCAGCGCCGCGAAACCGGGGTGCCGGTCACGACGTCAGGCCGGAACGGGTGCGGCGTCGCCCGGCGCGCGGATCGGCGCCGGTGCCACGGCGAGACGGGGAAGGATCGCGAACACCACGACCAGTGCCGCGATCGTGTGGGTGAAAGTCAGGACGGCGTTGAGGGGCGACGCCAGGTAGCCCTGCCCGAACGATACCGCCAGCACGACCCACGCGGCCACGGCCGCGAGCCGCATTGAGCGCCGCGTCCAGGCGACGCCGGCGATCACCGCGGCGAGCCATAGCGACGGGAAGGCGCCGTAGCTCGGCAGAAAGGGGCTGCGCAGCGTCGCGAGGATGAGGATGGCGATCCAGACCAGCGGGTCGAGCTTCGGATCGCTCTGGCGGCGGACGAACCAGACGATGGCAGCCACGAGCACCCCGGTGTAGATCCAGCCGACGATGCGGGCAGCGGCGAAGCCCATGTTCGGCACGCCGAACAGCCCGAGTTTGAAGACCACGCCGGGGATCGATTCGTTGACGGCGATCGGCGCCGGCTGACGGAGTCCGGGAAACGCTTCGCCGCTCAGGATCTTCGGCAGGTGATCGAGGAACGCCGCGAACGGCGTCCAGCCGACGTCGGCGATGGCGATGATGGTGAGGGTGACTCCGGCCGCGGCCGTCCAGCCGACCGCACGCCAATCGCGGCGTAGCAGCAGGTAGAGGATCAGCACGCCGGGATAGAGCTTACTCACGATGGCGTAGCCGAGCAGGGCACCGCCGAGCACGTGGCGCCGGCGCTCGAAGAGCAGCATGGCGATCGCCGACTGCACGAGGAACAGCAGCTGCACGTTGCCGACCTGTAGTGTGCCGACGACCGACGGGCCGAGCAGTACCCACGGTGTCAGCCAGACCGTGAACGTGCCGAGCGAGGCATCGACGCGACGCGCGATCAGCACGAGTCCGACGACCACACCGGCGAGATTCAGCGCGAACCAGAAGCGGCGGAAACCCCAGAAGTCCGGTGTGGCCAGGGCGAGCAGCCGTGGCAGCGGCAGGAAGCTCGGCGGGTACTCGAAGACATCGACCAGGAACGGGCCGAGGTTTGGCGTCCGCGGCACGTTCGGCTGAACCAACGGACGATAGAGCGTCTCGGCGTAGAGGTCGGGCTCGGTCGTGGCTTTCTCCGCCGCCACCCAATAGCAGCTGACACACGAGTGGCGGGACTGCCACGGCCGCATCGGGTCGGCGCTCCAGATCCCGACGTTGGGGTCGATGATGAAGGCCGTCAGCGGAACGAGCTGGACGAGGAGCAGGACGGCGCCGGCGATGAACAGGCGTCGCGCCCAGCCGGGGACGTCGGCGAAGCCGTTGGCGGCTTCTGGCTGCCGTCGCAGCCACCACACCGAGACAGCCGATGCGACGGCGCCCGCGATCAAAGCCAGCGGCATCGAATCGCGAAGGCCGGCCGCGGCCGTGCCGGCGACGATGCCGCCGAGGGAGGCGGTGGTCGCGTAGACCACGAGCGCGAACGGGCGAACGCCCGTCGTCACCGCAGATGTCATCTGTTCTTACTAAACGTCGCGCCGAGGCCCGCGCGCACAGAGGGACGGCCGAGCGGAGGATACACTAGCCAGTCTGTGCCCACCGTCCCCACCATCACGATCGATGCTCTCCTCGACCGCTACGATGCCATCCTCTTCGACGCCTATGGCGTGCTCGTGCACGGCAGCGGCGCGCTGCCCGGCGCCGCCGAGCTCCTCGGCCGCCTGAACCGCGAAGGCCGCCCGTACTTCATCGTCACCAACGACGCCTCGAAGCTGCCGGCGACGGCCGCCGCGCGCTACCAGCGCTTCGGACTGCCCATCGACACCGACCGCATCCTGACCTCCGGCATGCTGCTCGCGCCGCACTTCGCGGCGCACGGCCTGCGCGGCCGGCGCTGCGCGGTGCTCGGGCCGACCGACAGCGTCCGCTACGTGACCGAGGCCGGAGGGGACGTGGTCTCGCCGGCCGAGGCCTTCGAGGTGCTGGTCATCGGCGACGAGTCCGGCTTTCCGTTCCTCGACTGGGCCGACGCAGCGCTCTCGTCGCTGTTCGCGTCGATCGACGCCGGCCGGTCGGTGCACCTGGTGGTGCCGAACCCGGATCTGATCTACCCGGGTGGCGCCGGCTTCGGGTTCGCCGCCGGGACGATTGCCAACATGTTCGAGGGCGCGCTGGCACTGCGCTACCCGCACCGCGCCGACCTGCGCTTCGTGCGGCTCGGCAAGCCGAACACCCCGATCTTCGAGGACGCCCTGCGCCGCGTCGGGACGTTGCGCGTGGTCATGATCGGCGACCAGCTCGAGACCGACATCAAAGGCGCGCGGGCCGCCGGCCTCGACGCCGTCTGGATCGAGACCGGCGTCACGTCGACGATCCCGGAGGACACGCCGGCGCACCTGCGTCCGACGTGGCGGATGGCCGGCCTCGTCGCGGCAGGGGAGGAGAGCCTCCGATGAGCGGGCCGGACGCGGCGCTCCCCATCGGGCGCGACGCGGCGCTCCTCATCGGACCCGACGTTCCGGCCCACGAGGCGCGCCGGCCCGAACGCACGCGGATCGAAGGCCGCGACGTGGTCCTGGTGCCGATCGACGTCGGCGCGCACGGCCGCAGCCTGTACGCGCTGTCGCACGGGCCCGAGCGCGAGGCCCAGTGGATCTATCTCTGGGACGGTCCGTATCCGTCCGAGGCGGCGTTCCTCGAGAACCTCGCCCAGAAAGCGGTGAGCGAGGATCCCTTCTTTGTCAGCATCGTCGAGCGCGAGTCGGGACGCGCCGTCGGCGTCGCGTCGTACCTGCGCATCACGCCGAAGGATCGCGTGATCGAGGTCGGCAGCATCTTGTTCACGCCGGCGCTGCAGCGGACACGCGGTGCGACCGAGGCGATGTATCTGATGGCGCGCCACGCCTTCGACACGCTCGGCTATCGCCGCTACGAGTGGAAGTGTAACGCGCTGAACGCGCCCTCGCGCCAGGCCGCCGTGCGCCTCGGCTTCCAGTTCGAAGGGATCTTCCGACAGCACATGATCGTCAAGGGACGATCGCGCGACACCGCATGGTTCGCAATGCTCGACCGCGACTGGCCGGCGATTCGCGCCGCGTACGACGCGTGGCTCGATCCCGGCAACTTCGACGAAGCCGGCCGGCAGCGGACGCCGCTGCGCATGCCGTCAATCGCCGCCCCGGTCGTGCTCGCGCCGGCGCCGTGAGCGGCCGGCGGCGGCCGACCGCGTCCGCGCCGCGGTCGCTTCCGCCTCGATGCGTGGGCCCGTGCCGCCCTCCCACGTGAAACGCCACGTCCCGGTGCGGCGGACGCGTCCGACCAGGGCCGGCCGGAAGCAGGCCAGGCAAGTGCCGCTGTCGCGCCGCACGCTCGGGTAGACGACGCCGACCGACGCTGCTTCGAGCAGCCGTGACGCCAGCGACTGCGACACGACGTAACTCGTCGGCGAGAGACACGTGCTGAAGCCGGCGGCCTCGCGCAGATCGTGGAACGGGCCGGCGAAGTCGGCCTGGTAGTCGTCGTAGGTGATCGACTCGTCGGGCCAGCCGATCTCGGCCAGCTCGATTGACTTGTGGAAGGCGACCTCGGCGTGCGACGTCTCGATCTCGAAGCCGGCGTACCACGCGCCGCGATCCGCTCCGGCGAAGCGGGAGCCCAGCGGGTGCGCGTGACAGAACGCGGCGTTGACCACCGAAGCGAGCGGCACCGCGGCTACGAGCTCGTCGGGGCCGATGCCCGGCAGCAGGCCGCGCTCGGCGAGCAGCCGATCGTTGGTCGCGCCGTCGAGCTCGAAGATCGCGGCCAGGTGCGCGTCGTCGCCGGGATCGGCGATGCGCACCAGCACGCTCTCACCTCGCGGCGAATAGCGTGACGGCACCAGCCGATGCGTGTCGCGCTGGTCGATCGGCGTGACCGGCGGAAGCCGCATCAGCCAGCCCGGCGGGCGTCGAGCAGGCGGCGGACGGTCTGCAGCGCCGGCACGCCGCCGCGGCTCATGTAGGCCAGCGGTGTCGCTCCGGCGAACAGCCGGTTGGTGTTGGGCAGGTGGACCCAGCGGTCGGCGAGCGCATCGGAGTAGAGCAGGCCGAGCGCCTTGAAGATGCCGATGATGAGCGAGACGCGCGTCAGCCGATCGACATCGAGCAGCCGGTCGGGCAGGCGCTTCATCTCGTAGTAGGGCCCGTTGGTGACGCCGCCCAGCAGGAGCCGGGCGTCTTCGTCCCGGACCTGCCAGCGAGCCATCACGTTGAAGAATGCTCGCAGGGCGGGTCCGCTCAAGCGGTCGCGGGTGGCGCGATCGCTGAGATCGGCCGGCGGGGTCGGCGCGACCGGCGAAGCGGGATAGGTGAGGGTGGTGCGGCGGGCCACGTTGAAGCCTCCTGATCAGGAGTGTAAGTGGTCCTGGCGCGCCGCGTCAAGGCGGCCGCGCGTCCGGCCGAGGGCGGCTCGGCCCTTGGATCGCTCAGCCGTGTGGTCCCTCACCCGTTCAAGTACCCCATCATCGCCGTCTGGTAACGATCGCCGGCGACGGCGCCGCCGGTCGGCGTCACCGCGTCGAGCGCCGTGAGATCGTCGGTCGTCAGGCGGATATCGAGCGCCGCCAGGTTCTGCTCGAGGTAGGTGATGCGTTTCGTCCCGGGGATCGGCACGATGTCGTCGCCCTGCGCCAGCGCCCAGGCGAGCGCCAGCTGCGCCGACGTGCAGCCCTTGGCTGCGGCCAGCGATTCGACCCGCTCGACCAGCGCGACGTTGTGGGCGAGGTTGTCGCCCTGGTAGCGGGGCGACTGCAGGCGCCAGTCGTCGGGCGTGAGGTCGCCCGCCTTGCGGATCGTGCCGCCGAGCAGGCCGCGGCCGAGCGGGCTGTAGCCGACGAAGCCGACGCCGAGCCGGCGGCAGGCCGGCAGGATCTCGCGCTCGGGCTCGCGGTAGAAGAGCGAGAACTCGGTCTGGAGCGCGGCGATCGGATGGACCGCGCAGGCCCGCTCGAGCGTCGCCGGCGACGCCTCGGACAGGCCCAGGTAGCGGACCTTGCCCTCCTGCACCAGCCGCGACAGCTCGCCGACGGTGTCCTCGATCGGCGTCGAGCGATCGATGCGGTGCTGATAGTAGAGGTCGATGGTCTCGACGCCGAGACGCGTCAGGCTGGCCTCGCACGACGCGCGCACGTACTCCGGCTTGCCGCTGATGCCGCGGCGTTCCGGCTGGCTCGGGTCGCGGACGATGCCGTACTTGGTGGCGATGACGACGCCGTCGCGCCGGTCTTTGACGGCCTTGCCGACGAGGATCTCGTTGGTGTGCGGGCCGTAGACGTCCGCCGTGTCGAGCATGGTGACGCCGAGATCGAGCGCGCGATGGATCGTCGCGATCCCTTCGGCCTCGTCGGTCGGGCCGTAGAACTCGGACATGCCCATGCAGCCGAGGCCGAGAGCGGACACGGTCAGTGGGCCGAGATGACGAGTGTGCATGGTGTCAAGGCATCCAGGTGATTGGCCCGCGGGGAATCCGCGTGGCGTCGAAGGCGGGTAGCGCGTGCTGCAGGAGCGCCGATCCGCTGGTCGCGGTCTCGAGCGCCGTCAGGCCGAGCCATGGAAACACGATTCGCCAGACGTCGCCGGCGGACCAGCCGAGCTCCCGCAGATCCCCGACCGCGGCGCTGCGATGCGACTTCGATAGCTTCTTGCCATCGCCGCCCAAGATCAAGGGCGCGTGCAGCCACGCCGGCGGATCGGCGCCCAGCGCGCGCCACAGCACCGCCTGGACCGCGCTCTGGTCGGCGAGATCGGCGCCGCGGGCCACCTCGGTGACGCCGTCGGCGATGTCGTCGGCGACGACCGCGAGCGAGTAGGTGTAGCAGCCGTCACGCCGCTGCAGCACGGGATCGGCGAGCGTGGCGAGGTCGACGTCGGTGCGTCCGCGGGCGCGGTCGACGATCGTCTCGACGCCGCGCGGCAAGGCGAAGCGGACGGCGCCCGCGGCGTGGTCCCGCGTCCGGCAGTCGCCGACGCAGGCGCCGGCGGCGTCGCGGCTCGCGGCGCGGGTGCAGGCGCAGCGGTAGGTGTGCGGCGCCAGCTGCGCCAGCGCGGGGGCGTAGTCGCGGGCCGACTGCGGCGGCGTCTCCGCGTCCCAGGCGAGGCCGAGCCAGTCGAGATCGCGACGGATGGCGTCCGCGATCTCGGCGCGCGCGCGGCCGGCGTCGACGTCTTCGATCCGCAGCAGCAGGCGTCCGCCGCGCCGGCGGATCGAGAGCCACGCCGCAGCGGCGGCGCACACGTTGCCGAGGTGCAGCCGCCCCGAAGGCGTCGGCGCTAGCCGCCCAACCGGGCCGCCCTCCCGAAGCTCCTCCCGGAGGTGCTCCCGGAGGTGCTCCCGATGGTCCTCCCGATGGTGTGTGCGCGGTGGCATGATTTGCGATCGCGTGCTGCAATTACCGCAACGACGGTGGCTTACGAGCGTAATATTGTCTCAATCGTGCCGAGCACCATGGATCAGACGACGTCGTCCCGGGACCGGATCTCGCTGCCACCGCGGGTAGCGTCGGCCGGCCCCGGTCTGCGCAGCGGCGTCGTCAACTGCGCCGCCTACGAGGGCGGCGTGCGCATCGCCGATGTCGAGGTGGCGGACGTCCGACAGGTGCTCACCACGCCCGGGCGGTTCGTCTGGATCGGCATGTACGAGCCGGGAGAGGACCTGCTGCGCGAGGTCCAGCGCGAGTTCGACCTGCACGACCTGGCCGTCGAGGACGCCCACAACGCGCACCAGCGGCCGAAGTTCGAGGTCTACGACGACTCGGTGTTCGTCGTACTCCGCACGGCCCAGATGAGCGGCGCGCCGCCACACGTCCAGTTCGGCGAGACCCACGTCTTCGTCGGCAAGAACTACGTCGTGTCGGTGCGGCACGGCTCGCTGCTCTCGCACGTCGGTCTGCGCACCCGCTGCGAGGCGACCCCCGGCCTGCTCGCACAGGGCCCCGGGTTCGTCCTCTACGCGCTGATGGATTTCATCGTCGATCAGTATTTCCCGATCGTCGAAGCGCTCGAAGACGAGCTCGAAGGCCTCGAGGATGAGATCTTCCGCGACAACGTCAGCCGCGACACCACGACCCGCATCTATCAGCTGAAGCGCGAGCTCCTCGCCGTCAAGCGCGCCGCCTCGCCGCTGGTCGAGGTCTGCAACCGCCTCACCCGTTTCGACGTCGACCTGATCCCCGAGGACACCCGGCCCTACTTCCGCGACGTCTACGATCACGTCATCCGCATCAACGACATGATCGACAACACGCGCGAACTGCTGACCACCGCCCTCGAAGCCAACCTGTCGCTCATCACCATCTCGCAGAACGAGGACACCAAGCGCCTCGCCGGCTGGGCCGCGATCATCACCACGCCGACGCTGATCGCGTCCATCTACGGCATGAACTTCGAACTCATGCCGGAGATGGGTTGGCGCTATGGCTACCCGGCGGTAATCTGCCTGATGGTTGCCGCCTCCACTGGCCTCTATATCGGCTTCAAGCGATCCGGCTGGTTCTGACCGCTCCCGCGGCCTCCGGACAACCTCCGGCGGGCCGCCGAGGTGCCCCGCCCCGCGCGTATAGTTGGGGAGCCGCCTGTCAGCAAGGTCCGTCCCATGCCCACGTCGCGTCTGGTCCGTTCGCTGGTGGTTGCCGCAGGGATCTGCGTCCTCGCGGGCGCGGAGTCGGGCGGGCTGGTGCGCGGCCAGCAGGCCGCCGCGCCGCAAACCGAGGTGACCTTCCGCGCGGATGCCAACTTCGTCCTGACCGACGCCTTCGTGACCGCCGGCGGCAAGCCGGTCACCGACCTGACCGCGGCCGACTTCGAGGTGCGCGAGGACGGCGTCGCCCAGACCATCCGGTCCTTCGAGGCCGTCCGCCACGACCTCCGGCCGGCCGTCGGCCTGCCGCGGCGGAACCCGTCGAGCGTCTCCGAGAGCGGGGCGATGGCGGTCGATCCGCGGCGGCGGGTCTTCGTGGTGTTCCTCGACACCTACCACGTCGAGCGCCTCGATGCGATGTGGGTGCGCAAGGAGCTGCTGAAATTCTTCAAGGACAGCCTCGGCCCCGACGATCTCATCGCCTACATGACCCCGCAGATGTCGGGGCGCGACATCAGCTTCTCGACGTCGACCGATCCGATCATCGCCTACCTCGACGCCAACCCGGTGTGGGGCCTGGCCGACCAGCAGGCGGGAACGGAAACCGACGAGATCGAGAAGAACCTGTCGGGCTGCTTCGACCTGCGCGGC
>JANOIR010000039.1:0-3586 GCA_031407765.1 Vicinamibacteraceae bacterium
GGGTCGTTGACGCGCACCGCGCCCGCGGGCGCGCTCGCGGCGCTGAGCGTGGTGCTGGCGCCCGCGAGCGCGGGCGCGCAGGCGACACCGCGGCAGCCCCCGCCGCCGCAGACGACACGGCCGCAGCCGGCGCGGCCGCAGCCGACCCCGCCGCCGGGATCGACGCCGCGCACCCAGACCCCGCCGCCCCCGGCGACGAGCACGCCGCCTCCGGGCACCGTCGATGCCGCCGGCCAGCCGCGGCCGGGGCTCGCCCCGGTGCAGACGGCGCCCGTCGTGCCGCTGCCGCCGGTCACCGGGATGATCTCGGCCGACGCCATCGCCGCCCGCCCGTTCGGCGGCGGCAAGGCGCCGGGCCCGCAGATCTCGCTGTCGCAGGCCATCGATCTGGTGCTGCGCTACCAGCCGCGCCTGGCGCTGGCTTCGCAGGACACGCTCACCGCGCGCGCCCAGCTGCAGCAGGCCAACGGCCTGTTCGACACGACCTTCACCTTCGCGCCGGGCGCCGACTACACGCAGCAGCCGGTGGCGCCGGGCTTCCTGAAGCAGCAGCTGAACAACCGCACGCTGATGAAGCAGCTGCACCTCGGCTTCACGCGTGCCAACCTGCAGCTGCGGGACATCCTCGTCAACTCGAACGCGCCGCTGCCCCGCTGCCCGCTCGACTTCAACTTCCAGTTCGCCACCGACGCCATCACCCTCGACGGCCTCGATCGCTCCGAAGTCGCCGTCCTGGGCATCAACCAGGATCAGTTCCCCTTCGTGATCGCCGACCTCGAGCAGTCGCTCGGCGTCGACCTGCGGGCCTTCTGCAATGACTCGCTGAACAAGGATCCGCTCGACGCGATCCTGTTCGACCTCAGCTACGGCCGTCTGGTTGCGATCGATCAGGGCCGGCCGTTCGGCCTCGAAGGCATCCTGCTGAGCGGCGTCGAAGCGCCCAAGGAAGCCGTCCGGCTGCTCGCTGAGATCAGCGAAGCGGTGGCGGCGCGCGCCCGCCTCGCGCTCGAGCGCCTCGGCCCGATGCCGAAGGATCAGTTCACGCGGCACGTCAGCCTGCGCACGGCGCTGAACAAGCCGCTGCGCAACGGCATGACGGCGAGCGTCGAGCTGCTGCTCGAGAGCGAAGAGAACAACTTCCGCGACAAGACCCTCGATCCGACCTTCGGCGGTGCCGGCTTCCCGCCGCGCTTCCCCTCCAGCCTCACGTTCGGGCTGCTGATGCCGCTCGGCCGCGGCCGCGGCAGCGTCAGCGTGGCGGCGCAGGAGCGCGCCTCGGTCTTCACCCTGAACGCGCGCCAGGAGCAGGCGCGCCAGATCGCGACCGAGGAGGTCTACCGGACGCTGCTCGCCTACATCCGCCTCATCGCCGCGCAGGACAACCTGAAGCTGGCGCAGAGCTCGGCGGAGCGGCAGCGGACGATGGTCGGCCTGGTCGATCAGCGGGTCCGCGGCGGTGAGACGGCTCGCGTCGACAGCTTCCGTGCGCAGGGGCGGGCGGCCGTCGTCGAATCGTCGGTCGCCGGCGCGCAGGCCGAGCTCGTCGACGCGCGCATGAGCCTGGCCGAGGCGATGGGCGTCGACGCCGCCAGCCTCGCCGAAGCCCCGGCCGCGTCCGATCGCTTCGCCGACGTGCGGGTCGATCAGCAGACGGTGTCGGCGCTCATCGCCTCGGCGATGGACGCGCGGCGCGACCGCCTGGCCCTCGATCAGGCCCGCCGGGCTTCGGCCGAGCTCGCCGCCGGCGCGCGCGCGGACACGCGCCGCGTCTACGACGTGAATCTGAGCGCGGGCATCGCGCAGGCCTACGAGAGCGAGAACTTCCGCTTCCTGCCTGACGAGCGCAACCCGATCTTCAGCCAGCTCAATCCGCCGACCGAGTTCGACGAGACGAACCGCTTCTATTCGCCGAAGGGCTGGTGGCGCGGGCTGAGCGGCCGCTGGGAGCCGTTCGTCACGGCGTCGATCTCGTTCGAGCTGCCGATCGGCAACAACGCCGCCAAGGGCCGCCTGGCGCAGGCCCAGGCGACGCTGCGCTCCTCGGAGATCCAGTACGCGGATCGCACGCGCGCGATCGGCGCCAACCTCACGGGTCTGGTCGGGACGCTGCGCGCCGCGGCCGAAGGCGTGCTGCGCGCGCGCGAGGCGGTCGACCGCACGCAGACGACCTTCGACGGCGTGCTCAGCCAACTGCGCGCCGGTGAATCGACGCTGATCGACACGCTGAACACGGAAGAAGAGCTCCTGGGCGACCAGACGGAGCTGCTCCGCCAGCAGCAGGTCTACCTCAGCACCTTGGCCCGACTCCGCTTCGAGGCCGGCCAGCTGGTGTCGTTCTCGGGCCTGGGCGACGCCGCGGAATCGCTGCGGTTCGTCCCGACCGAGTTCGTCGTGCGGTAACGCGGCGGTGACGTGACGCGGACACGGGCCGCGTCGTCTCCGGAGTTGTCTTCAGAGGCTGTGCGGTCATGTCAGAAAACCCCCTGTTCCGGAAGGCGGCGCTCGACAAGCTCGCGTCGCCCGAGCGCCTCGACGTCCTCATGCAGGTCACCTCGCCGATGGGGTGGCTGGCCCTGACGACGGTCGCCGGCATTCTCGTCGGGGTCATCGTCTGGAGCATCTTCGGCTCCATCCCGGAACGCATCGACGGGCAGGGGGTGCTGCTCCGCGGCGGCGCCAACAAGGAAATCCGCTCGACCGGATCCGGCACGCTGGGCAGCCTCGACCTGAAGGAAGGCCAGATGATCACCGTCGGGCAGGTGCTCGGCACGATCTCGGCCGCCGGCAACAACGAGGAAGTGAACGTCGCCCGGACGAAGGTCCAGCAGCTCGAACAGCAGCGACTGTCCAGCAACATGGACGCCGGCCAGAACGTCGCGGCGGCGATGGCGCAGATTGCCCGGCTGCGCGGCGACCGAGATCTCAAGCGTCTGGATCTGCAGCGGGCCCAGTCCGAGGTGGCCCGGCTCGAGCCGCTGTTCAAGGACGGCGGGATCACCGCCCAGCGCATGGAAGGCGCGCGCAGCTCGGTCAGCGCGGCGCAGTTCGCCATCACCAGCCTGGACGGCCAGATCGCCGCCCAGGAGACCAGCGCCCGCGCGGCACGGTCGGGCGGCGCCGGGCTGGACACCCAGATCGAGATCGCCAAGGCCGAATTGAAGCGCGTGCTCGCCCGCGTCGGCTCGCAGGAGTCGCTGACCAGCAGCGTCGCCGGGCGGGTCATCGAGGTCCGCAAGAACATCGGCGACACCGTCGCCCAGAACGACGTCGTCGCCACACTCGAGGACGCCAACGCCATCGTCCAGGTGATCGCCTTCGTCGACGCCAGCGTCGGCCGTCGCATCACGCCGGGCATGCCGGCCGAGGTCTCGCCGACCGACGTGAAGCGCAAGGAGTTCGGCTTCATGCTGGCGAACGTGTCGGAGCGCGGCGAGTTCGCGGCCACCGACGCCTACATCATGTCGCGCATGCGCAACGAGTCGGTGACCAAGAAGCTGACCGGGCAGGGCACGGTCATCGAGGTCCGTGCCGCGCTGAAGATCAAGGAGTCGACGGCGAGCGGCTTCGAGTGGTCGACGTCCGGCGG
>JANOIR010000062.1:0-4059 GCA_031407765.1 Vicinamibacteraceae bacterium
CGCGAGGCGGATGCCTACTTCGTTGCGGCGGCGCTGCATCACGTAGGCGATCACGCCGTAGAGCCCGATCGACGCCAACAAGGCGGCGAGGACGCCGAAGAAGCCCGAGAGCATTGCCATCAGCCGTTCGCGCACGAGCGACGCGTGGACGAGGCGCTGCAGCACGAACCCCTCGGGCTGTATCTCAGGATGCGCCCGGGCGAGATGGCGCCGGACGGTGGCCAGCGAGGCGTCGGCGTCGGTCCCGCGCACGAGCAACGACGCGCCGTTCACCGGCGCGGGAAACTGGGTCATCGGCACCAGCGCCGCGGGCTCGGCCGGCGTGCGCAGGTCGCTGTACTGGGCGTCAGGCACGACCCCCACGATCTCGTAGACGGTTTCCGGATAGTCCGGTTCGCCGTACTGCATCAGCGTCAGGCCGAGCGACTGCGCGCGGCCAGGGAAGAACGTGCGCAGGAAGGCCTGGTTGACGATGGCGACGCGGGGTGACGACGCGGTGTCGCGCGCGTCGAATCGACGGCCGGCGACGAGCGGCAGATCCATCGTCGCGAAGTACTCGGGGCTCACCCACGTGAACGTCGTGCTCACGTCGGCGCTGCCAGCCTTGACGCCGTGGCCCCACCGACCGCCCGTCAGTGGAACGTGCGTCGTTGCCGCGGCGTTCTCGATGCCGGGCAGCCGCTTGATCTCCTCGAGCAGCTCCGCGGCGAACGGCCTGCGGCGCGCCTCGGGCAGCTCGAGCCGATCGAAGCCGACGAATACCGCGCTGATGCCGGCCTGGCGGATGCCGGCGTCGAACGTGGTCAGCTTGTAGAAGCTGCGGACGAACAGCAGCGCACCCACGACCAGCACGAGCGAGATCGCAATCTGGCCGACGACGAGCATCCGCTGCAGCGCATGGCGCTCGCGGCCGTCGGTGGATCCGCGGCCGCCGCTCTTCATGGCATCGACCGGAGCGGCGCGCGTGGCGCGGAATGCCGGCAGCGTGCCGAACAGCAGCGCCGTCGCCGTCCCCGCCACCGCCGCGAACGCGAAAACGCGCCAGTCGGTGGTGAGGGGCAGCGTGATCTGGCGCATCTCGCTCGACAGCGCTCCGACCAGGGCTCGACTCAGCGCCGTCGACACGCCTACGGCGAGGGCAGCACCGGCCACCGCGAGGAGCGCGCTCTCGGTCAGCAGCTGGCCGATGAGGCGACCCCGCGACGCGCCGATCGCCAGCCGCACGGCGAACTCGCGCTCGCGCGCGGCGGCGCGGGCCAGCAGCAGGTTGGCGAGGTTGGCGCAGGCGATGAGCAGCACCAGGCCGGTGATCGCCAGCAGGAGCCAGAGCGACGTGTCGTAGTTCTCCCGCAGCTCGCTGAGCCCGGTCGGCGACGGTACCGCCTCGAGCTTGAAGTTGCGGTACTGGTTGTGGGTGGACTCGGTATACCCGGTGAGCTGCGTTGCCGTCTGGATGCCGAGGCTCAGGCCGCGCAGATGCTCGGTCGTGCGGCCCGCCGTCCAGTCGTCCTTCAGCCGACCCATCACCACGAGGTCGAACACGTCGCGCCGCTCCTCGGGCCGGCGGCAGAGCGGGAAGGCGACGTCGAAGCGATCGCCCACGATCAGACCCCGGAACCCCGGCGGCGCGACGCCGATCACCTCGTGCGGCGTGTCGTTGACCATCAGCGCGGCGTCGGACAGTTCGCGTCCGCCCAGCTCGCGCTGCCAGACGTCATGGCTCACGACCACGCGGGTGGCGGGGCACGCTGCGGTGTCGTCGGCCGCCGAGAAGAAGCGGCCGCGCCACGCCTCGAGGCCGAGCACGCGGAAGTAGCCCGAGCTCGCGGCGACGGCCGGCACCATGCGACGGTCGCGGCCGACGCGGGCCATCGTCGGCGACCAGGCGAACAGGTCGAGGGCGCGCTGCTGGCGCTGGAGCTCCGTCCACTGTGGACGCGTCAGTTGGGAGTAGCGACCCGTGATGCCCATGCCGCCGTTGCCGCCGGCGATGCGGACCTCGACGATCTCGTGCGGCCGCTGCACCGGCAGGCTGCGCAGGCGCACCGCATCGAGCAGCTGGAAGATCGCGCTGTTGGCACCGATGCCCAGCGCCAGCGAGGCGATCGCGACGACGGTGAACCCGGCGTTGGTGCGCAGCAGGCGCACGGCGAGGCGCAGGTCGTGCCCCAGGCGATCGAACCAGGCGATCGTGTTCATGTCGTGGATCTCCTCGCGGATGCGGGTGAGGTTGCCCAGCTTGCGGCGGGCGGCGTCGCGGGCGTCGGACGGCGACAGGCCGCGCGCGACGTTGTCGGCCGCTTCGATCTCCAGGTACGACTCGAGCTCACGGGCGCGTTCGCGATCCCAGCGGCCACGTGCGAGCCATCGAGGCAGCCGCATGTCGTCAGTCCTCGGCGGGCCGCAGCACCTGGTTGACCGCGCGGACGAAGCGGTCCCAGCGGCTGGTCTCGGCCGCGAGCTGGCGGCGTCCGGCCGGTGTCAAACGGTAATAGCGCGCCTTGCGATTGTTCTCGGACGTGCCCCAGAAGGCGGCAATCCAGCCGCGATCCTCGAGCCGGTGCAGGGCGGGGTAGAGCGAGCCGTGCTCGACCTGCAGGACGTCTTCCGAACGGTGGCCGATGACATGCGCGATGGTGTGGCCGTGTGCGGGCGCGGCAATCAGCGTCTGCAGGATCAGCACGTCCAACGTGCCCTGCAGCATGTCCTGCGGCTTGCGGTCGGTTCGGGGCATGCGTCCTCTCGCTCAGGTCGACAATCGACTGGAGACGCGAACTAGGACGCCACTGTGCGCCCGCGAGTTGCGTGCCGTGGGCGGTTTTGTGACGAAGCGGACACGCCGCGGGACCGTCGGGGTAGGACGTGCTCAGCCTCCGCCCCCCGTCGCCAGCAACGCTGGGCGGAGTGCGGCGCGCCCTTGCCGCAAGGAGCGATTTGGTCCACTTGGCACTAGTACGACCTCATGCGCCAAAATGGCGGGCCCCGCAAGTTGTGTGGGTAGCGCCTTGACGATTCTTGTATCGTGCCCTTGACTGAAACAGAGCCACGTCGATGCCCCAGATAACTACCGGCCCGAGGGTTCTGAATATCTGCGCCGTAGTGTTGGGGTTGCTGTCGCTGACCCTGTCGTCTTGTGGTAGTGCGCCGGAGGCCGAGCGTCAGAAGGTTGACCCTCAGACCGACCATTGGGTCGATCACTCAGTGACCTCGGTAGTCCACGTGCGGGCCCCATCTTCGCTGCAAGTGAGCCCTCAACGCGGGATGGAGCAGAGCGGCGCCGTCCTCCACGATGACAGCGTTGAGATCCACATAGCCGTGGGAAGCGGGTTTGTGCGCGCGGTGCCTGGCCGAGGCAAGGACTTGCCGAAGGAACGCGAGCGCATCACCATTGCGGGGCAAGACGCCTGGATAGACAGATGGCGACGTGACCCCGAGCGGATCCCAGGCAAACCGATCGAACTCGAATCTCTTGTCGATCTGGGAGGGGCTCAGCTGAGCGCGCACGCCGCGTGTCGCGATGAAAAGTCATGTGCTACGGCGCGGGCCGTGATCGCATCCATCTACACTCGCGCAGCGGTTCCATGAGGGCCACCGGCTGGACTTCTCCAAGTCGTCGCGCGCATTCGCGACCTCTCGCAGACGTCGTGAGCGACGGCCGCCGCCGGGCGATGCGCACCGTCCCGGGATCACGTAGATCCCGGAACGGTCATCACGAGGGAGAACGGGAGAAGCAGACATCGCTATACTGACTTCAGGATGTCTGAGTCTCCCTCCCGCGACCGCGAACGCGACCCGGTCGTCGAGGCCTACAAGGCCGGCGTCGACCGCACGCTGATTCGCGAAAGGCTGGCGCGTACGCCCGCGGAACGCGTCGAGGATCTCGTGGCGCTGGCACGGTTCGCCGAGGAGCTGCGCGAGGCCGGCGCCGCCGCCCGGCGCGCGCCGTGACCGACTTCGCCGGCCTGATAGGCGCGCTCGCCGATGGCGGGGTCGAGTGCATCCTGGTCGGGGGCGTCGCAGCCACCATCCACGGTTCGGCGCGGCTGACCCGCGACGTCG
>JANOIR010000064.1:0-17604 GCA_031407765.1 Vicinamibacteraceae bacterium
CGCCGATTGCGCCCCCGGCGGCGATTCCCGATCCGTCGACGGCGACGCCCGAGGCGCAGGGCGAGACGCCGCGCGGAGCGGCCGGCGAGGCCTCGGGCGTCGGTTCGCTGCGTCCGGCGGCTGCCGGATCGGCCGGGGTCACGCGCGGCGTCTCGCCCTGCGCCTCGGGCGTCGCCGTCGACGGATCGGGAATCGCCGCCGGGGGCGCAATCGGCGACGTGTCGCCGAACGTCGCGGACGTCCCGGTCTCGCCGCCGAGCGCCCGCTGCGCGGCGCGCTCGCCGCTGCGGTGTCCGACCAGATAGCCGCCGGCGGCGCCGATCGCCAGGCCCAGCCCCAAGGTCAGCGCCAGCACGACGAGCGGCGGTGTGTGGGCCCCCGCTTCCGGCGGCGCGCCCGGCTGCACGACCAGCCCCGCGCGCTCCGGGCTGTCGCCGAGCGTGCTGAACAGGAGCGAGTCCTCGGCGTCGCGGCCGGCTGGCTCGGGCCGCAGCTCCGGATCGAGGGTGTCCACAGGCGCGACCAGCCGGCGCGGCTCCGGCGCCGGCGGCCTTGTCCGTTCGAGGGCGGGCTCGGGGGCGGCTTCGAGTGCCGCGTCGGGCTGGACGTCGAACGCCGGCCCGAGCCGCGCGGGCTGATCGGCGAACTCGGCGGCGAGCGGCGTCAACAGGACCGTCGACCGATCGTCGTCCCCGACAGGTCCTCGAAGGGCAGCGGGGGCGGGCATCGCGCCGCTCACAATCGTGGCCGCGTCGGCGGCCTCGCCGACACCCCGGCGCGGCGGCTCCCAGAAAGTGCCCTGGCGCGCGAACTCGGCCAGCGCCTCCGGCGTCGGCGGCTCGCCGGCGGAGCGCAGCGGCCGACCCGGGGCCGGGGCGATCAGCGTGGGCAGCTCCGCCTGGGGGGGCGGCGGCGCTTCGAGCGCCGCGCACAGCGCCTGCGCGAAGACGGTTGCCGAGGACGGCCGGTGATCCGGCCTCTCGGCGAGCATCGCCGCCATCGCCGTGGCGGCACGCGGGATGTCCGAGGTCTCGGCCCGCGCGGCGAGACCGGCGGCAAGGTCGTCGCCGGCGCCGAGCAGCCGTCGGCCGCTGACGATCTCGTAGACCATGACCCCGAGCGCGTAGCGATCCGCCGGCGCGTCGAGCGGCTTCTGCGCCAGCGTCTCGGGCGCCGTGAATGGCCGGCGCCGCGGAGGGCGGAGGCCGGCGACGCCGATCGCGGCGGCGACGCCGAACCCGCTGACGATCACGCCGCCGTCGGCCGGCAGAAAGACGTCGCGCGGGTGCAGGCTGCCGTGATGCAGGCCGTGCGCGTGGGCGGTGTCGACGGCATCGGCCAGGGCGCGCACCAGCGCCGTCGCTTCGTCGAGCGGCAGCACGCCGCCCTCACGCAGGCGGGTGTCCAGCGTCGGGCAGGAGAGGTGCTCGGTCGCGAGCCAGGGCGTGTCGCCCTCGAGGCCGGCGTCGAGCAGCGGCACCAGGCCCTCGACCGTCGGCGCCTGCGCCACCAGCGCGCGCAGCGCCTCGGCGATGGACGGCGCCAGCTCGGGCGAGACGTCCAGCTTGAACGCCTTGATCGCGACGATCTGGGTGGCGACGGTGTCCTGGGCGCGGAAGACCGGTCCCAGCGCGCCCATCCCGATCTGATGGAGCACGGGAAACGGCCCGAAGGTCTGGCCGCCCGGAGGGTTGGGGCCCCCGCTCGAAGAACTGGTGAGGTCGTGGTTCAGCGCATTGCCCTCGCCAGCCGACCACCGTCCGGCCCCGCGCCTAGCGGGCCGTCTGTCGGACTGACCGACCCGCGATTATAGCAAGGGAGCCGTTCGCGCGCAGAGCTGCAGGGCCAGACCCCACGGGTCGCGCAACATCAGCAGCCGGGAACCGTCCTGGAGACGCCCATCGGACACGTCGGTGGCCCCGGCCGCGACCAGGGCATCGCGGTCCGCATCCGGGTCGGCCGACACGAAGGCGAGGTGCAATTCCAGCGGATCCATGGCCGCGTAGTCGGGGATGGGCGCCGACGGATTCACGTAGATCTCGACCACCGTCGCGCCGGCGGCGTCGGCGAGGAAGCGCGTATGGGGCGGCCCGTCGACCCGGCGCACGACGCGCATGCCGAGGTGGGCGACGTACCAGTCGGCCATGGCGCCGGGATCGGGGACGTTGAGCGCGACGTGTTCGAGACGCAGAACGGGCAAGCAGCCTCCTGACAGTGTGACGGGGCTGGATATACCACGGGTGGCGACCCGACCTGCCCCCCGCTCGTCAGATGTATTGACACTCATCTAAAAGGTCTGCGAGAGTACGAGCGTGAGCGCTGGTCAGGCTTCGCCGTCTCCCTCCACATCTACGCCGGCGTCTGCCGCGCCCGCCATCGGCGTCGAGTTGGCGCACCTGCCCTGGGCGCGTCCGTTCAACCTGGACGTCGCCAACGCCTTCGCCAAGGTCGCCGACGTCTTCGCCGGCGATCCGTCGCAGGCCGGCGCCTGGCGCGAGGCGATTGCCCGCACCACGGTGCACCGGCGCGACCGCGCCGCGATCGCCGCCGCGCTCGCGGCTCAGCAGGCGACGCGGGAATCGCCCGCCGCCGCCCGCGCCGCGGCCGCCCGCCTCGCCGATCCGCGCGCCGTCGTCGTCGCCACCGGCCAGCAGGCCGGCAGCTTCGGCGGACCGACCTTCACGCTGCTCAAGGCGCTCACCGCCATCAAGCTGGCGCGCGACGTCGAGGCCGCGCACGGGGTGCCGGCGGTTGCGGTGTTCTGGGTCGACGCCGAAGATCACGATTGGAACGAGGTGGCCGGGTGCACGGTGCTTGACGCCGAGCTGGCGCCGAAGACGGTCGGCGTCGGCGCCTCGCCCTGCGCCGGGTCGTGTCCGATCTCGACGCTGCCCCTCCCGTCCGGCGCCGCCGCCGCCGCACTCGCCGCCCTTCGCGAGGCGCTCCCCTCCACCGAGTTCACCGACAGCCTGCTCACGAGCCTCGCCGGCCACTATGTCGACGGCGTGACGCTGGCGCGTGCGTTCGCCGGCTTGATGGACCACCTGCTCGGGCCGCTCGGCCTCGTCGTCTACGACGCCGCCGATCCGGCGACCAAGCCGCTCGCCGCTCCCCTGTTCGCGCGCGAGCTGTCGACGCCGGGCGAGACGTCGCGGCTGGCCGGCGCCGCCGGCGCGGCGCTGGACGCCCGCGGCTACAAGGCCCAGGTCACGCCAGCCGCCGACAGCACCGCCCTTTTCGCGCTGGGAACGACGCGTGAGCCGATCAAGCGCACCGGCACCGGCTTCGCCATCGGCGATCGTCAGGTGAGCGGCACCGATCTGGTCGCCGAGGCGACGGCGCATCCCGAGCGCTTCAGCCCCAATGTGCTGCTGCGGCCGCTCGTCCAGGACACGCTCTTCCCCACGGTCGCCTACGTCGGCGGACCCAGCGAGCTCGCCTACTTCGCCCAGCTGAAGGACGTCTACACGCACTTCGGCCTGCCGATGCCGTTGATCGTGCCGCGCGCGACGGCGACTTTCGTCGATGGCGCCGGCCTGCGCTTCCTGCAGAAGTCCGGCGTCGAGCTGGGCGCGCTGCAGGCGCGGGACGACAGCGCCCTCAACCGGCTGCTCGAGCAGACGCTGCCGCGCGAGGTCGAGGACGCCCTCCAGGCCGCGCGGGCCGAGGTCGAGGCGCGGATGGCGTCGGTGATCGCCGCGGTGCCGGCGGTCGACCCCACGCTCGAGGGCACGGCGCGATCGACGCTCGGCAAGATGACGCACGAGCTCGGCACGCTGCAGCAGAAGGTCGTCCAGGCCGCCAAGCGCCGGGACGACACCCTGCGCCGTCAGTTCGAGCGCGCCCGCGCGCTGGCATTTCCGGGCGGCGAGCCGCAGGAGCGGGCCGTCGGCCTGGTCTGGCTGCTGAACCGCGTGGGGCCGGCCCTGGTCGAGATCCTCGACCGCGATCTCCCCGTCGACCTCGCGCACGCCGTGCCGACGCAACACTGGGTGCTCACGCTGTAGGCGCGACCACGACGCGCGCCCGGTCAACCACCAACTTCCAACCGCCAACGTCCAAGGAACGCCCAACTTCCAACTGCCAACCGGGCGGGGCTCATCGCCAGCGGCCCGCCCGGGCGGTGGCCCTCGGGCCCGTGCCCTTTTGGGAGTTGGGCGTTGGAAGTGCCTTGGGAATTGGAAGTTGGAAATTGGGAGTTGGCGCCGAGGCGGCGTCGGGCGCCCTAGCGCCCAGCGCCCGTCGAGCCGACATACCGGATGAGCCGTGCCCTCACCCTCGAAGTCCCGTCCGCGCGGCTCGACCGCCAAGGCCCCCAAGCCCCCCAGAGTCCGCCGCAAGCGGCGCTGGTTGCGCTACCTCGTGGCCGGCTTCGCCGGGCCGCTGCTCCTCATCGTCGCGGTGCTGGCCTACTACTACGTCACGCTATCGGGGGTGATCGAGGCCCGGCTGCACGGCGAAGTCGAGCGGTCATGGCCGAAGATTTACGCCCGGCCGCTGGAGCTGCGGGCGGGGCAATCGCTGACCGCGGATGGGCTGATCGAGCGGCTCAACGACCTCGGCTACGCCGGCCGGCCGCACGCTACCGAGGCGGGGCAGTTCGCTTCCGGCGACAACGCCATCGAGCTGTCGATCCGCGGCGGCAAACAGGACGGGCAGGTGGTGCGGGTGGTGTTCGGACCGGCCGGCGCCAAGCCGGGGACACCGGCCACCGCGTCGATCCGGCGGATCGAGCGGGCGGAGGACGGTGTGTCGATCGGCCGCGTGGTGCTGGAGCCGCCGCTACTGACCGCGCTCGTCACCGCCGGCCGCGAGAAACGGCGCAAGGTGCCGCTGCAGCAGATCCCGCTGCACGTGCGGCAGGCGGTGCTGGCGATCGAGGATCGCCGCTTCTACGACCATCCCGGCGTCGACCTGATCGGCTCGGCGGCGGCGGTCGTGACCAACCTGCGCGGCGACAAGGCCTATCTCGTCGGCGGCAGCACGCTCACGCAGCAGCTGGTCAAGAACCTGCTCCTTACTCCCGAGAAGACCTACACACGGAAGCTCAAGGAACAGTTCATGGCGGTCATCGCCGAGCGCCGGCTGTCCAAGGATCAGATTCTCGAGCTCTACCTGAACGAAGTCTATCTGGGCAACCGCGGGTCGTTCGCCGTGCACGGCGTCCCCGAGGCGGCGCGGCTCTACTTCGGCAAGGACGTCCTGAACGTGTCGCTGGCCGAAGCCGCCACGCTCGCCGGCATGATCCAATCGCCGCAAGCGCTGTCGCCGTTCCGCTCGCCCGAGCGCTGCGCCGAGCGGCGCAACGTGGTGCTCGGCGTCATGGCGGAAACCGGCGTCGTCCATCCGGCCGAGGCCGAACGCGCCAGCAAGGAGCCGCTGCTCGCCTCGGCCCGCGCGCTCGAATCGGAGGCGCCCTACTTCGTCGACTTCGTCGAACAGGAGCTGGCCAGCCGCGCCATCGACATCCGGCGATCGTCGGCCGACGTCTACTCGACGCTCGACCTGCACCTGCAGCGCCTGGCCCAGGACGCGCTGCGCGCCGGCCTGAAGCGCATCGACGATCAGCTCGCCCGGCGGCGCCGCAAGGTCGGGCCGGCGCAGGCCGCGCTGCTTGCCGTCGATCCGCGCACCGGCGAGATCCTGGCGATGGTCGGCGGGCGCTCCTACAACCAGTCGCAGTTCAACCACGTCACGGCGGCGCACCGTCAGCCGGGCTCGGTCTTCAAGCCGTTCGTGTTCCTGGCTGCATTCGAGCAGGCGGTCGCCGAGGGGCGCACCGACCTGTCGCCGGCGATGATCGTCGCCGACGAGCCGACGACCTTCATCTTCGACGACAAGGACTATGCGCCGGGCAACTACGACGGCGAGTACGAGGGCCCGATCACGCTGCGCCACGCCCTGGCGCGATCGCGCAACATCGCCACGATCAAGGTCGCCGAGATGGTCGGCTTCGACAAGGTCGCCGACCTCTGGCGCCGGCTCGGCGTCGGCACGCCACCGCAGGCCTACCCGTCGATCGCGCTCGGCGTGTTCGAGACGACGCCGCTCGAGGTGGCGACCGCCTACACGATCTTCACCAACGGCGGCCAGGTGCGGCCCGTGCACAGCGTCCAGTCGCTGCTGGTCGACGGCAACACGGTGGCGCCGCCGCCGCTCCCCAAGGGCGCCCAGGTCGCCAAGCCGGAGACCACCTACCTCGTCACGAGCATGATGCAGAGTGTGCTCGACGAAGGCACCGGCGCGTCGGCCCGCTCGTCGGGGTTCAAACTCGAGGCCGCCGGCAAGTCGGGCACCACCAACGACCTGCGCGACGCGTGGTTCGTCGGCTTCACGCCCGAGCTCCTCACCGTCGTCTGGGTCGGTTTCGACAACAACACGCCGCTCGGGATGACCGGCAGTCAGGCCGCGCTCCCGATCTGGACGTCCTTCATGGCCCGGGCCCTGGCCGGCCGGTCGAGCTCGTCGTTCGAGATCCCGGAGGGCCTGGAGTTTGCCGACATCGATCCCGACAGCGGCGGCCTCGCCATGCCCAATTGCCCCAAGATCCGCCATGAAGCGTTCCTGCCGGGGAGCGTGCCCACCGTGGGCTGCACTCTGCACGCCGGTGGATCGATATACTGATTGTTTGCGGCGGCTTGGGCCGCCGAGGAAGGTTTATCGTGTACGTCCGTCCGATGATTGGAGTGATGGCGCTGGCGCTGGTCGGCGCCTGTAACCGCCAGCCCGCCGCAGCCGCCAGCCAGACCACCGCGGCGACGACCGCCAAGCCCGCTGCCACGGCGGCACAGCCGGCCGCCGGCCAGCCCGCAGCAGCCGCGCCCGGCACGCCGCCGGCGCCCGAGACGCCCAAGCCGGTCCCGGCCGTGCTGCCGCAGGTGCTGGCCAAGGTCGACGGCCAGCCGGTCGGCCGCGTCGAGCTCGAGAGCGCGGTCAAGGACGCCGAAGCCCGGGCCGGCCGCCCGGTGCCGCCCGCCGAGCGCGATGCCGTCTACCGCGGCCTGCTCGATCGCGTGATCATGTTCCGCCTGCTCGCGAGCGAAGCCAAGGTGCGCGGCATCACCGTCACGCCGCAGGAAGTCACCGAACGCATCGCCCAGATCAAGCAGCAGTTCCCGAGCGAGGCCGAATTCCAGAAGGAGCTGACCAAGCGGCACACGACGATGGCCGAGCTCCAGGACGAGCAGCGCCGCGACCTGCTCAATGCCAAGACGATCGAGGCGGAGATCGCGCCGAAGGCGGTGGTCACCGACCAGGACCTGGACACGTTCTACAAGGGCAACCCCGACCAGTTCAAGGAGGCCGAGACGGTTCGCGCCAGCCACATCCTGATCGGCGTGGCCAAGGACGCGACGCCGGCGGTCAAGCAGGCCGCCCGCACCGAGGCCGAAGGCGTGCTGAAGCGGGCCAAGGCCGGCGAGGACTTCGCGACACTGGCCAAGCAGTTCTCGAAGGACTCGGGATCGGCGGCGGTCGGCGGTGATCTCAACTACTTCCCCAAGGAACAGATGGTGCCGCCCTTCTCGGCCGCGGCCTGGGCGCTCAAGGCGGGCGAGATCAGCGACCTGGTCGAGACCGAATTCGGCTTCCACATCATCAAGCTGACGGACCGCCGCGCCGGGCGCGCCGTGCCGCTCGCCGAGGTCAAGGACCGCCTCCAGGAATTCCTGAAACAGCGGCGCCAGCAGGAGCTCGTGCAGCAGTATCTGCTGAGCCTCAAGACCAAGTACCGGGTCGAAGTCCTCCTCTGACAACGCTCCGCATTCGCGACGCCACCGTCCTCACGATGGACGACGACCGTACGGTCGTCTCCGGGGACGTGTGGATCGCGGATGGCCTCATCACCCGCGTCGGCCCGACGCCGGCCGGTACGCCTCCCGCCGACCGCGAGATCGCCGCCGGCGGCGGCTATCTCCTCCCCGGCTTCGTCCAGACCCACGTCCACCTGTGCCAGACCCTCTTCCGGGGGCTGGCCGACGACCTGCCGCTGCTCGAGTGGCTGAAGCGGCGGGTGTGGCCGCTCGAAGCGGCGCACACCCCGGCGACGCTCGCCGCCTCGACACGCCTCGCCGTCCACGAGCTGCTGCGGACGGGCACGACGACGGTGCTCACGATGGAGACCGTCCACGACACCGACGCCGTGCTCGAGGCGCTGGCTCCGACGGGCATCCGGGCCACGGTCGGCAAGTGCCTGATGGACGACGGCGGCGACGCCCCCGCCCGGCTGCACGAGCACTGGCGCGCCGGCATCGACGCCAGCGCCGACCTGCACCGCCGCTGGCACGGTCAGGCCGGCGGCCGTATCCGCATCGCGCTGGCACCGCGCTTCGCGGTGTCGTGCTCGCGGACGCTGCTCGAGGCGGTGGCAGCGGAATCGGCAGCGTCCGGGATCCTCGTGCACACGCACGCCAGCGAGAACCGCGACGAGGTCGCCTACGTCCGCGAGAAGACCGGACTCGGCAACATGGCCTACCTGGCCCAGCTCGGGCTCGCCTCGCCGCGGCTGTGCGCGGCGCACTGCGTGTGGGTCGACGCCGCCGAGCAGGCGGTGATGGCCGAGCGAGGGGTCCACGTGCTGCACTGCCCCGGCTCGAACCTCAAGCTGGGCTCGGGTGTCGCCCCGATCGTTGCGATGCGGGCGCAGGGTATCGGCGTGTCGCTCGGCGCCGACGGCGCCGCCTGCAACAACCGCCTCGACATGTTCGACGAGATGCGCCTGGCGGCCACGCTGCAGGCCGAGCGCCATGGGCCGGGATCGCTGACCGCCCGCGACGTGCTGGTGATGGCGACCCGCGGCGGTGCGCAAGCGCTGGGCCTCGACGCCGAGATCGGCTCGATCGAGCCCGGCAAGCGCGCCGACCTGATCCTGGTCGGGGCCGATGCGCCGCACCTGGCGCCCGGGATGGATCCGTGGTCGACGCTGGTCTACGCCGCTCGCGGCACCGACGTGGTCATGACGATGGTCGACGGCCGCGTCCTGGTCGAGGCGGGGGTCCCGCTCGGGCTCGACGGCGCCGCGATTCTGGCCGAGTCGCGCCAGGCCGCCCGCACGCTCATGAGCCGGGCAGGCCTGCTATAATCCGCTTTTAGCACTCCCGAGGCGAGACTGCTAAGCCCGGGCGCGCCCCTCCGACCATGCCGCACAGTCCCCGCTACGCCGCGCCGGAACTCTCGGATCGTGTGCTGCGCCTCCTCGGCGCGCTGGTCCGCGAGTACATCGAGCACGGCGAGCCGGTGTCGTCGCAGTGGCTGGCCAGCCACGCCGGCTGCGCGGTGTCCTCGGCGACCGTCCGCAATGTCCTCGCCCGACTCGAGGAGCAGGGCTTCGTCAAGCAGCCGCATACCTCCGCGGGCCGGGTCCCGACCGACCGGGGCTACCGGCAGTACGTCGATGGGCTGATGCAGGGACGCCGGCCGGCGCGCCGCTCGGCAGACGTCGAGGCCCGCCTGCGTCAGGGTGGGTCGGTCCTGGAAATGTTCGCCCACGCGTCGCACGAGCTGGCGAGGCAGTCGCAGCACGTCGGCTTCGCCTGGGCGCCTGCGGCCGAGAAATTGCTGCAGCGCATCGAGTTCGTCCCCCTCGACGGCGGCCGGGTTCTGGTCGTGGTCGTGGCGATGAACGGCGAGGTCGCGCACAAGGTGGTCCCCTTCGAGGGCCCGGCCTCGCGCGAGCAGTTGATCGAAGCGGCCAACTACCTCACCGCCGAGTACGGCGCGCTGCCCCTCACCGAAATCCGCGAGCGGCTGCTCGACGACATGCGCGCCGAGCGCGCCCTCTACGACGCGCTCTTCGCGCGGACACTGGCCCTCGCCGAGGAGACGCTGGCATCGCTGCCCGGCGCCAGCCAGGTGTTCGTGTCGGGGACACCGACCATCGCCGAGCTCGGGCTCAGCCCGGAAGCGCTGCCGACGTTGCGGGCCCTGCTCGCGATGCTCGAGGAAAAGGATCGCCTGGCCAGAATCCTCACCGCCTACCTGGAGGATCCCGGCCTCACCATCGTCATCGGCACCGAGCACCTGTCGCCCGATCTCCAGTCGCTCAGCCTCGTGCTCACGACCTGCACGGACGACGCCCGCCTCGGCGTCGTCGGCATCCTGGGACCCACCCGGATGCGCTACTCGCGCGCGATTGCCGCCGTCGACAGCGTGTCGCACGCGATGAGCCGCGTGTTCGCGAGCTGAGCGCGCTTTCCGCCCGCCAGCGCCCGCGCGCGGCGGCCTTGTCCACGACCATGACTGACTTTGCCCACGACGCCGATCCGCAAACGCCGCGGACCGATCCCGAGACCACGACGCCGCAGAACATGGCGCTGCAGGAGGATCCGGATCAGATCCTGCGCGAGCGCGACGACTACCGCGACCGCCTGCTGCGCTCGATCGCCGAGTTCGACAACTACCGCAAGCGCATCGAGCGCGAGCGGCGCGAGCTGGCCGAGTTCGTGTCGTTCGACATCCTGCACGAGCTGCTGCCGCTCGTCGACGACCTCGAGCGCGCGCTGGCCGCCGCCGCCCCGTCCAGCGAGAGCACGGCCCAGACGGTGGCCACCTACCGCACCGGCGTCGAGCTGATCCACAAGCAGCTCGCCGAGCTGCTGCGCAAACGCAACGTCACGCCGATCGAGACCAAGGGCGTCGACTTCGACCCGCACGTCCACCAGGCCGTCGCCACCGAGGCGTCCGCCACCCATCGCGACAACGAAGTCATCGAGGAGCTGCGCCGGGGCTACCGGTTGGGGGAGCGGCTGCTGCGGCCCGCGATGGTGAAGGTGGCCTCGCGTGGCTAAAGTCGACTACTACGAGGTCCTGGGCATCGCGCGCGCGGCCTCGGACGGGGAGATCAAGAGCGCCTACCGCAAGCTGGCGCTCAAGTACCACCCCGATCGCAACCCGGGTGACCACGCCGCCGAGGAGCGCTTCAAGGAAGCGGCGGAAGCCTACGCGGTGCTGGCCGACGGCGACAAGCGCGCCGCCTACGATCGCTTCGGTCATGCCGGCCTCGGCCAGAGCACCGGCGCCCAGGGCTTCGACCCGTCGGTGTTCTCGGACTTCGGCGACATCCTCGGCGGGCTCGGCGACATCTTCGGCTTCGGCGACGCGTTCGGTGGCCGGCGGGCCGGGCCGCGCCGCGGCGCCGACCTGCGCTACGACCTCGAGATCGCCTTCGAGGCCGCAGCCCAGGGCACCGAGACGCAGATCCGGATTCCGCGCGAGGAGACCTGCACCACCTGCAAAGGATCGGGGTCGGCGAGCGGCGTCGGGCCGGAAACCTGCCCGCAGTGCCGCGGCGTCGGCCAGGTGCGCTACCAGCAGGGCTTCTTCACGGTCGCCAAGACCTGCGGTCACTGTCGGGGCGCCGGCCGGATCATCACCAAGCCGTGCGCCACCTGCCGCGGCAACGGCCGCACGACCGAGCAGCGCGATCTGAAAGTGAAGATCCCGGCCGGCATCGCCACCGGGCAGCGGCTGCGCCTGTCGGGCGAGGGCGAGCACGGCATGCAGGGCGGGCCGCCCGGCGATCTCTACATCGTCGTCCTGGTCGCCGACCATCCGTTCTTCCAGCGCCACGACGACGACCTCCACTGCGAGCTGCGCGTGCCGTTCACGACGCTGACGCTCGGCGGATCGGTGCAGGTGCCGACGCTCGACGGCGAAGAGGCGCTGCACGTGCCCGACGGGACACCGAGCGGCACCGTCCTGAAGATCAAGCAGAAGGGCGTGCCGAACGTCTCGGGACGTGGCCACGGTGATCTCTTCGTGTCGGTCGTCGCCGCGGTGCCACGCAAGCTCTCCAAGGAACAGCGCAAGGTGATGGAGGAGCTCCGCCGGCTGCTCCCGACCGAGGTGCACCAGACCG
The DNA here is from genome assembly GCA_031407765.1 of Vicinamibacteraceae bacterium. Taxonomy (GTDB): domain Bacteria; phylum Acidobacteriota; class Vicinamibacteria; order Vicinamibacterales; family Vicinamibacteraceae; genus JBDSLU01. Next base: position 11,855 of record JANOIR010000064.1, read on the forward strand.
AGCGCGAGCCCGGCGAGAAGCCGTTCTTCGAGCGCGTCAAGGACATCTTCGGGTGAAGCGCTGGCCGGCGCTCGACATCCGCCTCCCGCTGGTGCGGCGCGACGGCGGGCGTGACGGCTCGGGCCACGCCGGCGGTGCGATCGGGGACGACCAGGCCGGGCTGTTCGCCGCCTGGCTCGACGACTTCTCCCCCACTGCCATCACCGAGCTCGACAACGCCGGCGACGACACCCTGGCTTGGCGCGTCTTCTTCGCCTCCGCCGAGGCCCGGGCGATCGCCGCGCAGGCACTGGCGCGGGCCACCGAGTGGGGGGACGCTTCGGCTGCCGCGATCGACGTCGACGACGAAGCGTGGGCCGAGCGCTCGCAGGCGTCGCTCACCGCGATCCGCGTCGGCCGGATTGTCGTCACGCCGCCGTGGGATCTGGACGGCGCCGCGGCGCTCGCGCGTGAAGCCGCCTGCGACGTCGCCACCGCCGGCGCGCCGATCGTGATCACGATCGAGCCGTCGATGGGCTTCGGCACCGGCCATCACGAATCGACGCGGCTGTGCCTGGCCGCGCTGCAGCGCACGCCCCTCGACGGCCGATCCGTGGTCGACGTCGGCACCGGCTCCGGTATCCTCGCCATCGCCGCGGCCCGCCTCGGCGCCGCGCGCGTCGAGGCGATCGACGACGACCGCGACGCCCTCGATTCGGCGGCGGCCAATGTCGCCCTCAACGCCGTGCCGGCCGGCCGCGTCGACACCCGCATGGGCAACGTCCTGGCCGAAGCCCTGCCCGTCGCCGACGTCGTCATCGGCAACCTCACCGGCGCGCTGCTGCGCCGCGCCGCCGCAACACTGATCGCGGCGATCGCCCCCGGCGGTCGGCTGATCCTCAGCGGCTTCACCGAGGACGAGCGGCTGGCGATCGAGCACGCCTTCGCGCCGCTGGCGGTGGACGCCGCAGACAGCGAGCACGGCTGGCTGGCGCTGACCTTCAGCGCGGCAGGCGAACCGGCGTAGCGCGCAGCCAGTCAGGTCCGGTGCTCGGAGCTTGCTCCGAGCAAGCTCCGAGCATCCGGGGCGGCGCACTGCCATCCGAGGATGGCCAGCGCGGCGATCGGCGCCGTCTCGGCTCGCAGGGTGAGCGGCGAGCACATCCAGGGCCGCCAGCCACAGGCGATCGCGAGCGCGACCTCCTCTGGCGTCCAGCCGCCCTCGGGCCCAGAGAGCACCACGACGTCCGATCCCGCCGGCGCCAACGAGGCCGCACCGGCATCGGCTGGCGCCACCTCTGGCTCGCAGAGCATCAGGCGCGTGGCCGTGGCCCAAGCGGGATCGCGCAGGGCCGCGTCGAGGGCGCGCGCGGCGACGATCGCCGGCAGGACGCTTCGGCCGCACTGCTTCGCCGAGGCCAGCGCCACGCGTCGCCAGCGCTCGACCACGCTCGCCGCCCCCGACGCGCGCGACGGCACGACGGTGCGGGCCGTCGTCACCGGCGCGATCGCCACGGCGCCCAGCATGGTCGCGTCGCGCACGAGCGCGTCCATGGCGTCGCCTTTCAGCACCGCCGGCGCGATGGTGACGCGGAGCGGCAGCTCGCGGCTCCCCGTGTGCGCTTCGAGCACACGCAGCTCGAGGCGATCGCCGCGTAGGCTGGTGACCTCGGCGGCCACCTCGATGCCTGCCCCGTCGAAGAGCACGGCGCGGTCGCCGGGACGCAGGCGCACGACGCGCGTCGCGTGGCGCGCTTCCGGGCCGTCGAGGATCACCGTCGACCCCGGCACGGGATCGATCGGCACATGATGGAAGCGGGGCAGCGACATCGCGCGGTATACTGCAGCCGGATGCTGTTCCAAGGACAGATCCTCGGCAAGTACAAAATCCTCTCGCCGCTCGGCAGCGGCGGTTTCGGCACCGTATACCTCGCGCGCGATACCTGGATCGACAAACAGGTCGCGATCAAGGTTCCGCACCGGCAGAACCTGGATTTCGGCGACCTCCTGCGCGAGCCCCGATTGCTCGCCAGCGTGTCGCATCCGAACATCGTCGCGATCACGACCGCCGAGAAGCAGGACGGCGTGTTCTTCATCGTGATGGAGTACGTGCCCGGGGAGACGCTCGAAACGATCGTGCTGCGCGAGGGCGCGATCGACCTGCCGCGCGCGCTCGACTACGCCTGCCAGATCTGCAACGCCGTCGACCACGCGCACCGCCAGGGCGTACTGCACCGGGACCTGCGCCCGGCCAACGTGCTGGTTTCGGACAGCGGCGTGGCCAAGGTCGCCGACTTCGGGACCTCGCGCTTCCTGGAGATCGCCGCGCACGGCACCACCGTGATCGGCAGCCCGCCCTACATGGCGCCGGAGCAGTTCCACGGCAAGGCAGTGTTCGCGTCGGACATCTACTCGCTCGGCGTGACCATGTATCAGCTCCTCACCGGCGACCTGCCCTACGAGGCACCGGCGCCGGGCGACATCGACCGGCTGTTCCGCACCGACCTGATCACGCCGCCGCGGCTGCGCAACCCGGCCATCCCGAAGCGCGTCAACGACATCGTGCTCAAGGCCATGGCCCCCGACCTGGCCACCCGCTACGGCAAGGCCAGCGAGCTGATCGAGGAACTGCTCGACAGCCGCGCCGCCGGGCCGGCGCGGCGCCCGGGCTCCGAGCTGCGGCAGGGGGCGGGCGTCGGCGCCGGCTCGAATCCGCGTTCCGGCGACCACGACCTGGCCGGCATCGAGCGGCGGCTGCGCGCCCGCGACACGCCGGCGCCGGCGATCTGCTGGAAGTGCCGCAAGGCGCTGGCCTCCCGCGCCACCCGCTGCCCCTTCTGCAACGAAGCCCAGTAGAACGACTCCGGAGTCGTCGGGCAACGCAGCGCATCTCTGTGCAAACGGCGCGTCCGACTGTCATCTGCCCGCTTTCGTGCCGATAACCCGGTCGACTACACCCATGGTGCGCCCGCAGGCGCGCCGGGAAGATCCACCGACCATGCACATCAACGACCTGCTCGCCACCGCCGTCGCCCGCGGGGCTTCCGACTTGCACATGAAAGTCGGCAGCTTCCCGATGCTCCGCATCGACGGCACGCTCACGCCGGCCACCGAGACCAAGCGCCTGGAAAAGGCCGACATGGACGCCGTGGCCGCGTCGATCCTGAGCCCCGAGCAGCGCGACAAGTTCCAGAAGCAGCTGGAAGTCGACGTCGCCTACGCCGTCCCCAACCTCGGACGCTTCCGCTGCAACGTGTTCCAGCAGCGCGGCACCGTCGGCCTGGTCATGCGCGTCATCCCGTCGCGCGTCCCGACGGTCGACGAGCTGCAGCTGCCGCCGGTCCTCAAGCGGATCGCCGATGAAGAACGCGGCCTGATCCTCGTCACCGGCACCACCGGCTCGGGCAAGTCGACGACGCTGGCGGCGATGTTGAACCACATCAACAACGCCCGGCCGACGCACATCATGACGGTCGAGGACCCGATCGAATACCTCCACCGCGACAACAAGTCGATCATCAACCAGCGCGAAATCAGGACGGATACCGGCTCGTTCTCGATGGCGCTGCGCAGCGCCCTGCGTCAGGATCCGGACGTCATCCTGGTCGGCGAAATGCGCGACCTCGAGACGGTCGAGACCGCGCTCCTCGCCGCCGAGACGGGCCACCTCGTGTTCTCGACGCTCCACACCCTGGACGCACCCGAGAGCATCAACCGTATCGTCGCGGTGTTCCCGCCGCACCAGCAGCGCCAGGTCCGCCTGCAGCTGGCGAGCATCCTGAAGGCGGTCGTCTCGCAGCGCCTCATGCCCCGCTCCAACGGCCATGGCCGTGTCGCGGCGGTCGAGGTCATGTGCGCGACGCCGTTCATCCGCGACTGCATCCTGGACAAGGACAAGACCCACTCGATTCTCGGGGCGATCGCCGCGGGCACGTCGCAGTACGGCATGCAGACGTTCGATCAGTCGATCTTCGGCCATTTCAAGAAGGGCGTGGTCAGCTACGAGGACGCGCTGCGCTTCGCCACCAACCAGGACGAGTTCAAGCTGAAGGTCCAGGGCATCGCCACGACATCGGAGATGGCGCGCCAGGAGATGCACGACTCGTCGCGTCAGGACCTCGAGATCTCCCGCTTCGGCGGCTAGCTGCTGGTCTGGCGGCCGCGCTCTCACGCGCGGCCGCGCGCCGACCCTGTCAGCGTGCGGCCAGCTATGCGCGACGCTGGGCGCGTCGCGGCGTCCGCACGCGGGCGGCGTACACTAGGGCCGTGGATCCCTACGTCCTCGCCCTTGGGTGGCTCGCCCGCCGCGAGCTGACCGAGAAACAGATCCGCCAGCGGCTCACCCGCCGCGCCTGCGAGCCGGACGCCATCGACGATGCCGTCGCGCGCCTGAAAGCGGAGCGCGCACTCGATGACTCCCGCGTCGCCGGCGCCTTCGCGCGGACGGCGGTGCGGCTCAAGGGCCGCGGGCCGATCCGGCTCGAGCGCGATCTGCAGGCCCTCGGGATCGAGCGCGGCGCGGCGCGCGCGGCGGTCCGCGACGTCCTCGCCGACACCGACGAAGCAACCCTGGCCAAGCAGGCCCTCGCCCGCCGGTGGCGGCGGGCCGACCGCCCCGAACCGGCCGACGCCGCACGGCTCTACCGGGCGCTGCTCCGCCAGGGCTTCGGCCCTTCGGCCGCCCGCGGCGCTCTTACTGCGCTCGGTGCGCCCGACGACGACGCCCTCGCCGATCTGCCGGAGCGCGAAGATACGTAGTTCATAATGTCCGGATGACTTCCGGACGTATGAGCGGCGCAGAGATCCGCCGGTCCTTCCTGCAGTACTTCGAGACGCAAGGCCACCGCATCGTTCCCAGCTCGTCGCTCGTCCCGACCGACGACCCCACGCTGCTGTTCACCAACGCCGGGATGAACCAGTTCAAGGACGTCTTCCTGGGCCGGGAGCGGCGCGACTACCGGCGGGCGACGACGTCGCAGAAGTGCATGCGCGTCAGCGGCAAGCACAACGATCTCGACAACGTCGGGCCGTCGCACCGGCACCACACGTTCTTCGAGATGCTGGGCAATTTCTCGTTCGGCGACTACTTCAAGGAAGACGCCATCCGCTTCGCGTGGACGGTGCTGACCGAGGTGTGGGGCCTGCCCAAGGATCGGCTGCGGGCCTCGATCTTCGCCGGCGACGCCACGACCCCGCGCGACGACGAGGCCTTCAAGATTTGGAAGGACATCCTCGGCGACGAGCGCCGCATCGACGAGTTCGGTGCCGCCGACAACTTCTGGCAGATGGGCGAGACCGGTCCCTGCGGCCGCTGTTCCGAGATCTTCTACGACCGTCGCGGCATGGACGACGTGCCCGCCGACGACCAGCTGATCGAGGTGTGGAACAACGTCTTCATGGAGTTCAACCGCGTCGACGGCGGCGTCCTCGAGCCCCTGCCGGCGCGCTCGATCGACACCGGCATGGGTCTCGAGCGCATCACCGCGGTGATTCAGGGGAAGACGTCGAACTACGACACCGACCTGTTCCAGCCGATCCTCGCCGCCATCGGCGAGCTTGCCGGCCGGCGCTATGGCGACGACGATCAGGGCGACGTCTCGATGCGCGTCGTCGCCGACCATGTCCGCGCGGCGACGTTCCTCATCGGCGACGGCGTGATTCCGTCGAACGAGTGGCGCGGCTACGTCCTGCGCAAGATCATGCGGCGGGCGATGCGCCACGGCAAGCGGCTGGGCCTGCGCGATCCGTTCCTGCACCGCCTCGTCGACGTG
>JANOIR010000077.1:0-67867 GCA_031407765.1 Vicinamibacteraceae bacterium
GAAGCGTTCCGCGAGGCGAGCTGGGAAGAGGCGCTCGATTTCGCCGCCGCCGGCCTGCGCAGGCTGCGCGACCAGGATCCGTATTCGCTTGCCGGCTTCGGCTCGGCCAAGGGCTCGAACGAGGAGGCGTATCTCTTCCAGAAGCTGGTGCGCACCGGCTTCCGCACCAACAACGTGGACCATTGCACGCGCCTGTGCCACGCCTCGTCTGTCGCCGCGCTGCTGGAGGGCGTGGGCTCGGGGGCCGTGTCCAACCAGGTCAGCGACGTGATGCTCGCGGAAGTCGTTCTGGTGATCGGCGCCAACCCGACCGTGAACCACCCGGTCGCTGCCACCTGGATGAAGAACGCGGCGAAGAACGGCACCAAGCTGATCATCGCCGACCCGCGCCGCACCGAACTCTCGCGCCACGCCGCCTACACGCTGCAGTTCAACGCCGACACCGACGTGGCGATGCTGAACGCGCTGATCCACACGATCATCGATGAAAATCTGGTCAATGAAGCTTTTGTAAAAGACCGGACCAGCGGGTTCGAAGCGCTGAAGGAAAACGCCAAGGACTACTCGCCCGAGAAGATGGCGCCGATCTGCGGCATTCCGGCGGCGACGCTCCGGGAAGTCGCGCGCCTGTTCGCGACCTCCAAGGGCTCGATGATCCTCTGGGGCATGGGCATTTCGCAGCACGTGCACGGCACCGACAACGCGCGCTGCCTGATCGCACTGTGCCTGATGACGGGGCAGGTCGGGCGCCCGGGCTGCGGGCTGCATCCGCTGCGCGGCCAGAACAACGTGCAGGGGGCGAGCGACTCCGGCCTGATCCCGATGATGTTCCCGGACTACCAGCGCGTGGACAATCCGGAAGCCAACAAGCGTTTTGAGAAGCTTTGGGGCACGACGCTGGACAAGAAGCCCGGCCTGACTGTGGTCGAGGTCATCCGCGCCGCCGACGCCGGGCAGGTGCGCGGCATGTACATCATGGGCGAGAACCCGGCGATGTCCGACCCGGACGCCGAGCACGCGCGTGCCGCGATGGCAAAGTTCGAGCACCTGGTGGTGCAGGACATCTTCCTCACCGAGACCTGCTACCTCGCCGACGTGGTTCTGCCGGCGACGGCCTGGCCTGAAAAGGACGGAACGGTGACAAACACCGACCGGATGGTCCAGATTGGCCGCAAGGCGCTCGAGCCGCCGGGCGACGCTCGGCCGGATCTCTGGATAATCAATGAGTTGGCCAAGAGGATCGGGCTTTCCTGGGACTACACGCACCCGAAGCAGGTCTTCGACGAGATGCGCAAAGGCATGAATTCGATTGCCGGCATTACCTGGGATCGCCTGGAACGGGATTCCGTGGTGATTTATCCCTGTGAGAACGAAGGAGATCCCGGAACTTCGGTTGTTTTCACGGAAGTTTTTCCGACCGCCACGGGGCGAGCCAAGTTCGTCCCGGCCGACCTGATCCCCGCCGATGAACGGCCGGACAAGGAATACCCGGTCGTCCTGATCACTGGCCGCCAGCTCGAGCATTGGCATACCGGGGCGATGACCAGGCGCGCCGGCGTGCTCGACGCCATCGAGCCCGAACCCGTGGCATCGCTGCATCCCCTGGACATCGAAAGACTGGGGGCGAAGCCGGGAGACATCATCACGGTGGCGTCCCGTCGCGGCAGCATCTCCCTTTATGCAAGGGCAGACGAGGGTACCCCGCTGGGTGCGGTGTTCATCCCGTTCGCGTTCTACGAAGCGGCGGCGAACATGCTCACCAACCCGAAGCTGGACCCGTTCGGCAAGATCCCGGAGTTCAAGTACTGCGCCGTGAAAGTGACGAAAGGCGGCACGCCCCCCGGCGATCCCGGCTACGGCAAGGGAAGCGCGCTCACCGAGATCTACGGCTAGCGCAGGAGCGATGGGAGACGATCCCTACGCGAAGGAACGCAGGCTGAAGAAGTACGAAGCGGCGGCGCAGGTCTGCGCCACCTCTGCGGGCGACCCGCCGCTCGATTTCTATTCCCCGTTCGGCCCGATGATCGCGAAGACGCGCCTGCCGGATTCGATCGTGCAGCGGGTGAACCGCCATGCCGACGGCGTCGTCGCCCCTGGCCGCAGTTCGGAATTCCTGCTGCCGGAGGGCGTGGTGGCCGAGGGCGGCGAGCAGTCCCTGTTGCGCCTGGTCGCGGGGCTCATCCGGCGCTACCTCGCCGGCGTCGAAGGCGAGGACGGCGGGCGGGTGGACTTCGAATCGTTCTGGGTGGTGAGCCAGGCCGCGGGGACGCCGAGCCCGGTGCATTTCCATTCGTCCGACATCTCGGGCGTGCTCTACCTCAAGGTGCCGGAAGTCGACGCGGCGGAGGAGCAGAAGAGCTACATCTCCAACCGGCATGCCGGGTACATCAACTTCCTGATCGGCGGCAAGCAGCGCCTCTCGAAGTCGCTGATCAGCTTCCGGCCGCAGGCGGGCGACTTCTACATCTTTCCAGGCTGGCTGCTGCACGGCGCCGAACCCTTCGCCGGGCGCGGCGAACGCCGCTCGATGAGCTTCAACGCGAGATTGGCCGACGCCTAACGCACCGGGGCGGCAATGTTCAACGCGTCGATAAGCTCGCCGTGGTCGGGCAGCTGGCGCGCCTGCGCGAGGTTGCGCGCCTTGATCTGCTCCAGCTTTTGCCGCGCCCTGGCGGGGTCCGCCTGGTCCGTCATCGGGTGGTGTTTGCGCGGCAGTCTGCCCAGGCCGGCCGCGATGGAATAGAAGCTTGCCTCGCGGAACAGCGGGCGCTGCTGCCAGTCGACGATGCCGGTCTCGTCGTAGTACTCGAGCGTCCGGGCCAGCGAGTCGGGCGGCGCGGCGTTGCGGTTCGCCTCCCAGAACGCGCCGTCCTCGCGACGGTTGAGCAGGTAGTGCAGGATGATGAAGTCGCGCACCTGCTCGAATTCCCCGGCCATGCGCTCGTTGTAGCGGCGGATCGGCGCGGGGCCGAACTCGGCGTCCGGAAAATGGTCGAGCAGCAGCTCCACGCCTTTCTGTATGAGGTAGATGCCGGTCGACTCGAGCGGTTCGAGGAAGCCGGCGGCAAGTCCGATGGAGACGCAGTTGCCGACCCAGAAGTTCTGCCGCCGGCCGATCCGCATCCGCAGGTGGCCGGGATTGCACTGCTTCGGGTCGAGGCCGGTGTGCGCGATCAATTCGTCCGCCGCCTGGTCCTGGGAAAGGAAGCGGCTGGAATAGACGTAGCCGCTGCCGACGCGGTGCGTCAGCGGGATCTTCCATGCCCAGCCGGCTTTCAGCGCCGTTGCCAGCGTGTAAGGCGGCATCGGCCGGATGGCGGGCTGCGGCAGCACCACCGCGCGGTCGCAAAGCAGCGAGCCGGACCAGTCGATCCAGGGATCGCTCAGCGCCTTCTCGATGAGCAGGCCGGCGAAACCGGTGCAGTCGACATAGAGGTCCGCCGTGAGCGCGCCGTTCTCGCGCGTGTCAACCTGCTTGATATTTCCGCGTTCGTCGCGCACCACGTTGCGTACGTCGTCCACCAGGTACTTCACGCCGCGCCCGGTCGCCACCTGGGCGAGATAGGCCGCGAAAGCGCGCGCATCGAGGTGGTAGGCGTACGCGCCATACTGGATGATCTCGGAGGTGTCGCGCAGGGAACGTGGCGCGCGGTTCATGTCTCCGAGCAGTGCCTGCAGCGAGTACGAGGTGAAGGCGGAGCCGTCCCGCCCGGAACGGTGGTTTTTCAGCCAGTGGTGGAATAGCGGCACGCCTTCGATAGGCGCGGCGCCGATGTGCCCGAAGGGGTGCCAGGCCGGCGGGCTGCCGCGGCGGCCCCAGCCGACGAACTTGATGCCGAGCTTGTAGGTGGCGTGGCAGGCGCGCAGGAACTCGTCTTCCGGGATGCCCAGCAGCCGCAGCAGGGCCACCAGCGGCGGCACCGTCGCCTCGCCGACGCCGATGGTGCCGATCGAGGCCGACTCCACCAGCGTGATGCTGCACAGCGCGGGGTCGAGGAAGCGGTTGAGGAACGCGGCGGTGATCCAGCCGCTGGTGCCGCCGCCGACGATGAGGATTTTCTGGATGGGACGCGCCATGAACTCGGTATCCTAGCAACGTGCGCGCAGCCCAAGATGAAACTATAGGCTATCTCTGCGCCGACGACTTCCTGCGGGACGCCGTCGGCGCGCGCGCGCTCGCGAGCGCCTTCGAGCTCGGCCTGGTCGACGCGCTGCTGGAGCGGGAGCGGGGTGCGGCGGCGCTGGCGGAGCGCACGAAGCTGGACGAAAGCGGGCTCGGGCTGCTGCTTGGCATGCTGGAGGCGGGGAACGTGCTTGCGCGGGCCGCGGGGGAGGTGAAGCTCACCGCCTCCTTCATGCAAGCGCTCCGCTACCGGGACCTGTTGGAGGCCAAGCTCGATTTCATCGGCCTGGCGGCGCCGGATTTCGTCGAGCTTTTCAGCATGCTGCTGGCCGATCCGAGGGGCTTCACCGGCAATGCGAGGATCTTCGAGCTGTTCTCCTACCAGCGCTGCTTCGATCCCACGCCGGAGAATTTCGCCAACACCGCCCGCTGGATGCGGTTGACCACGGCGCTGACGAAGTACGAAGCCCCGGTCTGTCTCGCGCGGCACGACTTCTCGCGCTATGGGCGGATGCTGGACGTGGGCGGCAACAGCGGCGAATTCGCGCTGCAGGCGTGCCGCCGGCATGCGGGGCTGCGCGCCACCGTGCATGACCTGCCGCTGGTCTGCGAGCTCGGCATGCGCCGCCTGAACGCGGAGCCCGAGGCGGCGCGCATCGATTTCGTGAAAGTGGGCGTGCCCGCCCGCGACCTGCCGACGGGACACGACGTGGTGGTCTTCAAGTCGATGCTGCACGACTGGCCCGAGCAGCAGATGCGCGAGTTTCTTGCGCGCGCGCACCGGGCGCTGAATCCGGGCGGCACCCTGCTGATCTTCGAGCGCAGCCGGTTCGAGGTGGGAAAAACGCAGGTGCCGTACTCGACGATTCCGCTGATGCTTTTTTTCCGCTCCTATCGCCCGGCGGACGGTTACCGCGACGCGCTCTCGGCGGCGGGATTCCATGGGATCAAGTCGGAGGCGATCGAACTCGACATGCCTTTCATGCTCGTGACGGCGAGGAAATGATGGAACGAGCGGCCGACGGCGAGCGCCTGTACGACTTCTGCCTGTGGGAATACCCGCCCGCGGCGCCCTGCGCGGGCAAGCTGCGCTCGATCAACCTGCTGTCGCGCTCGTTCGAGCAGCATGGGGTCGCCGTGCGAGGCATGGAGATCGTGCGCGCGATCCGCGAAGGGCTCGGCGATTCGCGCACCGTCTGGGGAATCAAGCAGGAAGGCGGCAGGACCAGCTGGGAATTCTATTTCTACGACTATGAGCGCCTTCAGCGGCAGCGCTCGATCCCGAAGCTGCTGGAGATTCTCCGGCCCTGGATCGCCTGCGATATCGCGCCCGGCGAGCAGTATCCCTACTTCATGTTCTCCATCGACCTGGACGGCGAGCTGATCGCCGGCCGCCGCCCCATGGAGGAGATCCAGGTCTATGTCGGCAACATCGGCAGCCAGGTGTCCTCCGGCATCTGCTACGCGGCGACGCGCGCGGGCATGAGGCTGAAGAACCTCTACTATTTCTTCGACGCCAGGACGGAGATGCAGGAGATCGTGGGCAAGGCGACATCGTCGGTGCACCTCGATCCCGCGAAAGTGCCGCTGCGCGAGGTGTTCTGGCCCGAGCTGGTGGATTGCCAGACCATCGTGGTCGCCAACAAGCAGGACCGCGACGGCGTCTATTTCTGCAGGATCAGGGTCGGGCAGCTGCTCCACTTCCTGCGGCGCATGGGCTTCCCGGCCGAGGAAGTGTTGTTCCTCGAGGAGAACAGGAGTAGCTTGGATCACATGCTCTACGACGTCGGATTCGACTACCGCATGGATGGCGATCGCCTGTCGATCGTGAAGGGCGCGTGGTATGGCGTCTTCTGAAGCGTCGGTGCGTCCCATCCGCCTGGTCCGGCGCAAGCCGGGCGTTCCCACCCCGGCCGTCGCCGGCACCATGGGCCGGTTCGACTACAACCAGTACGTGTCGATGACCATGGAGTTCCGCTGCAACCTCAAGTGCGTCCACTGCATGATCGAGGGCACCATGGACCGCCTTGAGCCGCAATCGTTCGCGCAGTTCATGCGCGTGCTCGAGGGCAACGCCACGCACCGCAGGTTCAAGGGGCTGATCCTCACGGGCTCCGAAATCACCCTGCACCGCGACCTGCCGCAGTGGGCGCGGTTGGCGCGCGAGCACGGTTTCGAGCACGTCCGCATCCAGACGCACGGGATGCGGCTCGCGTCCCGCGGCTACGTCCAGGAACTGGTCGGGGCCGGGGTGGACGAGTTTTTCGTCAGCGTGGCCTCCTCCGACGCCGAAACCCACGACGCCATCACCCAGGTGCCGGGTTCCTTCGACAAGACGATCCGGGGCCTGGAGCTGCTCGAAGAGTTCGAAAATGTGACTTCCATCACGAATTCGGTCGTCACGAGCCGCAGTTTCAGGCAGTTGCCGGCCCTGGTCGAACGCCTGAGACCGCTCAAGCGCCTCGCCCAGATGGAGTTCTGGTTCTACTTTCCGATGGCCGAATCGGACGACAAGGGCCTGGTCGCTTCCCACCTGGAGGTTCTGCCTTACTTGCGGCAAGCCATTGCCGCGGCAAGGGATTCCGGGCGTGGAGTGGAGGTGAAGAACTTCCCCGAGTGCCTGCTCGGCGAGGACCGGGGCGCCCTGTACAACGACCAGCCGCAGCTCCTCATTGATCCCGCGTTCTGGGACGAGTTCGTGCGCAATGGTTTCCACCAGTGCGTCTACCGCGAACGCTGCGCCTCCACGAAATGTCTAGGCCTGAACAGCGCTTACGTGCGGAAGTTCGGTGACCACGCCGATGTCCTGAAACCCTTCGCCCTCGGGGATTTGTAAAAGAACATAAAAACGGGGAATTAGTCCGCGAGATGACAAGGCTTTCCGTCTTTGTTTTGAAATGTAGTAAGCGCTTGAAAATTTGACCGAAAAGCCGGCTCCGGGGCAATCAAAGCAAGTAGAATCCGGTCTTCATCTGGCGGCCGGGGGGCTGTGTTGGCGACTCTTCTTTTTTATCAGCGTCCAATACCGCTCAATTCCGACATTCACCGCAAGACTCGCCTCGGTCCGGCCCGCAACGATTTCAGCTTCTGCGCGCAGACGAATTCGATTCCGCTGGCCGCGGTGGAATTTTTCGATACCGCGCGCGAATACCCGATCGCCTTCACAGGCAGGGACGCCGGGCCGATGTTCCCGATCGCGCTCGTCGGCGTGCGGCAGAACGAAAACCTGTTCGTCAACGCCGCAGGGCGCTGGGAGGGCCGCTACATCCCGGCCTTCGTGCGCCGCTATCCGTTCGTCCTCGCGGAGAAGCAGGACGCGGACGATTTCAACGTCTACCTCGACGAGGCCTACCCGGGCTTCGGCGCCGACCAGGGCGAGCGCCTGTTCACCGACGAGGGCGAGCACACGCCGCTGCTGAAGCAGGCGCTGGATTTTCTCAGCACTTACCAGGGCGAGATCAAGCGCACCCGGCTGTTCGTCGAGCGGCTCCAGTCGCTCGAGCTGCTGGTGCCGCGGGTGATGGAAGTGGTGCGCCCCGGCCAGCAGCCCATGGTGCTCGAAGGCTTCAGCGTGGTCGACGAGCAGCGGCTGCAGGCGCTCGATGACGCGAAGCTGCTGGAGCTGGCGCGCAGCGGCCTGCTCGCGTGGATCCACGCGCACCTGATGTCGCTTGCCAACGTCGCGCATCTCGCGGAGCGGCTGGATGGCGCGAAGCGCGGCGATGCAGGCAACGCACCGGCGGCCCGGCCGGCGGAGCAGGCGGCGCCTGCGGCGGCATCCAAGGAGAAGGCGAAGGAAAAAGACAAAGCGCGCGACACTCGAAGCAAGTCGGGCAAGGGCCGGTAGTGAGGACAACGGTCTTCAGGCTGCTCATACTCGCTGGCCTGACCGGTCCCGTATTTGCTCCCGGGTTTGTTTCCTCTGCTTGGGCGGAGGACCTGGTCCAGATCTACAGCCTGTCCAAGCTGAACGACCCGAAGTACAAGGGTGCGCGCTACGATTTCGAGGCCGCTTCCTACGCCGAGCCCCAGGCGCGCGCCGCGCTGCTGCCCACCATTTCGCTCGAAGCGCTCGAGATGCGGACGTACCAGCGCATCATCAACAGCGCGAACACCGTGTTCGCGACCGGCTCGACGGACTATCCCACCTACAGCCAGACGCTGAACCTCACGCAGCCGATCTACAAGCTGTCCGCCTGGTTCGGCTACGAGCAGGCGAAGGTGAAGGTCAAGCAGGCCGCGGCCACCTTCAGCGCCGCGGAGCAGGACCTGATCGTGCGCGCGGCGACCGCCTATTTCAGCGTGCTCGCGGCGCGCGACGTGCTCGAGTTCGCGGAGGCGGAGAAGAAGGCGATCCAGCGCCAGCTCGATCTCGTCCAGCAGCGCTTCAGCAGCGGCCTGGTCGCCGTCGCCGACCTGCACGACACCCGGGCGCGCAACGCGATCAAGGAAGCCGACGTGGTGGCCGCGCAGAACGAACGCGACGACAGGGTGCAGGCGCTGCGCGAGCTGACGGGCCGGACGATCCCGAACCTGAAGCCGCTGCGCCAGGCCATTCCACTCGAGAATCCCGAGCCGCTCGACATGAACGCCTGGGTCAGCGTCGCGGAGAAGCAGAACCTGCTGCTCGAAGCGCGCCGCCAGGCCGTGGAGGTCGCGCAGCAGGAGATCCGCCGCCAGCGCGCGGGCCATGCGCCGGTGCTCGATTTCGTCGCAACGCAGAACAAGAAGGACACCGGCGGCAGCCTGTTCGGCGGCGGCAGCAACGTCGAGACGCTCGATCTCATGTTCCGCCTGAACATTCCCATCTTCTCCGGCGGCCTCACATCCGCGCTGACCGGCGAGGCGGTGAAGCGCTACTACAGCTCGCTGGAGGACATGGAGCGCGACTGGCGCCAGGTGGAACGCCAGACCCGGGCCGCGTTCCAGGGCGTCACCGGCGGCGTGGTGCGCGCGCGCGCGCTCGCGCAAGGCATCCTGTCCGCCGAAAGCGCGCGCGAGCTCAAGGTCGAGGGCTACCGTTCGGGCCTGCAGACGATCCTGCAGGTGCTCGACGCGGAGCGCGACCTTTACGCGGCGAAACGCGACTCGGCGCGTGCGCGCTACGACCTCCTGATCAACCGGCTGCGCCTGAAGCAGGCCGCCGGCACGCTGGGCGAGGATGAATTGGTGGCGATCAACCGATTGCTCGAGCCCTAACGGAAAAACTGGCGAACTTGACCCGCATACCGGCAATGGAAGCGATGAAGAACCTGGCGGCACGGCTCGCCCGGGGATTCCGAGCCTCCAGGCTGCAGCCGCCGATGCGCCGCAAGGCGATGTTCGAGGCGCTCGAGCAGCGCTTCATGCTGTCCGCGGAACTGGTGGTTCCCCCGCCGCCGCCGCCCGCGGCGCAGGCTCCCGCGCTGGAGGCGCCACTCAATCCGACCGTGCCGTCGACGATCACGGCGGCCTCGACGCCGATCCAGTTCACGCTGCAGGCGCAGGCGGAGCTGCCGGAAGCGGCCGAAGCCCAGCCGGATCCGGGCGGGGTACAGGCGACCACGCCCGAGATCGAGGCGGTCGACACCTCGCTGCCGAAGGCGAACAACGCTGCTCTCGACGAGCTGAGCGAAGCGGCGGCAGGTACCACCGCCGCGCCGGCCGCGGTGGCCCAGGAGGCGCCTGCGCCGATGAATCTCGCGGCGTACGCGGCCTCGGTCCAGAATCGCCCGGCGCCGATGCAGGTCATCATCATCGACCCGTCGGTGCCGAACTACGAGGCGCTGGTCAAGAGCCTGCTGAACTACGGTGCTGCGCAGGCCCCGGCAACTCCCGTGCAGGAGAGTGTCGCCTCCAGCAGCAAGCCTGAGGAAACGTCCATCTCGCTCCCTGCCGTATCAACCGTCCAGGATGCGCAGGCGCAACAACCGTCGCGCGGCGACGAACAGGTGGTGCAGGTCCAGCGCATCGGCGACATCGAAGTGGTGGTGCTCGATGCGCGCTTCGACGGCGTCGACCAGATCACGGACATCCTTTCCGCGCACCATGGCCTTGGCGCGGTGCAGGTGCTTTCGCACGGCGGCAGCGGCGCCCTGCGGCTGGGCACGAGCCAGCTGAATGAAGCCAAGCTGGAGCAACAGAAGGCGCGTATCGCGGGCTGGGGCGCGGCGCTGCGTCCGGACGGCGACATCCTCCTGTATGGCTGCGACGTCGCCGCGGGCGCGGGCGGCCTGGAATTCGTCGGCAGCCTCGCCGCGCTCACGGGCGCCGACGTCGCGGCTTCGACCAACCAAACCGGCGCTGCCGGCCTGGGCGGCGATTGGGCGCTCGAGTACCACACCGGCATCATTGAATCGCAGCCCCTGTTTACGGAGAGCGTGCTTTCGAGCTACGCCTACCTCCTCGCCAACCTGACGGGTACTGCGGGCGCCGACACCCTGACCAGCACCGGCGCTGCCGACGTGTTGACCGGCCTGGCGGGCGACGACATCTACAAGTTCAACAACGCCTGGGGCAGCGACACGGTCACCGAGCTCGCCGCCGGCGGCATGGACACGCTGGACTTCTCGTCGGTCACGGCGAACCTGACCTTCACGGTGAATGCCGATGGCAGCGTCGATGTCGCGAACGGTACTGGAAGCGCGCTTCACGCGACCGGCGTCGAAAAGCTGATCGGCGGCCTCGGGGTCAACACCTTCCGTTTCCTGGACCAGGCCGTCTTCAACGGCAGCATCGTCGGCAAGAGCGGCGGCCAGGACGTGTTCGACTTCGGCACCTTTGCCAGCGCACTCAACTGGGCCGTCACCGACGTCCAGGCGGGCAGCGTCAACGGCGGGTCGGTCACGGCTGCCTTCACCAATATCAGCAGGTTCACCGGCGGCACCGCGACGGATACCCTCACCGGCCCTGACGGGAGCGACACCTGGGACATCTGGAACGTCACCGGCGTGGGCGCCGGTAACGCAGGCGGCACCACGTTCACCGGCATGGAGCAGCTCGAGGGGCGCGGCACGAACATCCTGAACTACTCCGCCTACGGCAGCGCGGTATCGGTCGACCTGGA
Organism: Vicinamibacteraceae bacterium; assembly: GCA_031407765.1. Classification (GTDB taxonomy): domain Bacteria; phylum Acidobacteriota; class Vicinamibacteria; order Vicinamibacterales; family Vicinamibacteraceae; genus JBDSLU01. The sequence goes on from JANOIR010000077.1 coordinate 11,169, forward strand.
TGGGTCCACCGCCACCGGCTTCAGCCAGATCACCGGCTTCCGCGGCGCGTATGGCTCGCAGCACGACGACGTCCTTGTCGGGAACAGCGAAGACAACGTGTTTTCGGGCGGCGGCGGCAGCAACACGATCAACGGCGGCGGCGGCAGCGACACCGTGTCCGAAGCGGCGGACGTCAACTTCGTCCTGACCGACGGCTCGCTGACGATCGGCGGGATCGGCACCGATTCGCTGAGCAACATCGAGCAGGCTTACTTGGTCGGCGGCGCCGGTTCGAACACGTTCGACATCACGGCCTTCACCAAGGGCGCAGTCACGTTGAACGGAGGCGCCGGCAACGACACCTACAAGCTCGGCAACACCTGGAACACCCACAGGATCACGGAAGCCGCGGCCAGCGGACAGGACACGCTCGATTTCTCCGCGGTCTCGTCGCTTGCGCTGACCTTCACCGTCAACGCCGACGGCACGGTCGACGTCACCAACGAGGCGCTGCCCGACGCCGTCATCTACACGACCAACGTCGACAACCTCATCGGCGGCCAGGGCGCGACCGCCAGCAACAGCTTCGTGTTCTTCGAGGATGCCGTCCTCGCGGGAACGGTCAGCGGCAAGGTCGGCGGGCAGGACACGCTCGACTACAGCGACTACGGCACCGCGGTCACGGTCAACCTCGCCACGGGCGCCGCGACGGCCACCCAGGGCGCAAGCAATTTCACCAACGTGATGGGCGGCTCGGCCGCCAGCACGCTGGTCGGCTGGAATGCCGCGAATACCTGGACCATCACGGAACACACCAGCGGCACGGTGGCGAGCGCGAGCGGCACTGTCACGTTCAGTGGCCTGAGCAGCATCGCCGGCGGCAGCGCGGCCGACGTGTTGACCGGGCCGATCGACGGCGATGTCTGGAATATCAACTCCACGGGCGCCGGCAACGTGGATGGCCTGAATTTCAGCGGCATGGAGACGCTGGCCGCGCGCGGCACGATCAACGTGCTGGATTACGCCGCATACCCGACCGCGGGCAGCGGCATCGGCGTTACCGTCGACCTCGCGTCCGGCTCGGCGACCGGCTTCGTCGCCATCAGCGGTTTCCGCGACGTCTGGGGTTCCGCATACAACGACACGCTGCGCGGCGACGGCGCCAACAACACTCTGGCTGGTCGCGCGGGAAGCAACATCCTCGACGGCCGGGGCGGAACCAATACCGTCACGGAAGAAGGCGACTTCAATTTCACCCTGACCGATGGCTCGCTCACCATCACGGCCCTTTCGGGCGGCGCGGTGGTGGGCGCCGATACGCTGAGCAACATCACGCGCGCCGTCATCTCGGGCGAGGACGGCAACAACACCCTCGATGCGAGCGCCTTCACGCTGGGCTCGGTCAAGCTGGACGGCGAAGGCGGCAACGACATCCTGAAGGGCGGCAGCGGCGACGACGTCCTGATCGGCAACTGGGGCGTCGACAACATCGACGGCGGCCTCGGCGTCAACACGCTCGAGGAACGGTCGGACTCGCGCTTCGTGCTCACCGATGCCAGCCTGGACTCGGGCGACGGCACGAGCGAGGTGCAGTCGATCACCATGGCGGCGGGCGTGACGAGCGGGCAGTTCTCGCTCAGCTTCAACGGCGAGACGACCAGCCCGATCAGCTACAACGCCTCCGCGCTGGCCGTGAAGACCGCGCTCACTTCCCTGAACGGCATCGGCGACAAGGACATCGACGTCACCAAGACGGGGAACGTCTGGACGGCGACGTTCAAGGGCAACCTGGCCGGGAAGGACGTCGCCAACCTCGACGCTACCAGCATCGACCTCTTCGGCGGCGGCGTAACGGCGAGCGTCGCCACCTCCGGCGCAGTGGTGGCCAGCTTCGCCGACACGCTGGCGCGCATCCAGCGCGCGACGCTCTACGGCGGCGCCGGCGACAACCTGATCGACACGTCCGCCTTCACCGGCTCGGCGACGCTCGACGGCGGCAGCGGCGACGACGTGCTGATCGGCGGCGCCGGCGCCGACTTCCTCTACGGCCGGGAAGGCGAGGACACGCTCACCGGCGGCGGCGGCGCGGACACCATCAACGGCGGCTGGGGCATCGATACGCTCGCCGAAACGCGCGACGCGGACTTCACGCTGACCGATACCAGCCTCCTGATCGGCGGCGAGACCGACGTCCTGGCCCAGATCGAGCTCGCCAGGCTGACGGGCGGCGGCGGCGGCAACCAGCTGGACGCCAGCGGGTTTACGGGCCTTAGCGCCGATACACCTCTCCTCTTCTTCCACGGCGGCAATGGCATCGGGACCGCGACGGGCGAGAACACGGCGGACATCCGCATCACGCTCAGGGACGGCACGACGAACGTCGACGTCGACCTGGGATTCGCGCGCACGCTGCAGGAGATCTTCACGGCCATCCATACGGCCAACGAGAACCTCAGCGCGGCGCTCGTCGGTGACCACATCGTCATCACGGACGCCTCGGCCGGTTCGTCCAGCGTCCGGGTCGCGGCGCTGAACAGCTCGACCGCGGCAGCCGACCTGGGAATCCTGGGTACCGGCGCCGGCGCGACCCTGACGGGGACGAGCATCACCGGCGTTGGCAGCGTCGTCCTGGACGGCGGCGCCGGCAACGACGTCCTGATCGGATCCGCGGGCTACGACACGCTCACGGGCGGCGCCGGTGCGGACACCATCACCGGCGGGCTCGGCGTCGACACGCTGGTGGAGACGCGCGATGCGAATTTCACCCTCACCGATACCACCCTGATCATCGGCAGCGAAGGCACCGACACGCTGGCCGGCCTCGAGCACGCCACGCTCACGGGCGGCGCCGGCGCCAACATCCTGGACGCCTCGGCGTGGACCCTGGGTTCGCTGGAGCTCGGCACGGGCGGCGGCGCGGATACCCTGCGCGGCGGTGCGGTGAACGCGGCGGTTGCCGGCAGCGGCGACGACACGTTCCGCATCGACGTGGGGAACCTGAGCGCCTCGAACCCGGCCCACAAGGTCACGATTAACACCTACGGCACGAGCGGCGACCGCATCGTGGTCGTCAACGGCGGCAACACGCTCACCAACCAGGCCTTCAACTGGGTCACGTTCGAAGGACTCAGCGACGCGGTCTACGAAATCACGCAGAAGGGCCTGCTGAACGTACAGAACGTCACGCGCGTCGGCGGCAACGTCACCATCAAGGCCGACACCATCAGCATGACGGGGACCACGATCGATCTCCGCGGCGCGACCAAGGGCGGCGACCTGCGCATGGAGGCGCTGCAGATCAATATCGGCGCGGGCGCGCAGATCCTCACCAAGTCCACCGCGGGCGGGATCGACGGCAAGGTCGATCTCGTCGCCCTCGACGGCCTCAAGGAGCTGGGCGGCGGCGTCCTGGGGTTCTACAACGTCGAGAACGCCGACGCCCAGATCAACCTGACCGGCAATGCGCGCATCGAAGGCGGCAACGTGAGCCTGTACGCGATCAGCGACAGCCGCCACTTCGTCACCGACGCCGAGTACTCCTCGAGCCTGGGCGCCAAGATCAAGGACACTTTCCTTTCGGCGATGGACAGCATGTCGCTATGGGGTGGCTCCGCCTTCACCGACAGCCGCGCGACCATCAGCGTCGGCACCCAGGCGAACATCACGGCGACCAACTTCGTCGCGCATGCCAACGCGGTGGGTGTGGTGATGTCGAAGCCGACCAGCCTGCTGCTGCCGATTGCCATCGCCTACGCCGAGCTGACGACAGTCTCGAAGGTTACCTTCGAGGGCACGCTGACCACGTCCGGGGACGCGTCGCTGCGCGCCACCGCCGACAACAACATCAGCGTGATCGCCAAGGTGTTCAACGAGACGCCGCAGCTGCAGCCCGACGGCACCTACAGCGCGCTGGGCAAGGCGAAGAACGCGATCAACAAGATCATCCCGATCCACGGCAAGGCGGTCTCGTTCGGAATGAGCGTGCTCGAGTCCGAGGCCAACGCCAACGTCACCGACACGGCGACCCTGACGATCGGCAACAACCTGGTGGTGCAGGGCGACACCGTCGACCGCAACCGCACCTACGGCCGCTCGTTCACCGACGAGGACGGCAACTTCGGCATCGCCACCGCGGTTGCCATCGAGAACGGCAACACCTACGCGCTGCTCGACGGCAAGGCGACCGTGGGCGGCACGGTCACCGTCAATGCCCTGCAGCGCAAGGAGGCGTTCGGCGGCGAGCTGCCGACGACGCAGAACGCGGCGATCGACACGGCGCTGGCGAAGAAGCAGTCGATCACCGCCTCGAAGATGTTCCTGCTGCCGACGCTGGACGGCGGCGTCAAGGCGACGACCAACATCGGCTCGAACACCAGCGGCGACATCCTCGACGACATGGAGTCGCGCGCGACCACCGAGGTGGCGCTGGGCGCCATCAAGGCGCTGAAGGCGATCGGCAGCGGCCTCGGGGCGATCTACCACGCGATCGTCGACTCGTCCGCGGAGAAGGCTGACGCGAAGGCGAAGGCGGAGAAGGACAAGGCCGCGGTGAAGCCGGACAAGCCGGCGGAAACCCGCAAGCCCAACTCGCTGCAGTTCGGCGGCGCGGTCGCCTGGTCGGAGGACACGAACACCGTCACGGCGCGGATCGGCGACGGCAACTCCGCCGACCATAACGCCCTCGGCGCCGACGTCGATGCGATCGGCTCGATCACGGTCCGGGCGACGGTCTCGAACCGTCCCGACGTCAGCGCCACGGCGCTGACCCTCGACAAGGGCAAGGCGAAGAAATTCCCGACCGACCCGGCCGCGAAGGCCGGCGCGGTGGCCTTCAACTACGGGCTGTACGAGAACAATGCCAACGCCTACATCAACGGCGACGCGCAGGTGGACGGCAAGGGCACGATCACCGTCAAGGCCGACACGCTCAACCAGATCGATCCGAACAGCCTGTGGGGCGCGAACCTGGTCAGCCCGTGGAACAAGCAGGCCGACTTCTCCTCCACCGACGGCGTGCAGGCGGTCACGACCAATCAGATCGTCGACAAGGGCGGCGACTGGTACCAGTTTGTCGGCAGCAACCCGGGCGCCGCCCGCAACCTCGCCACCGAGGACTACACCGACTCGACCAACTGGCAGAGCCTCGGCACGGCGGGGCAGCATCGCACCAGCACGTTCGTCTCCAACCTGACGACGTACCTGAACAACAACTTCGGCCTGGACAACAACCTCGCCGACACGTGGACGCAGAGCAACGTCACCGGCGCGAAGTCCGCCATCGCCGGCGCGATCACGGTCCTGCGGCTCGAGCACAGCGCCGACGCGCGCATCAAGAACGGCGCGCGCGTCAACCAGAGCGCGCCCACCACGAGCACGCGCGACGTCGTGGTCGAGGCGACGAGCGTCAACCAGACCATCAACATCGCCGGCAACTTCAAGTTCCCGTTCGGCACGGTCACGCCAAATCAAAACGGCAAGGGCTGGTTCCAGTCCGAGGGCGGCGGCTTCCAGCGCACCCCCGGGGGCAAGGGCGCGGCGGGCGGCGCGTTCATGTTCTTCTTCTACGAGAACGACGTCACCGCCAAGATCGAGGACGGCGTCCTGCTGAACGCCGACAGCCTCAAGGTCAACGCCGATGGCTTCAACCTCGGCGTCGCGCTCGGCGCCTCGGGCGGGCAGTCCGACGGCACCGCCTTCAACGGCGCGTTCATCTACAGCCAGGTCGTGGATACCACGCTGGCCCAAATCGACAACGGCGCGACCATCACGGTCGGCAACCGCGCGGTGTCGGATCCGGCTGCGTCGAACGCCTCGGTGCTGGTCAAGGCCAACAACAAGACGTTCCTCGTGACGGTCGCGGGCGCGGTCGCCGTCTCGGATGAAACCGCGGTAGGCGCCTCAGGCGCGATCAACCGGATCGTGCGCGACACCGAGGCATTCATCGGCAACCGCCTGGGCGACAATTCGGTCACTACCCGGCACACGCTCGAATCCGCCGGCGATGTGCGCGTGATGTCCAAGAACGAAGGCGTCGTGGCGGCCGTCGCCGTCGCCGGCGCCAAGTCCTCGAGCAAGCCGCCCGGCGCCGACGCCGCGGACAAGGGCACGCAAGGCACGCCCAAGCCCGACGGCACCTCGACCAATGACGCCGGCAAGCAGCCGACCAAGGACGGCAAGTATCCGGACGGGCTGCTGTCGGAACTGACGTCCAACCCGCTCTTCCAGAGACTGGGGCTGGCCTCGGGCTCGACGCAGACCACGCCGCCACAGGCCACCCCGCCGGCCCAGCCGCCGGCGCAACCGCCGGCCCCGCCGCCGGCCACGCCGCCGCCGGCCGCGAACCCGAACACGCCCAAGTCGGGTCTCGGCTTCTCTGGCGCCGTGACCATCAATATCGCGGACGACAACTCGCGCGCCTATGTGCGCAACAGCGGCGACGTCAAGGTCACCAACGGCAGCCTGATCCTCAGGGCCGAGAACGCCGCGCACGTCGTTTCGATCGCCGGCGGCGTCGCCTACGCTACCAATGACGGCTCTAAGCCGGCGCGGGCGATTGGCGGCGCGGTCGGGGTCAACGTGGTCACGGGAACCACCGAGGCCTTCCTCGACGGCGCCACCCTGGTCAATACCAAGGGGCTGGACTTCGACGCGCTGCGCTCGGGCTCGATCGTCGCCGTCACGGCCGGCATCACCGGCGCGACCGGCAAGACCGGCCAGGCCGGCGCGGGCTCGATCGCGTTCACCCGCACCAGCTACACGACGCACACCGGCCTGTCGAACACCACGACCGGCGCAGGCAAGATCGACGGCGCCGTATCGCTGAACGCGCAGGACGACACCAACATCGTGGTCGTGGCGGGCGCGGGCGCCTTCGGCGGCAAGACCGGCGTCGGCATCAGCGCCGCCTACAGCCAGATCGAGAACGACATCTCCTCCACCGTCGACACGGTGGCCAACTTCAGGCACACGGGCAGCTTCGACGTCCTGGCCAGTACCGATGCCGACATCGTCGCCGTCACCGCCTCGGCCGGCGTGGCGACCGGCGGCGGCGGGGCCGAGGGCATGGGCGTCGGCGGCACGCTGACGATCAATTTCATCGACAACACGGTCAGCGCGAAGGTGCTCAACAGCAGCACCACCGCGGATTCGAGCGGCGACATCACGGTCTTCGCGCACGACACCTCGTCCATCTATGCGTTCTCGGGCGGCTTTGCATTCGGCAAGACTTCCGGGTACGGCGCGGCCTTCGCCCTGAACTACATGGGCAACAGCGTCACCGCCGCGGTCGAGGGCTCGACACTGCTCGAATCCTCCGGCGCGCTCAGCGTCAAGGCCGAAGCCGACGGCACCATCGTCAGCGTCGCGGTCGGCGGCGCCGGCTCGCAGAAGTCCGCGATCGCCGGCTCGGTCGCGGCGAACATCCTCACCAACTCGGCCGACGCGCACATCAGCGGCGGCTCCAACATCCGGCTGCTGGGCCCGATCACGGTCAAGGCGGCCGACCGGCTGTTGCTGACGTCGGTGGCCGGCGGCATCGGCGCCTCGTCCGGCGCCCGCGGCGTCGGCGTCTCGGCCAGCTGGAACCGCATCAGCTCCGGCGTGGCCGCCTACATCGACCATTCCGACGTGGAGTCCACCGGCTCGTCCGTCAGCGTGATCGCGACCTCGAGCCCGCTGCTGGTCGGCATCGGCTTCGCGGGCGGCGGCTCCAAGGGCCAGGGCGGCGCGGGCGTGCTCACCATCAACTCGATCGCCAACACGGTCGACGCGCACATCACGACGAGCTCCAACGTCACCGCGTTCGGAAACGTCACGGTCAGCGCGAGCGAAGCCGCGTCGATGTACGTCGGCGCGCTGGCCATCGCGGGCTCCGCCAACGGCAACGCGATCGGCGGGCTCCTGGCCTACAACTACGTCGGCAGCAGCTCGGATCCGGCCGATCCGAACGTCGTCAGCCTCGCCGACGGTGCCGCCGAAGGCACGAAGGCCGCCAAGGTCAGCGGCGCCGATACCGCGACCGCGAGCAACGTCAAGGCCTACATCGATTCGTCCAAGGTGATCGCGGGCGGCAGCGTGCTGGTGGTGGCCGGGTTCGACGATCCTTCCGCGCAGGCGGATCCCGGCCCGCTGATCTCCGCGACCAAGACGGTCAACCCGGCTTCGGCGGTGACGACGACCGGCGACACGATCCGGTTCGCCGGCGCGCATGGCTTGAAAACCGGCGACGAGGTCCTCTATCACAAGGGCGCGGTCGGCGATGTCGCGGTCGGCACGCTGGTCGACGACGGCACCACCAAGTACTACGTCATCAAGGTCGACGACAACACGGTGAAGCTCGCGACGTCCCAGGACAACGCGCTCTCGCATGTCGCCATCGCCCTCGGTTCCGCGGGCTCCGGCACCAGCCACAACATCGTTTCCACCGCGACCGGCGCCACCGCCCTGACGTTCAATCCGGGAACGGCCGTCACGACCACGGTGGCGCACGCCGACACGATTTCCTTCGGCAGCGCGCACGGTCTGAAGACCGGAGACGCGGTCGTCTACCGTAACGGCGGCGGCACCAGCATCGGCGGCCTGGCCCAGAACGAGACCTACTACGTCATCAACGTTGACGCGACGCACATCAGGCTCGCGGCGACGCAGAGCGATGCGCTGGCGTCCACCGCGGTGCCAGTGTTCCTGAGCGCCGGCGCAACCGGCACGGCGCACAGCCTGCTGGTCAAGCGCGACAGCGTCGACGCACGGGGCATCACGCTCGCCCTGCCGAGCTCGATCGGCGGCCAGATCACGAGCGTCACGGCGGCGGGCGCCGGCGGCAAGACCTCTTCGGGCGCGGGCGCGGTATCGCTCAACTTCGTGCGCATGAACGTGGACGCGCACATTTCGAACATCACCGGAACGAACCGGGTGCAGGCGGGTTCCGGCTCGGTCAGCGTGCTCGCCAACGACACTTCGCACGTCAACTCGGGCACCGGCGCGCTCGGCCTCGCGCTCGGCAAGAGCACCGCGCTCAACGCGTCGATCGGCGTCAACGACATCCGCAACACCGTCACCGCCCATATCGACAGCGCAAAAGTGGTGTCGACGGGCGGCAACGTGGCCGTGGGCGCGACCGAGACGGCGCGCAACATCAACGTGGTGATCGGCGGCAGCGTCTCGAACGGCGGCATCGCGCTCGGCGGCTCGTTCGCGATCAACACCATCAAGAACACGGTCGGCGCGCACATCAAGACCGCCTCCGACGTCACCGCCAACGGCAGCGTGTCGGTGCTGGCGAAGGACACCGCCTCGATCGCCACGCTGGCCGGCAACGTCGGCGCTTCGTTCAGCAAAGGCACCGCCGGGGTCGGCTTCGCCTTCGCGGTGAACGACGTCAGCGATACCGTCACGGCGCTGATCGACGGCTCGGCCGTGACCGCGACGACCGGCGACATCCTGGTCGACGCGACGTTCGGCAAGCCGAGCGCGCTGCCGGCCGGGCTGGACGTGCAGATCGCCGCCATGGCGGTCAGCGGCGGCGGGTCTTCGACCATCGCCGGCGCCGGCTCGGTGGCGCTGAACTGGATCCGCAACACCGTCGACGCGAAAATCTCCAACATCGGCGACCTGCGGGCCGGCGCGCCGCACGAGCTGGTGGCCGGCGGCAAGCTCAGCGTCACCGCAAGCGACTCCTCGACCATCAACTCGCTCGCGGGCGCGATCGCGATCTCGGGCATCGGCGCGAAGGCCTCGTCGGGCGCGATCGGCGCCTCGGTGGCCTACAACTTCCTCGGCGGCGACCCGAACAATCCGGGCAGCACCAATACCAACGTGGTGCGGGCGTCGATCGAGAACGTCACCGGCAGCATCCGGGCCGGGCAGGTGATCGTCAAGGCGACCTACGACGGCAGGATCAACAACATCACCGTGGCCGGCGCGGCGGCCGGAAGCTTCGCGCTGGGCGGCGCGGTATCGGTCAACCGCATCCGCAACACCACGGACGCGCACATCTCGGGTTCGACCAACATCGCCACCACGGGAACGCTGGCGCAAAGCGTCCTGGTGAATGCAGTGGACAACGCCGCCATCTGGGTCCTGGCTGGCGGCGTGGGCATTGCGATCCCGAAGACGGGCGCTACCGGCATCGCGGCGGGCGTTTCCGCGGCGACCAACGACGTCGCCGAAACCGTGACCGCCTACATCGACGCCTCCAAGGTCACGTCGGCAGGCGGCGTCGAGGTCAGCGCGCTGTCGACCTCGTCGATCGCGGCGCTCACCTTCGGTGTCGCGGTGTCCGTCGGCACCACGGGCGGCGGCTTCAACGGTTCCGGCGCTGGCGCGGGCTCGGGCAACACGGTCAGAAACACGGTCAGCAGCTCCATCCGCAACAGCCGCACGGGCGGCAATGGCGTGACCGCCAACGGCGGCAAGGTGGTCGTCAGCGCGACCGACAGCGCGGACGTGCTCGCCATTGCGGGAACCCTTTCGATCGCCGCCTCGTTCGGCAAGGGCGGCGTCGGCGGCTCGGTCGGGATTTCGGTCGCGACCAATGACATCGCCGACACGGTCACGGCGTACATCGACAATTCCAACGTTACGGCGGCCGGCAACAACATCGAGCTGAGCGCGAGCGAGACGGCCCTGATCGAAGCCATCACCATCGGCGGCGCGGTCGGCGGCACCAGCGGCGGTGGCGGTGGCGTCGGCGTCGGCGCGGCCGGCGCCGGCTCCGGCAACAAGATCAGGAACACGGTTTCGGCATACATCGCCAACAGCAGCACGGTGACGACCACGACCAGCGGGTCGGTGAAGCTGAGCGCGACGGACACCAGCACCATCACGGCCGTCGGCGGCGGACTGGGCATCGGGGTGACCGCGGGCGGCGGTGGCGGCGTGGGCGCCTCGCTCGGCGTCGCGGCGGCGACCAACGACATCGAGAACTCGGTCAAGGCCTACGTCTCTTCCTCCGGCGTGACCTCGGCCGGCAGCGTCGAATTGAGCGCGACGGAAGACGCAAACATCACGGCGGTCACGATCGGCGCCGCAGTGGCCGTGGCCGCGGGCGGTGGCGGTGGCATCGGCGTCGCCGGGGCCGGCTCGGGCTCGGGCAATACCGTCAAGAACACGGTCGAGGCTTACGTGCTGGACAGCATCGGCACCGGCAAGGGCATCAGCGCCACGGGCGGCGCGATCAAGCTGAGCGCGACCGACTCGGCCGAAATCGTCGCCGTGGCAGGCAGCCTCAGCGTCGGTGTTTCGGCCGGCGGCGGCGGCGGGACCGGCGGTGCCGTGGGCGTTTCGGTGGCCACGAACAACGTCACGGATACGGTGCGCGCGTACGCAAACAACTCGAGCCTCGGAACGACCGGCGCGAACAATATCGAGTTTGCCGCCAGCGAGAGTGCGGCCATCACGGCGGTCACCATCGGCGGCTCGGTGGCCGGCGCTGCCGGCAGCGGCGGCGGCGCGGCGGTCGCGCTGGCCGGCGCGGGCTCGGGCAACACGATCAAGAACAAGGTCTCGGCCCATGTCGAGAACGGCTCGTCGCTGACGACGACCGGCAGCGGCTCGATCAAGCTCAGCGCGGGCGACACGAGCAGCATCCTGTCCGTCGCGGGTGCGCTGGCCGGCTCGGGTGCGGGCGGTTCGGGCGGCGGCGCGGCGGGCTCGCTCGGCGCGGCGGCCTCGACCAACACCATCGAGAACGAGGTCAAGGCCTACGTCAGCGCGTCGAAACTGACCTCGGCCGGCGGCGTCGAACTCAGCGCGTCCGAAACCGGATACATCACCACGATCAGCATCGGCGCGGCGGTCGCGGGCGCGGGCGGCGCGGGCGGCGGCTTCGGCGGCACGGCGGCCGGGTCGACGTCCACCGCGACCGTCAAGAACACGGTCGCCGCCTACATCACCGGCAGCAGCGGCGCGACCAATGGCGTCAGCGCTACCGGCGGCGCGGTCAAGCTGAGCGCGTCGGATTCGACGACGATCGTTGCCGTGGCGGGAAGCCTCGCGATCAGCGGCGCGGGCGGCGCGGGCGGCGGCGGCGCGGTCGCCGTCGGCGTCTCGGCGGCCACCACGGATGTCGCGAACACCGTAAGTGCGTACGTCGACGGCTCCTCCGTCAGCGCCGCCGGGAACAATATCGAGCTGTCGGCAACCGAGAGCGCCAACATCACGGCGGTCAGCGTGGGTGGCTCGGTCGCGGGCTCGGGCGGCGCGGGCGGCGGCGCTTCCTTGTCGGCAGTGGGCGCGGGCGCATCGAATACGGTCAAGAACAAGACCTTCGCTTATGCCGCGAACAACAGCGCGCTGACCACCACCACGAGCGGCAGCGTGAAGCTCAGCGCGACCGACGGCAGCACGATCCTCGCGGTGGGCGGTGGACTTGCGGGTTCGGGCGCGGGCGGCGCGGGCGGCGGCGCGGCGGGCTCGCTCGGCATCGCCATCGCGATCAACACGATCGAAAACCAGGTCAAGGCCTACGCCGATACGTCCAAGGTCACGTCGGCGGGCGGCATCGAGTTCGCCGCGAGTGAAACCGGCTACATCACGGCAGTCAGCGTGGGCGCCGCCGTGGCCGGCGCCGGTGGCGCGGGCGGCGGCTTCGGCGCTTCTGCGGCGGGGTCCACGTCCAAGAACATCGTCAAGAACACCGTCGCCGCGTACGTCACGGGCAGCACCGGCGCGACCAACGGCGTTAGCGCTACGGGCGGTGCGATCAAGCTCAACGCGACCGATTCAGTGCACATCGTCGCGGCCGCGGGCAGCCTCGCGATCGGCGGCGCCGGCGGCGCCGGCGGCGGAGCAGCCGTCGCGGTCGGGATTTCGACCGCGCTCTCCGACGTGGCGAACACGGTCAGCGCGTACATCGACGGCTCGAGCGTCAGCACGACGGCGCAGAACATCGAGCTCACCGCGAGCGAGGCGACCGACATCTTCGCGCTGAGCGTGGGCGGCTCATTCGCGGGCAGCGGTGGCGCGGGCGGCGGCGTGTCGATTGCCGCGGCAGGCGCGGGTTCCGACACCAAGGTCAAGAACAACGTATCGGCGTACATCGGCAATGGCAGTACCGTTACGACGACTACGAGCGGTGCCGTCAAACTCAGCGCGACCGACTCGAGCACGATCCTCGCGGTGGGCGGCGGCCTTGCGGGTTCGGGCGCCGGCGGCGCGGGCGGCGGTGGCGCGGGTTCGCTCGGCGCGGCCGCAGCCACCAACACCATCGAGAACACGGTCAAGGCCTATGTCGACGCGTCCAGGGTGACTTCGGCCGGCAGCGTCGAGCTTTCGGCGAGCGAAACCGGCTACATCACCTCGGTCAGCATCGGCGCGGCGGTCGCGGGCGCGGGCGGCGCGGGTGGCGGCTTCGGTGGCTCGGCGGCGGGCTCGGGCTCGGGCAACACGGTCACCAATACCGTCGCCGCGTACATCAACAACAGCATCGGCACCGGCAAGGGCGTGAGCGCCACCGGAGGCGCGATCAAGCTGACCGCGACTGATTCGACCCATGTGTTCGCGGTCGGCGGCAGCCTCGCGATCGCAGGCGCGGGTGGCGCCGGCGGCGGAGCGGCGGTGGCGATCGGGGTGGCTTCGGCGACCAACAACGTCGGCAACACGGTCAGCGCCTACGCGAGCAACTCGAGCGTCAGCGCGACCGGGTTCAACATCGAATTCACCGCCACCGAGTCGGCCGACATGCAGGCGATGACGATCGGCGGCACGCTCGCGGGAAGCGGCGGCGCGGGCGGCGGTTTCTCCGCCGCGGCTGCCGGCGCGGGGTCGGGCAACACCATCCACAACACCGTGTCGGCGTACATCGCGAGCAACAGCGTGGTCACGACCACCACCAGCGGCTCGGTCAAGCTGAGCGCCAGCGACACGAGCTCGATCTTCGCGATCGCCGGCAGCCTCGCGCTCTCGGGCGCGGGTGGCGCGGGCGGCGGCGCCGCAGGGTCGCTTGGCGTTTCGGCTGCCACCAACAGCATCACCAACCAGGTCAAGGCGCACATCGACGCCTCGAAGGTGACGTCGGCCGGAACGGTCGAGCTCACCGCGAGCGAGACCGGAGCGATTTCCGCGTGGGCCATCGGCGGGGCGCTCGCCGGCGCGGGCGGCGCGGGCGGCGGCGGCGCGCTGAGCATGGCCGGCGCCGGCTCGGGCAACACGGTCCGTAACACGGTCGCGGCATACATCACCGGCAGCGACGCGGCAACGCGCGGCGTCTCGGCGAACGGCGCGATCAAGCTCACCGCGACTGACAGCACCGCCGTGAAAGCGGATGCGGGTGGCTACAGCATCGCGGTCTCGGGAGGCGCGGGCGGCGGACTTTCCGGCTCGCTCGGCGTCGCGGCGGCGACAAATGACATCGCCAATTCGGTCACCGCTTATGTCGACGGCTCGGGCGTTACCGCAACCGGCGGCAACGTCGAACTCGCGGCGACCGAGTCGGCGACGATCGACGCGCTTGCCATCGGCGCAGCTCTTGCAGGCGCGGGTGGCGCGGGCGGTGGCGGAGCCGTCGGCGGGGCGGGGTCGGGCACAGGCAACACGATCCGCAACAGCGTCCTCGCCTACGTCGCCAATAGCAGCAGCGTCAGCACGATCTCCAGCGGCACCGCCAAGCTGACGGCCACGGACTCGAGCTCGATCATCGCGAACGGCGGCGGCGTCGGCGTCGCGATCTCGGGCGGCGCCGGCGGCGGATTCAGCGGCGCAGCCGGGGTATCGGCATCCGTCAACGATGTCGCCAATGCCGTCAAGGCCTATGTCGACAATTCGACCGTCACATCCGCCGGCGGCGTCGAGCTGACGGCCACCGAGTCGGCGAGTATCTCGGCCAGGGCCATCGGCGGGGCGATCGCGGCCGCGGGTGCCGGCGGCGGCGCCGGCGCGATTGGCGCGGCGGGCGCCGATTCGCGCAACACGATCTCGAACACGGTCTGGGCCTACGTCAACAGCAGCGCCGGCACGAAAGGCGTCACGGCCTCGGGCGCGATCAAGCTGACCGCGAGCGACTCGTCGCAGATCGTCTCGGATGGCGGCGGCGCTGCGGCGGCGCTCGGTATCGGCGGCGGCGCGGGCGGCGCGGCCGCGGTCGGCTACTCCGTGTCGCTGAACAGCGTGACGAACAGCGTGCGCGCCTACGCGAGCGCCTCGCGCCTGAGCGCGACCGGCGCCAACATCGAACTCACGGCGACATCGACGACGACGATCAACGCCCTGAACGTCGGCGCCGCACTCGCGGTCGCGGGAGGTACGGTTGCGGTCTCCGCGGCCGGGGCAGGCGGCAATTCGACCAATACGATCCGCAACACGGTCGAGGCCTACGCATCGGGCGGCTCGACGCTGACGACGACGTCCAGCGGCGCGATCAAGCTCACCGCGACCGACCAGTCGACCTCCAACGCGAGGACGGTGGCTACCAGCGTCGCGTTCGCGGCGGCGGGCGTGGGCGGCGCCTCGTTCTCGGTCGCGGCGGCAATCGCGAAGAACGACATCGCGAACACCGTGCGCGCCTACAGCGATACCTCGACGCTCACGTCGGCGGGCAGCATCGAGCTCACGGCGCGCTCGACGCCGACGATCTTCGCGCAATCGATCGCGGCGACGTTTGCCGCGGCGGCGGCGCCGCTCGGCGCCGCGCTCGCGGGGGCGGGCGCGCTGGCGAACAACGTCATCAACAGCACCGTCAGCGCGTTCATCCAGGGCGCCAGCGCGGGCTCGCGCAGCACGACGTCCGCCGCGGGCAACATCATCCTGACCGCCGGCCAGACGGCTTCGATCACGTCCAATGTCGGCTCCGGCGCGGCATCGGCTGGCCTGATTGGCGGCTCGGTCGGCATCTCGGAAGCGCGCGATTCGGTGACCAGCACCATTCGCGCCTACGCGGACAATGCAAACCTCACTTCGAGCGCGGGTGGTGTCTCGCTGAGCGCGACCTCGAACGACACGATCAACACGCTCGCAGTTGCGACCTCGGTCGCCGGCGCCATCGGCGGCGCGGCTTCCGGCGCGATTTCGTCGGCGACGGTCAGCCCGACGGTCGAGGCCTACCTCGGGACCGCGACCACGACCTCGACCGCGCTCGACGTCTCGGTCGCCGCAAGTTCGACCAATACCGCCAACGCCAAGACCGTCGGCGTCGCGGCCGGCTTCGTGGCGGGCGGCACGAGCATCTCGGACGCGACCGCCAACGGCTCGGTGAAGGCGCACATCGACGGCCTGGTCGCCACTAGCCGCAACATTACCGTTTCGGCGACCGGCGTCGACAGTTCCAAAGCGGAAGCTTTCGCGCTCGCCGGCGGCATCGTTTCAGGCAGCGGCGCGTCCGCTACCGCGACCACTTCTCCCGTGGTCGAGGCCTACACCGGCAACGCGAACATCACCGCGACGGGCGCGGTGACCATCGTCGCCGCCCTGACGCCGAAGGCGAAGGCCGACTCGGTCGGCATAAGCGTCGCGGCCGGCCTTGCGATCGGCGTCTCGGAGGCTTATGCCACGACCTCGCCGAAGGTCTCCGCGCACGTGGGCGGCTCGAGCAGCACCATCAGCGCGGGCAGCCTGACCGTCCTCGCCTCGCAGCAGGTGCCGACCGCGGGCAACTCGGCCAACGCCACGGCGCTGGGCGCATCGGGCGGGTTGCTCGTCGGCATCAGCGCGACGCAGACGCGCGCGGAGTCGGGCACCGCCGGCGACAAGAACACCGTGTCGAGCTACGTCGCCGACAGCACGACCCTGAACATCGCGGGTGCGACCAACGTCACGGCCGTGGGCAACAGCAACCAGAACGCCGCCTCGGACAACTACGCCTTCGGCCTGCTCGCGGGCGGCGCGGGCACCGCGGACGCCAACTCCAATACCGTCACCGAGGCCTACCTCGGGACCAACGTCAAGCTCACCGGATCGAGCCTGAGCATCACCGCGCTCGGCAACGACGAGAACAACGCCGCGGTGAAGGCGGGAAGCGGCGGCGCGATCGCCGGCGTCGGCGCCGCAGCTTCGACGAGCAACGTCAGTTCCACCACCGCGAAGATCAAGGACTCGAATTCCGGCCGCTCGATCGCCCTGAACACGGCCGGCGACGGCCACTTCCTGATTTCCGCCGACCACACGGCCAAGTTCAACAGCCGGGAGCAGACTTTCGCGGGCGGCGTGCTCGCGGGCAGCGGCGCGACCGCGACGAACAACGTCAACGCGCTGGTCGAGGCCACGGTCGGCAACACAGTCTTCATCACCGCCCGCGACCTGGTGATCGAAGGGATCAGCCACGTCAGCAAGCCGGAGCTCGCCGAGGCGAACATCCAGGGCACGACGGGCGGCCTCGCCTCGGCCGCGGGCGGCACGAGCGACACGAACATCACGCTGAACACGCTGGTCAACATCGGCGCCGGCGCGAAGCTGGAGCGGCTCGGCGCGCAGCACGAAACAGGCCAGTTCGTGATCCGGGCGCTGAACGACATCGTCGCCTACGACAGGGTCACGCTGACCACTGGCGGCGCGTTCTCGGGCGCCGGCGCGTTCTCCAACATCCGCGCCCTCACCGATGTCGCGCGGGTCAGTATCGGCACGGGGGCGGAGCTCCTGACCGCGGGTTCGCTCAACATTTCGGCCCGCGGCCAGGGCGTGGCCAAGGTCGCGGTCATGGCCGAGACCTACGGCGTGGCCACCGTCGCGGTCGCGGAGTCGATCGCCGACATCCGGCCGCTGAACGAGGTGCTGATCGGAGCCAACGTCCACATCCGCTCCGACGGCGACCTCAACATCTCGACCGGCACGAGCGTCGACTTCAACCGCGACCAGTACACCATCTCGGCGCGCACCGATACCTTCGCGGGCAGCGCGATCCCGATCGACGACGTCGATTCGCGCGCCAACCTGCTGCAGAGGAACAACATCGTGGTTTCCGGCGGCGCGCTGCTCGAGACCGCCGGCAACGCCAACCTGCACGCCGAGCGCAACGGCTTCGCCAACATGGCGAGCAAGGCCAAGGCGGTCAACTGGGCGAGCGCGATCGCCGACGGGATCAACGGCTCGGAATCCTTCTCCGGCACGCTCGATTCGGCCGCCAACAGCAGCGTGCGCGTCGACGGCACGATCCGCACCGGCATCAAGCGCCAGCTGACGCTCGTCCTGGGCAATCCCAACCCGCTGTCGAACGGCTCGGCCAACCCGGCCGGCTGGAACGCCGTCACCGGGCAGGTGTTCGCTTCGACGCAATCCGACGGCATCACCTACACGGTGACCCAGGAGCCGCTGCTCTCGAACCTGCAGAAGGAGCTGTTCGCGGCGCAGAATAACTACAACCAGTACAAGGACCAGAACCCGACGCTCAAATCGTTCTACGAAGCGGAGATGCAGCGCATCAAGAACGCGATGGACGCCGAGGGCCTGCTCGACGACCGGGGCAATTCGCGCGAGCGCTACGTGATGACCGTGACCGTGAATCCGATCAAGGCGCAGGCCGGCCAGATCGACATCCGCGGCGACGCCCTGATCGGCACGGGCGGCACGCTCGATGCGCCCGGCGACGCGTCGGTCAACATCATCAACTACACGCCGGCGTTCCTGGTCATCAAGGGGATCGACATTCCCGACACCAACGGCGGCGTGTACCTGAACGGCGTCGCCACGACCGGCAACGTGCAGCTCAACGGCACGCCCACGGTGGCCGCCCTCAACTCGTTCGACGTCGGCGTGGCGCCGCAGAACGCGGCTTTCCTCGCCATCTCGTCGAACACCACCGGCACCGATCCGGTGATCAACATTACCAACAACTTCAACGCGCTGGCGTTCAACAACCCGGCGCGTCCGAGCGACGAGTACACGCCGCCCGACATCACCATCGCGGGGCCGGTCAGCAACCTGCGGGGCGACCTGAACATCGTCGTCATGGCCCCCGCCGCCGCCGCCGGCGACATCCTGATCCAGGCGCAGGCGCGCGCCAAGAACATGACGGTGATCACCGGGGGCAGCGTCTTCATCGAGGGCGTGACCCAGTACTCGGTCGGCGGCGAGGCATACTCGAAGTGGCGCGCGGTCACCGACATCGCGGTGGCGACCCGCAACGCGATCAACCAGCTCAGTCCCGAGAACAACCCCAACTATGCGACGCAGGTGGGAGCCCTCGAGACCTCGCGGATCGTCCAGACCGCCGCCGCCAAGACGACGATCCTGAATGCGCCGCTCGGCAACACGGGCGGCCAGGTGGTCGTCGGCTTCAAGCCGGACGGCACCCCGATCTACGGCCCGAGCTTCGGCGATGTCAACCTGTACGGCGACCGCATCCACATCTCCGCCGCGTTCCTGAACGTCAACGGCGTCATCCAGAGCGGCAAGCAGGACTACAACCTGGATCTCGGCGGCGTCGGCGGGAACATCTGGCAGCAGATCCAGGACATCCCGTGGTGGCAGCGCGGCCTGGTAACGCTGAACTCGCCGAACCAGGATTTCGTCGTCCGTTACGACACCGGCACCGGCAACATCCAGATCGAGGAGCTGCGCGTGAGCGGCGGCTTCGTCGAGCTCGAGGGCAACATCGTCAACACCGGCAAGGGCGAGATCCGCGTCCTCGGCGGCTACGCCAACATCAGCGTCAACAACCAGACCGGCTACAAGACGGTCATCAAGCGCCTGGACGCCTCGCAGCAGGGCGCCGGCCGGCTGGTGATCGTCGACAAGAACCGGGGCGCGGCCTACGCGACGATCTACGAGAAGTCCGGCGACACGGTCACCAAGACCGTGGATGCGGGCAACGGCAGCGCCGCGGTGTACTCGCAGGTCGCGAACAACTCCACCTACGATCCGCTCGCCGGCATGCGCTACGGCTGGTCGGTGGGGGTCGAGCAGGCCGAGCGCAAGATGTCCGAAGTGGGCACGAGCAGCTGGGCCGGCATCGACGCGCTCGCCGCCGATCCCAGCGACATCAATTGGCAGAGCACTGAGCCGCTCGGCCTGCCGAAGCTGCGCGGTGACGCCGCGTACTACACCTACCGTCCGGATCTCGTGGGCACGGACTACACCTACGACTATTCGCGCCAGAACGACGGCGCGGCCAAGCTCTACCAGACCAACCAGCACACCACCAGCACCTGGTACGGCAAGGAGACGCGCTGGGTCACGTTCGTGCAGGAGCAGAAGTTCCAGGACGTCCACACCCACACCATCAAGGCCGATTACGGGATCGGCATCAAGTTCATCGGCGTCGCGAGCAGCAACGTGACGGTGAACTCGCTCGGCTCGATCCTGCTGGTCGACGGGGTGATGAACTCCTCCGGCACGACGACGCTGATCTCCGGCGGCGGGTCGATCGAGCAGATGAGCAGCGCGTCCGTCGTCACCGGCCAGCGGGTCGTGCTCTCGGCCGCCGGCGCGATCTCGGCGCAGACCCAGTCGGGCGCGTTCCTGGTCAACCTCGCGGACACGCCGCCGTTCGACTTCAAGAGCTCGGAGAGCGTCTCGCCCGCCAATCTGCTGCCGACGACGCGCGTCGTCGCCGGCCAGCAGGTGCTGGTCGCCCCGGGCTACATCCCGGGGCTGGGCGAGGCGAACAGCGTCTATCGCTACCTCGGCAATCCCGCCCAGCTCACGCTCGCCAACACGAACTATACGAACGCCGCGCTCTGGTCCCAGGTCGAGTGGAAGCCGAGCCTGCACGCGACCAGCCTCGCGAACGTCTCGATCGAGGAGATCTCCGGCGACCTGCTGATCGACCGGGTGCAGGCTGGTGTCGGAAACGACATCGTGATCAAGGCGCAAGGCAGCGTCTACGCGGGATACCAGGCGAACGGCACGGACTCGAACAGCTTCGTCGGCAACCCGTCGGTGGGCGGCGCGGTCACCGTCACCGCGACGACCGGCAACATCGGCGCTGACGGCCGTTCGCTCATCCTCTACTCGGGCAGCACCGCGCGCGACAGCGTCACCGCCACCGCGCAGGGCAACATCTACCTGACGAACAGCCTGGGCGACATGCGCCTGAACAAGGCGGTGTCGAATGGCGCGAACGCGATCGTGCGCATCGAAGTGACCAACGGCGGCCTGTTCGACGCCAACAAGACGCAGACCCGCGACGAGCGCACCCGCACCGAGCTGCAGAACGGCGTCTGGAAGGACCTCGGCCTGACCGCGGCCGGGGGCTTCAACGCCAAGCTCAACGCGACCATCGAGGCCTTCAAGGCGGTCAAGGAGATCGAGTACGAGACGTACTGGAAGTACCGCAACATGCAGAAGACGGCCGCTGGCGCGCCGATCTCCGCGGCGGCCTTCGATGCGACCGCGATCATCGGCCTGAGCACGGCCGAAGAGGAGTTCTACCGCACGCGGCTCGGCTACGACAACGCGGCGATCAACGTGCTGATCACGAAGCGCACGCTCGAGTACCGCGACCTGAACACGCGCTACGGCAACGGCGTCGCCTACGGCACCGGCGGCGCCACGTTCACCAACAGCTACATCGCCAACTTCACCTACCAGCTGACCACGGCGGAAGACACCTCGCTGCGCGGCAACATCGTGATCCGCACCGAGGACGAGCTCCTCAATACGCTGAGCGCCGGCCTGCTCAAGGCGACGGCGGACACGCAGCTCAACGTCGAAGACCCGAACATCGTCGGCGCCGACATCACCATCATCACTTCCAAGGGCATCGGCAACACCATCGGCCGCAGGACCATCGACCTGACGGCGCAGCCGCTGAACCTGAGCGCGGACGACAAGGCCGCCTTCGCCGCGGCGGACCGCCCGGACGTCACCTACGTCGGCGGCACCATCGTCACCACGGTGGTGAATTTCGCCGACAGCGGCTCCGCCGACACGATTACCCGCACGAGCGGCAACTGGCTTACCGACGGCTATGCCGTGGGCATGCGCATCCAGGTCGAGAGCGGCACCGACAACGACTCGGCCCGCGGCAAGTCGTACCTGGTGACCGGCGTCAGCGGCACAACGCTCACGCTCGACGGCGCGGCATTTACCAACATGAACGGCGTCAACGCCACGATCACGCCGATCGTCGAGGACCCGACCGGATTCACGCAGGTCAACGGGACGACTGTCCGAACCACCAGCGTCCAGTTCAAGGACAACGAGGCCGCGCGCGGCGCCGATACCATCAAGCGCAGCGACGGCGGCGACTGGTTCGCCGACGGCTTCAGGGACGGCAAGTACGTGCTCATCGCCGGCAGCGTCCTCAACAACACCGGCACCCAGGCCTACCGCATCGCGAACGTCACGGCCGACACGCTGACGCTGTACGCCAACCACCGGTTGCTCGACGAAACGCTGATCGCGACGCTGACGCCCGTGTCGATCAACGCCGAGTTCATCACGAAAGTGATCATCGACGAGCGCGACGACGTCAACGTCCGCTCGCTGGGCTTGTCGGCCAAGCTCAACGTGACCGCGGGCGCGAACGTTTACCTGGGTACCGAGAAGCAGCTGTACATCGACCAGGTCACGGCCGCCGAAGCGGTGCGCATCAAGGCACGCGAAGGCATCTACGACGACGCCTCGGTCTCCCGCGTCAACGTGATCAGCAGCGACCTGATCCTCGAAGCGGGCAGGGGCGTGATCGGCACGTCCACGGAGCAGATCCAGGTCGACCTGCGGCCGAAGACCCTGGCCGGCGGCGCGCTCCTCCGGGGTACGCTGACGGCGCGCGCCGACGGCAGCCTCTACATCTGGGGCCGGGACACGGACGGCGCGGGAACGGCCAGCACCGGCGACCTGCGGCTCGAGGCGGTGTCCTCGGTGACCTCGAAGGTCTGGCTCAAGTCCGACGGCTCCATCACCGACGGGCTGCCCGGCACGAACTTCGCGAAGATCGGCGCGAACAGGATCGAGTTGACGGCGGCCGGCGACATCGGCACCGGCAGCGGTTCCGGCACCGATTACGTCGAAACCGACCTGACGCTTACCGGCACGCTGACCGCGACGGCCGGCGGCAGCATCCGGCTGCGCGAGGCGCTCGGCAACTTCAACATCGACCGGATCTTCTCGACCAGCGGCGACGTGGACCTGCGCGCGGACGTGTCGATCCTCGACGCGGCCACGGTCGCAAACGACTCGAGCGGACTCTCGAGCCTGCCCGGCGTCGACATCTTCGCCAACAACATCAAGCTCACTGCCGACCAGGGCACGATCGGCGTCTCGGGCAACGACATCGACCTGGACAGCGCTCGCGGCGGCACCGGGGTCCTCACCACCCTGAGCGCGCTGAACACGCACATCATCGAGCAGATCGGGGACCTAGCCGTCGACCAGGTCGGCACCGGCCTGGGCTTCACGGCCTTCATCGCGGCACCGACGGGCAGCATCACCAACGGCCGCGCCAGCGGCGGGAACAACGTGGTGTCCGGCAAGCTGCTGCTGCTGGCGAGGAACGACATCGGGTCCTCGCTCAAACCGTTCGCCACGGCCGCATCCTTTATCGAGGGGCGGTCCGCGCAGAATGGCGTGCATCTCACCAACACCGGCCCGGCAACGATCGGCGGCGTGGACGGCGGCGGAATCACCGCCGTGGGCCCGATCTACATCACGGCGCGCAGCCCGCTCACCATCTCCGCCAACATCACGTCGCAGCAGGAAGTCGTGGTGACCGCGGGCGAAAGCGGCGGCGCCGGCGACAACCTGACCATCTCGGCCGGGGTGAAGCTCGAATCGGCGACCTACGTGACCCTGCAGGGCGGCGACAGAGTGACGCTCGACGCGACCGCGGAGCTGAAGGGCCCGCTGGTCCAGGTCCGGGTGGACGACGGCACCAACATGTTCGACGGCACCCTCGTCAACGACGGCCTGGCCGGCGAGATCGAGATGTTCGGCAAGCTGACCGCGAGCACCGTCAACATCTACGGCGGCATCCACGGCGACAACATCGCGCTGCGGAAGATCGACAGCGTCACCAACGTCTTCGGCGGCGCGGGCAACGATACGGTCCGCGTCGGCACCACCGCGACCCTGACCACGAGCACGGGCGGCACCGCCAACAACATCATCGCCCTGCTGACCATCAATGGCGAAGGCGGTGCCGATAGCGTGATCGTGGACGAGACCGGGGAGGGCGCCGTCACCAATCTTGTGCTTGATCGCGAGCCGGCGACGCCCTACGGCAGGCTCACCGGCCTGTCGGCGGCCAACATCCTGTACGACACGATCGAGAACCTGGACATCAACCTGGGCTCCGGCAGCGACGTGGTGCAGGTGAAGAGCACGCAGGCGGGCGCCACCACCACGCTGCGGACCGGTGGCGGTGCCACCAACGCGGTGACTGCCGGTAGCACCACGTCGGATGGCACGAGCACCGTCAACGACCTGTCCGGCGCGCTGGTGGTCGACGGTCAGGGGGCCGCGGATACCCTGCGCATCAACGACTCGGGCGATGGCGCCGCCAACACCGGCACGCTGACGTCGACCCAGGTCACCGGCCTGGGCATGAGTGCGGGCGGCGTCACCTACAGCAACCTGGAATTCCTGAACATCGACCTCGCCAACTTTGCGGCGGGCGGCGATGCCTTCACCATCGCGAGTACGCACGCAACCAACACTACCCTCAAGACCCAGGCCGGCGTCGACACGGTGCTGGTGCAGTCGATCTCGGGCGTCACGCTGGTCGACACCGGCTCCGAGGACGACACCGTCACGGTCGGCGATTTCGCCAACAACAAGAAGTTCTCCGGGATCATCCAGCAGCTCACGGTGAACGGCGGCGCCGGCCTCAACGACCGCGTGGTGTTCGACAACCGCGCCGAGACGAACCAGCTGACCTGGACCCTCGCCTCGAACCGGCTGACGAGCAGCGGGCTCGGCATCCCCATCGACTACAACACGTTCGAGTTCGTCGACCTGACCACCGGCGCCGGCGCCGACAAGCTGTACATCGCGAGCACCATCAGCGACTCGAACCCGCTGGTCAACCACGTCGTCATCAACACCTACAACGGCGCGGACGAAGTCAATATCGGCACGCTCGCGGCGACCACGGACATTTCCGGCGGCGCCGGCAACGACACCTTCCGCGTCAACTACGCGCAGGACGGCCAGAGCCAGACCTTCGCCGACGGCGTGAACTACCTGACGCTGCACGGCAACGTCGGGGACGACAGCTACCTGATCGGCCTCTCGGGCACGGGCTCGGCAGTGATCTCGGTTGACGACGACGGCGTCGGCACGGACGTCGACCGCATGAACGTCTACGGCACGAACGCCGCGGACTTCTTCCTGTTCCGCCCGAAGGCGATCTCCTCGCTGCAGACCGATGCCAACCGCGTGCCGGTCGTGGGCGGCCTTGCCGAGCGCGTCAACTACGAACTCCTGAGCGGCGGCATCACCATCTTCGGCCGCGACGGCGACGACACCTTCGTGCTGGACGACACGAGCGCGCCGCTCACAATCTACGGCGACGCCGGGCACGATGCCTTCCAGATCGGCCAGGTTTTCCAGTCGCCGCGCGACGCCTACGCCGGCCTGCTGCCGCAGGACTACGTCGACACCACGCCGATCACGCTCGGCTACCTGACCCCGGGCGTGCGCCATGCCGCCACCCTGTTCGGGGGCATCGGCAACGACTCGTTCACCGTCTACAGCAACAAGGCCGACCTGTTCCTGTTCGGCGAGGACGACGACGACACCTTCCGCATCCGCGCCTTCGTGGCGGTGAACCCGAACGACCTGAACGCGCCCGTCACCAACGTGAACGGCGGCAAGGGCGCGGACTTCATCACCTACACCGTGAACGCGCCGGTCCACATCGAGGGCGGCGACGGCTTCGACACCCTGACGGTGGTCGGCACCGAGTTCGCGGACAAGTTCGTGGTGACCGAGGACGGGGTGTTCGGCGCCGGCCTGCACGTCGAATTCAACGGCATCGAGAGCGTCACGCTCGACGCGCTCGAGGGCAACGACCAGTTCTTCGTCGCGAGCACCAAGGAAGGCGTGTCGGTGCAGTTGACCGGCGGCAAGGGCAGCGACACTTTCAACGTCGCCGGCAGCGAGGGCGGCGGGGCGATCGAAGTGGTCAGCAACGACCTGCTCGGCCACAGCGCGCTGATCGGCATCGGCACATCGGGCAATTCGGTGGCGTCCAACTACAACAACGTCAACGCCGCCGACCTCTCCGCGAGCGTCGCCGACAACGACGAGGCGGGCATCGTGGTCACGGCGATCGGCGGCGCGCTGCGCGTCTACGAGGCGGCGGGCGCCTCCTCGATGGTGCGCAACCGCTACTCGGTGGTCCTGACGCGCTCGCCGGACGAGGAAGTCTTCGTCACGGCCTCGGCGATCGTCTCCAAGGAGAGCGACACGCGCGCCGGCGGCGTGGGCGTGGTCCTGAACGGCGGCCAGAGCACGCTGGTGTTCGACCGCACCAACTGGTTCATCCCGCAGATCATCGAAATCACGGCGCCGGACGACGACCTCGCCGAGGGCATCCGTTCGGTGAACATCCAGCACAGCGTGCGCCAGGGCGTGAAGATCGACGACGGCGGCGCCTACGACGGCCTCGCGATCCCGTCGATGCAGGTGCAGGTGGTCGACAACGACGCCGCCGGCCTGGTGATCAATCAGAACAACGGCAAGCTCATCATCAGCGAAGGCGCCGACGTGGGCCTGGGCGACGGGTACTCCAACACGTACACGGTCTCGCTTGGCCGCATACCCACCGGCAATGTGCAGGTCGACCTGCTGCCGCTGGTCGACGACCACAACAACGCCCAGGTAAGGACCTACCTGCGGGCGCCCAACCCGAGCACCGGGGTGATCGAGGACACGCTGGTTTCCTTCCTCACGTTTACATCGTCGAACTGGAATTTGCCGCAGACGATCGTGGTGAAGGCGATCGATCCCGACATCGTTCCCGCCAATGCGCTCGAAGGCACGCACTACGCGCGCGTCACGCACCAGATCCACGACGCCGCCAGCACCGCCGCGTTCTATGGCCTGTCGCTGGACGACGTGGCGCAGGGCATCGCCGACAAGGTGAAGGGCGGCGACCTGCTCAGCATCTTCACCGCCTCGGTGGACAGGGCCAACGACCGGGTGACGCTCGAGGGCAAGACGCCGTTCACGGCGGCGAACGGCGCCGGCGCCGCAATCAACGCGGGCCTGAGCGTGATGGCTTTCACTCAGGCCAACGTCGCGCTACCGGCGGCTGTCACCAGCGGCAGCGTCTGGAGCGTGGTGATCGACGGGCGCAGCTACAGCTACACCGCCGGCTCCGGTTCGAGTCCCGCCCTCACTGGCTTGCGCGTTGCGCAAGGCCTGCGCGACGCGATCAACGCGGATACGTCCAACACGGGCTTCGTCGCGTCGTTCGCCGCGACCGGCACGCCGGACGCGGGAACCCTGAGCGTCGCGAAGGGCACCGACGCCTTCGTGCTGCGCAGCGGCTCGCTCGCCACCATCACCGCGGGCATGATCAGCGGCACCCTGTCCGCGACCCAGTACGCGAAGCTGGTGCTCGATGTCTCGGGTGCCGTCGCGGTGGGCAATACCTGGGCCGTCACGCTGAACGGCGTCGAATACAAGTACGTCGCCGGCAAGAACGGCGAAATGACCACGCTGCCCTCGGTCGACGTCACGGTCAGCGACAAGGACGTGCCGGCGGTGCAGGTGACGCAGACCGGCGGCAGCACGCAGGTCACCGAGCCGACCACCAGCGTGACGCTCGGCGGCGGCCAGGTCTCCGGCATCGTCGCCGACGGCGCCGCGCTGGTCCTCACCGCGGGCCCGGCGGCCTTCAACGCCTCGATCGAGATCACCAGCAACGGGCTGACCAACGCGAACGGCGTCGGCACGGTCAGCGGCACCAAGGTCTGGACCGCGGCGACGGTGACCCTGAGCGGCAGCGTGTCGCTGGGCGACACCTTCACGCTGCGGGTGAACAACACCGACTACAGCTACATCGCGGGCACCGACGGCCACACCGTGGACCTCGCGACGGTGACGCAGAAGCTCGGCGACAAGCTGGTGACGGCCGGCTTCGCGCCCGTGATCGTCGGCGCCAGCGGCACCATCTCGATGGCCAGAACGGCCGGCCTGGCGATCCAGGTGAAGAAGGGCGCCATGGCCGTCGCCGGAACCTCGGCGCTGTCGGACGCCACGGTCGCGCTGAGCGGCAGCACCGCGCTCGGCGATACCTGGACGCTCACCCTGGTGGACCCGGTGACGGGTACGGTCACGAAGTACAGCCACCAGACGCTGGCAACCGACGACCTGGAGGACGTGGCGGTCGGCCTGCTCGGCAAGCTTGGCAAGGCCGTGACCACCGGCGCCAAGAACTACAGCACCCCCGTGACCTTCGGCAGCGACCAGGTCTTCAGCATTAACCTGGGCGGCGGGGCGCAGACGCTCACGCTGCTCGCGGGCACCTACAACAGCGACGGCACGGGAGGCGCGACCGAGATCGCGGCCGCCGTCAACGGCCTGATCGGCGCGTCGCCGCTGGCCGGCCTGGTCACGGCCTCGATGACCGGCGGCCTGCTCACGCTGACGACGACCGCCAGCGGCAGCGCGGCGCAGATCACGGTCGGCGGCCCGGACCAGGTCGCGATATTCAACAACTCCTCCATCGGCTACGGCCACGGCGGCAGCACCAAGCTGCTGACCCAGCTCACGGGCGACTTCGGCTCCGCGGTGCTGAAGGAGTCGTCGCACCACAACTCGATCTACACCGCCCAGGACATCGACGCCACCGCCTGGAGCGCGAGCGGCAACACCGATTTCGGCAACAGCAGCGTGCCCCACCTCACCATCAAGGGCACCGGAAACGGCGAGACGGACTTCTACAAGTTCGTGATCACCCCGACGATGCTGGCGACGGGGGCCGTGAACGCCGTGTTCGACATCGACCACGGCTTCGATCCGAACTCCGACCCGGTGCTCTGGGGCAGCCTGCTGACGCTGTACGACAGCCAGGGCCGCATCGTCGACCAGGGCGCCCGCGTCGTGCATCCGAGCATCGGGGGTGGAGGCAGCTCGTACCAGTACGACGGTTACCTCGCGCACACCTTCACCAACGCGCAGGACAGCTTCGGCAACTACATCAACGCCGGGGTCTATTTCGTCGAGGTGTCGAACTGGCTGACCTTCGTCACGCGCTCCGCGGGGCTGCCGAACGGCACGGATTACGACCTGAACGTGTCGCTGCCGCGGCACGACGTGGCGCGCTTCTCGTTCGCGCCCGCGCCGGTCATCGAGGCCGAGTCGCCCGGCAATCCGGTGCAGAGCATTGAATCCGCCAACAACTGGTACACCTTCACCAACCCGAACATCGGCAACCAGGCGGACCCGAATTCGTCGCACGCCACGGTCGACTCCAACACCGCCTACACCACGGTGCGCGGCACCGGCAACAACACCAGCGACGCCTACAGCTTCCGCATCACCGGCGACATGCTGAAGCAGAACGCCGCAACGCTGGACACGACCGCTTCCCCGACCGACAGCGGCCACCTTTACTACAGCACCGCCTCGGTCCAGGTCACCGGCTTGCCCGCGGTGGGCGACACCTGGGAACTGGTGATCGACGGCAAGAGCTTCAGCTATGTCGTGACGGCCGCCGACGCGGCCGGCGCGAACCCGGCGGCCATCGTCACCGGCCTGCTCGCCGATATCACGGCCGACAAGGCGGCCACCGCGACCTGGACGGTCAACTCGTCTACGCCGGGCACGATCAACATCAGCGACGCCAACGGCTTCTGGTACGAGGCGAACCACACCGTCAAGGCCGCCAGCATGGTCACCCAGGCCGGCAAGCCGCATTCCTCTTCGACGGTCAATTTCACAGCCGCCGACGTCGCGCTGGGCGGCACGGTCGCGGTCGGCGACGTGTGGCAGGTCCTGATCACGCAGGGCGGGGTGACGACGACCTTCGCCACCGACCCGGCGATTTCCACCAGCGACCTGCCCTCGATCACGCAGGCGCTCGCCGACAAGATCCAGAACACGAAGCCGGGCGGGGCGACCTACGACGCCACCGTCGTCGGCGGCAAGCTGCACCTTTCAGCCGCGAGCGGCTCGTTCAGCTTCGAGGTCAAGCAGCAGTCGCGCACGCTCTCGACCAGCACGTTCACGATCAGCGCCACGCCGTTGCAGACCCAGGCAGAGTTCCAGAACCTGCTCTGGACCACGTCGGATGTCGTGTTGGGTGGCACCTACACGGCGCGCGAGACGTACACGATGGTCATCGACAGCGCCGTCAGTGGCGTGACGGCGAAGACCGTTAGCTACACGGCCGGCGACACGATCAGCGGCTACACGCTGACCAACACCTTGGCGGATGTCGCCAAGGGCCTGGTCGACAAGATCAATGCGCTGTCCGGCGCGACCTTCACCGCCAGCGTCCAGGGCGGAAACACGATCCGCATCACCGACACGAGCTCCGGTTCGCAGGGCTTCACGCTGCAGTACGCGATCGCGCCGGCGCCGTCGGTCTCCGAGCTCGCCGACATCGGGGGCTGGGTGAAGACCGAAGCCTTCGCGACCACCCCCGCCGTCGTCCCCGGCCAGCTTTACACGGTGACGATCGAGCCGACGAGCGGCGCGACGATGACCTACGGCTACGTCGCCGACAGCGACGACGACATCACCGAGGTGCTGAACCAGCTCGCGGCGAAGATCGGCGCCGACAATACGGCCGATGGCGGCTATGAGGCGGTCGTCTCCAGCGTCACCGGCAACGTCGCCCTGACCGTCGTCAATCCGGACAAGGTCTCGATCAACCTGCGCGTCGACCGAGGCACCGTCACCGCGGAGCCCGGCTATGCGAAAACGGTTTCGCTGACGACCGACGGCAGCCACCAGATCGTGGCGGGCGAGACCTTCACGGTCACGGTGCGCACGGCAGGCGGCAGCACGGATGTCTTCGCGGTCAAGGCGGCCACCACGTCCCTCTCCGACTTGCTCACCGCCCTCCAGGACAAGATCGACCTGGGCGGCGAGTATGAAGCCACCGCCGACGTGCAGAGCGCCTCCCAGGGCACCCTGACCATCGTCAATAAGGACACGTCCTCGCCGGAGTCCATCAGCGTGCTGCTCACGCGGGGCAGCCTGACCGACGCTTCGGCGTGGTCCGAGACGCTCCAGCTCTCCGCGATCGCGAACAACGAGGTGGTGAGCGTCACGCTGGTCGAGACCAGCGGCGGAACGCCGGCGACGAGGAGCTACAGCTACCGTTCCGCCGGTACCAATGACGCGAGCGTCGAAGCCGTCCTTTCCGGTCTCGCGAGCCAGATCACCAACGAGGCCGGCGCGCTCTACACGGCGACGTACGACACGGACCGCAACGCCCTGACGATCGTGAGCAAGGCGCGCACCAGCTTCGACACCCACCTGAGCCGCGGCACCTTCTCTAGCCCGGCGGCGAACTCCATCCAGACCGCCGAGCTCGCGTTCTCGTCGGCAAGCGGCGCAGCCGCCAACGACGTCTACACCCTCTCGCTCACGCAGTCGTCGGTCACCACGGTCTACAGCTACAAGGCGGCGGCCAACGACACGATCGCGACGATCCTGGGCGCCCTTGCCGGCGCGCTGCCCAGTGGCGCCACCGGTTTCACCAGCTACATCGATACGACGCGCGGCACGATAACCGTCGTGGACAACGACGGCGGCGCCTTCAGCGTCTCGCTCAGCCAGGGCGCCTTCGCGACGACCGCGACGACGGAAGGCTGGACAGAGAGCGTGAAGCTGACCCAGGCGACGATCACCAGCAATACGACGTTCACCGTGACCATCGGGACGGACACGATCAATACGACCGTCAACGCCTCGGGCGGCAGTCCGAAGACGGTGACCGATATCGCCACCGCGATCGCGGGGCAAATCGACGGCAGCGCCATCGGCAGTACGGGCAGCAACTACCGTGCCGTCGCCAACGGCGATGTCATCACGATCTTCACGAACGCTTCGACCAGGACGCTCGGTGCGGTCAACATCACGGCGCCGGGCTCGGCTTCGATCGCCAGCGCCGCCGCCTACACCGAGACGTTCGAGCTCACAGGCTCGGTCGCTACCGGGAAGACCTGGAGCGTGGAACTCGGCGGCACCGTGTACAGCTATGCGGCACTGTCGTCGGATACCACGCTCGAGCTGGTCGCAACGGGCCTGCGCGGCGTGGTCAACGCGACTACTGCGTACGACGCCTACGTAGGCACGGCGAGCGGGAGTGCACGGACCGTGACCGTCAAGTCGGCCACGGCGACGGCGTTCGCGACGGCGCACAACGTGACTTCGGTGACGGCGGCGGATGCCACAGCCGGCGGCTGGGCGGAAACCATCAAGCTCGATTCGGGCGCCACGATCGCGGCGAACACGACCTGGGCGGTGTCCCTCGGTGGTTCGAGCGGCGCGCAGGAGAACTTCAGCGTGGTCCAGTCCGCGGCGACCGCCGACGCGACTGCTTCGGCTGCCGCCCGTGCCGCGCTGACCACCAGCCTCGTCTCGAAGATCAACACCTCGGGCTCCTACATCGCGCTCGTCACCGGCACCGACACCATCACGATCATCCGCGAGAGCGGCACGACGGCGACCGACCAGAGGACCGCAGGGCAGACCACGCCGAGCGCCACCTGGGCGAACGCTTCGGTCTGGAGCGAGACTTACGAACTCTCGACCGCTGGCACCGTCAACCAGTCGACCTGGGCGGTCGCCCTGCCGGGCGACGCCGCGGTCTACGCCGTCGCCGGCAGCACGCTCGCGATTGCGACATCCAACCTCGAGACGGCGATCGACGCCTCGAGCAACTACAAGGCCGCGGTCACGAGCACGAGCGCGTCGACGGGTCCGAACACGATCACGATCTTCAAGAACGCCATGACGGCCTTCGACGCCGGCACCGCGATCTCGACCGCCCAGCTTGCGGACGCCTCGGCTTGGACCGAAAGCTTCCTGCTCGAGGATGCGGTCCAGGACAACAGGACCTGGGCGGTTGCGCTGAATGACGGGACGGCGACGAGCGTCTTTGCCTACACAGCGGCGAACGGCTCGTCGAACATCACGACCGGGCTCGCCGGGACGGCGTCGGGAGGCTACCGCGCGATCGACTCGGGCAACGGCACGGTCACCTTCATCCGCACGAACGCTGCAACGCTGACGTCCTACACCACAGCCGGCAATACGGCGACGCTGAATCCGACCTGGGTGCAGTCGGTGCTGGTGCGCAACCAGAACGACAGCGCCGACGCGGTCGTGGCGCGCGAGACCTGGAAGCTGGACCTCGACACCAACCTGTACAGCTATGAAGCGGGTGTCGGCGGCCACGCGCTGACGCTGCTGAAGGTCGCGACCGAACTCACGACCACGGTGAACGGCGCCGGCAACTACGACGCGGCGCTCACTTCCGCGTCGGACAACACCTGGCACGTGATCACGGTGGCGCGCGAGGACGCGGCCGCCCTGGTCACCACACCGAGCATCGACGGCGCGCCGACGCTGGCGACGCAGGCTGTGAGCGGCGACGTCAGGAACGCCTGGCGCCTGGAGCTCGACCTGGACAACAACACGGTTTCGGGCGACACCTGGAGCGTGACGCTGGGCGGCACGAACGTGCTGGTCAACGGCGGCGGGAGCGCGGGCGACATCTCGGCGTTCACGACCGGAACCCTGGTGCCGGCGTTGACGGGCAACGGCTACTTGGTTACGACCACGAGCGCGGCGGCGGGCCAGGTCAGCATCTCGCTCGCTTCGGGCGCGCAGGTCACGGCCGACAAGATCGAGCACTTCAAGCGCCTGAAGAACCACGGCTTGACGACGAACCCGGCCTCTCCGATGACCGACCCGGCGCACTACACGCGCGCCGTGGTGGAGCTCGCGGGCGACGTGCGGGTGAACGACACCTGGACTATCAAGCTCAACGGCATCGAGTACACCGCCAAGGTCGCGCTCGGCGACAACATCAACGGCGTCGCGGAAAAGCTGAAGAACGCGATCCCCACCGGCCTGTACACGGTCACGCGCACCAACAGCACGCTCGACATCCGCGTCAACACCGCGACCGCCTGGTTCACCGGCTTCACGGTCGAGGCCTCGCAGGGCGGCGGCAAGGCGCAGGCCCTGTTCGATGTCGACAACGCCAACCTGGTGACGGGCCAGACGCGCGAGACCCAGCTCGTGGAGCGCGACCGCCTGGTGCGCGACCCGTACAGCGGCGTCGAAACGATCATCAGAGAAACGGTGGAGGAGTACACGTATCACAGCTACGTGGACTACCTGACGCTCGGCCTGTACGATGAATCCGGCAGCCTGGTCGCGCGGATGAATCCGTTCCTGACCCCGGGCTACCTCGACCTCGGCAGCAAGGCCAACAACTACTTCACGGTCGATTCGGGCGGCAACTACGTCCTCAACCAGGCGGTGGCCGACCCGCAGCTCTATTACGAGTTCACCGATCCGGACAAGAACTACCAGATCCGGGCCGAGTCGTACCGCCACTACCTGGCCGCCAGCCCGTACAGCGACGGCTACCTCGGCGTGGTCTCCAGCGGCCAGTCCTACGACCTGGTGGTGGCGATCCAGAACCACGAAGTCAACCGCGAGGCGATTTCGCTGGTCGGCAAGACGATGACCTTCATGGACGGCACCGGCAAGGGCCAGAGCGCGAACGTGATCGCCTACGACCCGCTGACCAGCACCTACACGCTCGACAAGCAGCTCACCAACCCGTCGACCCTGCTCGTGGGTTCGGGCTTGACGACGGGCATGTTCTCGTCGTACCAGATCGATTACTCGATGCAGAGCGAGTTCCCGGGCTACTCGTCGAACTTCGACACCTTCGAAGTGGTGCTCACCGGCCGGCCGGGCGACGTCACCACGGTCGACGTGGTGCCGCAGGTGACCGGCAGCTACAACTCCGACAAGGCCTTCTCGGCGCGTGACGGCTACGGCCTGCACGAGGCGGTGCAGGTCGACGTCGCGACGCCGCAGGCGAAGATCAAGCTCGCGTACGTCGACGCTGCGGGCAACGCGGTCACGAGCGTCGCAGGCGTCGAGACCTGGGTGCTGACCCTGGGCGGTACGACGCTGGCGGAATCGACCTTCAGCTCCGCGACCGTCGCCGGGACCACGTTGACGGCCATCGCGACGGACCTGATCACGCAGGTCAACCTGGCGAACATCGGCTACGTCGCGAGCAACGTTGGCGAGAACATCCTCCTGACCCGCTACAACGGCGACCGCCAGTCCTTCGTCGCCAAGCTCGCGGTGAAGGTCGGCAGCGGTTCGAGCGCGGTGCCCGATACCAAGGGCGCGATCGGGATCACCCAGTCGGACGCCAACAAGCAGCTGACCATCAGCCTCACCGGCGAGCCGCGGGTCGGCGAAGACTGGAAGGTCACGATCACGTCCGGCGCGTTCACCAGGACCTACACGCAGGCGGTCGGATTCGGCGACGAACTCGCCGACATCGCCGAGCACCTGAGCGCGCAGATCAAGGCCGAGAGCAGCGTCAACTTCCGCACGCTGCTCAAAGGGCGCGAGATCGTCGTCACGCGCGTGGACGGCGGCGTGATCACGTCCGCCAGCGCCGCGATCACCCCGGACAGCCGCGGCAGCGCCGCGGTCACCGCACAGCTCGTGTTCTCGAACGTGAACGGGGCCCTGAACGCCTGGAACATCCCCCAGAAAGTCGTCGTCACCGCGGTGGACGACCAGGTGATCGAGGGCGGCGACCTGAAGGTGTTCCCGGCGATGGACGAGCACGTGAACCGCATCCGCGGGCCGCTCGTGATCCAGGGCGGCATCATCCACACCGAGGACAACGCCCTGCGCAATCCGTTCATGCTGCCGGGCGAGAACAACAACCCGCTGATCGAAGGCAGCACCACCGCCGACGCGGCGTCCGCCGGTAACACCCTCACCGACATCAACGCGGTGCACTACGACCCGCTGCGCGGCCAGATGCCGGGCTTCGACCCGCGCATGGACACCAGCACCACGGGCTTCCTCTACGACATGACCGTGGTGACCGGCGTCGGCACCGGCATCACGCAGCACGTCGAGGCGCTCACCGGCACCGGCGTCGCGATCAAGTCCGAGACGCTCGGCACGGCGTTCTCCGCCTCGATCAGCGTCACCAGAAGCGATGGCGTCACTGTCGGCACGGGCTCCGGCACCATCAGCGGCACGGGTACTTCGGCCACCACGTACTCGAATGCGACGCTGGTGCTCGAAGGCGCGGTGTTCAAGGGCCAGGAATGGAGCATCCGGCTCAACGGCAGCACCGGCCCGACCTACACCTACATTGCGGGCTCGCGCCCCGGCGGTGGGCCGACCGACGATGTGCTCACACTGGACGTGGTGGCGCAACGCCTCGCCCAGCTCATCAATGCGACCCCGCCGGCCGGCGTCGCGGCGACTACCGGCACCTCCATGCTCAAGCTGACCAGCACCACCGGCGTGAGTATCGACGTGCTGAAGGGGCGCGCGCGCCTGAGCGATACGATCGCCACCGGCGCCACAAACTGGGAGCTGGCCCAGATCCAGCTGGCCGGTTCCCCTATCGACGGCTCCGTTACCGCGGGCGATCGCTGGAAGATTACGCTCGGTACCGCGGACTTCGTCTACATCGTTTCGGCCGGCGACACCCTCGCCAAGGTCGCGCGCGGGCTCGCCGACCAGGTCGACCAGGCGCTCGCCTACCACGCCGACGTCAAGCTCGACACGGTGCGGTTCACCTCGACGTGGGGCGCGGCGCTGACGAGCGGCACCGGCTACTTCATCAGCCCGGTCAACAGCAACATCCTGGCGGTCGAAGCCGACCAGGTGGACGTGCTCAACGTCTACAACCGCAACAGCGTCTCGAACGACGTCGGCACGCTGACCGAGAACCGGCTCTACGGCTTGGGCATGGGCCCGGACAGCGTGGTCGGCGGCAAGGCGATGAACGGCGGCATCACTTACGCCGGCCTGGAGCAGGTCAATCTCAGGCTGGGCTCGGGCAACGACCACATCGTCGTCGAGTCGACCCATCAGGGCGCCACGACGATCAGCGGCGCGGCGGGCGACGATTGGATCGAAGTGAAGAAGGTGTCGGGCCACACCACGCTCGACCTTGGCACCAGCGTGACCACCGGCAACCGGGTGGACGTGGGCAGCGCCGACAATCGCGTCGACCAGGTCACGGGCCTCCTCGACATCATCGGCGGCGTCCAGGTGGTCAACCAGGCGCCGACCACGGTGCAGCTCGACACGGTCAACGTCAACGACTCGGGCGACACCAACGCCAACACCGGCACTCTCACCGCCACGACGCTGACCGGGCTCGACATGGCCTCGGTCGAGGAAATCCAGCTGGTGCGCGTGCAGGCCAAGTCGGGCACCTTCCGCCTCACTTACACGACGCCGAACGCGACGCCGCTGCCGGTTCCGGTGACCTTCACGCAGGCCGATTTCGCGACCGCGGGCGTCGCCGCGGGCAAGGTGCAGGCCGCGCTGCGCAGCCTGTACGACAACACGACCGACATTCTCGTATTCGAAGACAGCCGCGAGGCGCTGGACGACGGCGTGCACGCCGTGACCTACAGGGTGGTGTTCACCGGCAATCTCGCCGGCCGCAACATGGAAGAGATCATCTGGGGCGAGACGCGCGCGGCGGCGGCGGCGACGCTGCAGGCCTTCGCGGGCGAGTCGATCGACGTCGGCGTCACGACGCTGCGCCAGGGCACCCCGACGCCCGCGATCGGCAACGTGCAGACGGTGACCGTCAACGGCGCCGGCAGCTTCACGCTTACGATCAATGTTCCGGTTCCTGGCGGCACCCCGCTGCAGACCACGCAGACCACTGCTTCGATCCTGGTCGGCGCCTCGGCGGACGAGGTGCTCAAGATCCTCGACCTTATCCTCAACCCGAACGGCTCTGTCCTCGATCCGCTGAACGATCGCAACGACAACTCGAAGCCATACACGAACAACGTCGCCGTCACGAAGGTCGGCAACGTCTACACGATCGCATTCCAGGGCGAGCATCGCGCCAAGGCGATCGTCGCCACCACCGGCAGCGTCGAAGTCGCCACGCGCACCAGCGGCATCAACTACTACGGCCTCAATACCCTCAATGTGACGCTCGGCTCGGGCGCGGATATCTTCAACGTCCAGGGCACGAGCGCGATCACCAACCTGAAGACCGCCGGCGGCAACGACCAGGTCTTCGTCTCCTCGAGCGCCAATGTGCAGACCGACAGCGTGGTGACGCTGCGCAGCGGCGATCCGGCGGTCCTGGGATACAGCCTGGCCGAAGCGGCCGTGTCGGTCGTCATCGAAGTCAGGAACTCGAGCGGCGCGGTCGTGAAGTCCTTCACCCTTGGCCAGACGGCGGCGGGCGCCTATTCGCAGGCCTGGGACGGAACCGACACCCTGGGGCAAGCGGTAGCCGCAGGCACCTACACCTACTCGGTGACTGGCGTGCGCTCGACTGGCGCGCTGACGCAGGCCTCCGGCGACACGCCCGCGCTGGCCTTCAGCCTGGCAGAGGCGGCGGATTCGGTCAGCGTCGTCGTGAAGGATGCGACCGGAGCCGTGGTCAAGACCATCGCTCTGGGCGTTACTGCCATAGGCGCGCACGCGCCGGTATGGGACGGCACGAATGCGGCGGGGGTGCTGGCGCCCTCGGGCCGATACACCTACACGGTGACCGCTACGCGCGCCAACGCGACGACCTTCGCCGGAATTGTCTCGACGTTCGCCGGCGTCGCAACGACGGCCAACGTATCCGGGTTCCTGGCCGGCAACACCTTCGCCTTCCGGGGCGAAGGGGGCCATGCGCCGGCGCTGACGTATGAACTGTCGGCTGGCGTTGCCCAGGCCCTGGTCAAAATCTACGACACGACCGGAACGCTGGTGCGCACCATGACGGTGAATTCGCCGGCTGCCGGAACGCACACCACCACCTGGGACGGCAAAAACGAGACGAACCAGCGCCTTGCGGCCGGCACTTACACCTACCAGGTGACCAATGCGCTTGGCGCGATCATCGGCACCACCGCCATGAACGGCACGCTGGACGCGGTGAACGGCCTGCTTAATATTGACTCGGGCAGCGGCACGAACGCGCTGATGGTGAGCGACGCGGGCTCGCGCGCGCCCAACACGGCGACCCTGAGCAACAGCCAGATCCTCGGCCTTGCCTCGGCCAACATCAATTACGTGGCTACCGCGAGCGCGCGCAACCTCGCCGGCACCGTTGTCGACACGCTCGGCGCCACGGGAACCTTCGCCGGCGGCATCACGGTGTGGAGCGGCTACGGCGTCGACAACGTGACGGTCGCCAGCACCCGCCTTGAGACCGACGCGACGAAGCGGACGATCACGACCCTGAACACGGGGCTGGGCGGCGATACCGTCGCCGTGAGGCTGGACGCCGTTGCCGGCTTGCCGGGCGACGGGATCGCGGACGGATTCTTCGCGCTGAACACGCAGGGGCCGTTCGACCACGATTTCCTCGTCGGCCCCGCGCTCGGCGCCGACGACGACAAGGTCGACGCCAGCCTGTCGTCGCTGCCGCTCGTCATCTTCGGCGGCCAGGGCAAGGATGAGATCGTCGGCGGCAGCGGCAACGACATCATCTTCGGCGACCGCGGCCGCGTGGAGTACACCGATTCCAGCGGCGCGGTGGTGCAGGTGCTCGGCTGGGGCGGCCTGGGCGACAGGACCGACGGCCTCGTTCACCTGGGCGGCGTCGCTCGCTCGGTGAACCTCGAGGTGGGCGCGAACGACTACATCGATGGCGGCGAAGGGCGCAACGTCGTGATCGGCGGCAAGAATGGCGGCGGCGCGCTGCTCCATGCGGCGGCCGGCAGCTACGACGGTGACTACCTGTGGGTCGGATCCGGCAACGACGTCGTGCTGGGCGACAACGGCCGGGTAGCGTTCAACGCGGCCGGCGACGTAACGCGCCTGGAGACCACGGACGTCGATGCCTCGACTGGCGGCAACGACACGATCCGCGCCGGCGAGGGGGACAACCGGATTCTCGGCGGGATGGGCGTCGACACGATCACAGTGGGCAGCGGGAAAGACGCCATTCTGGGCGACAACGGCTTCATGCAGATGGACGTCAACGGCGGCAATTTCGAGACAATCGCCACGAACTCGCTCGCCTCGACGGGCGGCAGCGCCACCAGCCTGGGCGACGCGGACATCATCACGGGCCAGGACGGCAAGAAGATCGTGCTGGGCGGCGACGGTGGCGACACGATCAAGCTGGGCGATGGCACGGCCGGGGTGAACGAGCACATCGTGCTGGGCGACAACGGGGTGGTGACCTTCGTGCCGCTGAGCGCGGGCGTGGCTGGCGGCGCGGGCAAGGTCCTGAGCTACGAGACAACCGACACGGTGGCGGGCACGGGCGGCATCGACCGGATCACGCTGGGCGATGGCACGGCGACGATCCTGGGCGGGATGCACGGCGACATCATCATCACCGACACCGGCACGACGGTCGGTGGCGACGGGGCGGACACGATCCTGGGCGACAACGGCCTGGTGCAGATGGACATCCAGGGCGGCAACTACGCGCTGATCGAGACCAAGTCGCTGGCCTCGACCGATCCGACGAGCCTGATCACGAGCCTGGGCGGGGACGACCAGATCACCACGGGCGATGGCAAGAAGATCGTGCTGGGCGGCGACGGGTTCGACCAGGTGACGATGGGCGCGGGCGATCACATCGTGCTGGGCGACAACGGCATCGTGACGTTCGTGCCGCTCAGCGCGGGCGTGGCCGGTGGCGCGGGCAACGCGCAGAAGTTCGAGACGACGGACACGCTGGACATCAGCTCGGTCGGCGGCACGGGCGATCGGGACAACATCACGATCACGGGCAACGGCAACAACACGATCCTGGGCGGCATGGGGGTCGACACGATCATCCTGCAGAGCAACGTCGCGGGCGGCGCGGACGTGGTGCTGGGCGACAACGGCGTGGTGGAGATGGACGCGAAGGGCGTGAACTTCGCGCAGGTCACGACCAAGTCGTTGACCTCGGCCGGTGGCGGGACGGCGGACCAGGGCGCGGGGGATATCATCACGGCGCTCGACGGCAAGAAGATCGTGCTGGGCGGCGATGGCGGGGACACGATCAGGCTGGGCGATGGCACGGCGGGGACGAACGAGCACATCGTGCTGGGCGACAACGGCTCGGTGACGTTCGTGCCGATGCTCGATGGGCTGGGCAACCCGAGCGTCGGCGCGGGCAAGGCGCTGAGCTTCAAGACCACGGATACGGTGCAGGCGACCGGCGGCATTGACCGCATCACGGTGGGCGACGGTACGGCGACGATCCTGGGCGGGATGCACGGGGACTTCATCACCATCGATACGGGCACGGCGCCGGGCGCAGACGGGGCCGACACCATCCTTGGCGACAACGGCCTCGTGCAGATGGACACCCAGGGCGGCAACTACGCCCAGATCACGACCTACTCCCTGGACTCGGCGGGTGGTGGCGTGGATGAGCTGGGCGGCGCCGACCAGATCGTGACCGGCGACGGCGCGAAGACCATCCTCGCTGGCGACGGCGGTGACACAGTCACCATGGGCGAGGGCACTCATACCGTTCTGGGCGACAACGGCAGCATCGGCTACGTCGCCCTGGGCCAGACCGGCGCCGGGAACATCCTGACGATCGAGACCGCGGATACGCTTGCGGCCACCGGCGGCAACGACCAGATCAACTCCGCCAATGGCACCAACGTGATCCTCGCCGGCATGGGGGCCGACACGGTCACCACCGCCGACGGCAGCGACATGATCCTCGGCGACAACGGCAGCGTGCAGATGGACGCCGCCGGCCAGGTGTTCCGCCAAGTGGACAGCACGGAGACGCTGCAGGGCACCGGCGACGCGATCACCGCTGGCAACGGCGCGAAGACCGTCGTGGCCGGTTTCGGCGACGACACGGTCGATGTCGGCACCGGCACGCACACGCTGCTCGGCGACAACGGCAGCCTCAGCTACGGCCCGACCGGCATCCTTTCGTACGTCACGACCACCGAGCCAACCCGGGGCGGCGATGACGCGATCGAAGCCGCCGGCGGCGATACGCTGGTCATCGCGGGCCTGGGAGACGACACCGTCACCACGGGCGCGGGCGTGGACGTGGTGGTGGGCGACGACGGCCGGATGTCCTTCGACGCGGCCGGGCGCCCCGCGATGGTGGAATCCACCCAGCCCGGCATCGGCGGCACGGACACCATCCATTCGGGCGAAGGCAACAATGTCCTGATCGGCGGCTTCGGGCCCGACAGCCTGGTTTCGGGCGGCGGAGTCGACATGCTCATGGGCGACGGCGGCCGCGTCACCTACGCCGGCGGGGCGCTCTACCTGGTGGAGAGCATCGATTCCTTCATCGGTTCGAGCGACTTCCTCGATGGCGGCGCAGGCCAGAACGTCCTGATCGCCGGCGACGGCGACGACGTGATGGTTGGCGACCTCACCAACGACATCCTCGCGGGCGATTACGCCGCCGTGACCTTTGACGCTTCCGGCCACGTGACGTCGGTGATGCGCTTCGGCGGCCTGGGCGACCTGATCGCGCAGGTGCAGGACAGCCTGTTCACCTACACGCGTCCCGACGACGCGGCAGCGGCGGACCCGCAGGTGTATCGCGGCAATCTCATCCTGATCGGCGACGCGGCGAGCGAGCTCCGGCGCCTGTACGTGCTTGGCGACTACCTGTCTCTGCCGGTCTTCTCCGGGTTCGATTTCGCGGCGGCCCAGGCCCAGCACCACAGCAGCTCGAGCGTGGCCTCCCAGCCGGCCTCCTCGGCGACCCCCGGCAGCGAGTCCGGAGCCCCCGCGAGCGAGCCGGGTGCCGCCCCTGCCGGCGAGGAAGGGCAGGGCGAGCAAGGCGGGCAAGGTCCGGCCGAAGGCGCGCAAGAGGGCACGCCGTCCGCGGCAACGTCGAATGAATTCGGCGGCGACAGCACCGGCCTGCAGATACTGGAACTGCCGCAGGTCGAAGGGAACGCGGCCGGCAGCTTTACGCTCGGCACCACTGGCCAGTCGACGCGCGACCAGCCGACGCGAGACCAAGCGGATCGGCAGCAACTGGCGCTCGCCGGCCTGGTCGGCGCGCAGGCCTGGTATGGCCGCCGGCAGGAGAGTTCCGCGCCGCGCATGACGGGCGCCACGACGGCGACGTCCGCGGGCAACAGGGGCGCCTGGATCCGGCCCGCCGGAGAAGCCGCGGCCGCGGGCGAGGTCATGCTCGATCGCCGTTCGCAGCCGAGGACCGGCGCGGCGCGGCCGCTTGCCGCCGGCGCCGTCGAACAGGTCGCGCGTCGCTGGCTGGACGGCGCGCTCGGCATGAACGAGACCGTCGACGGGAAGGACGTCGCCACCCGGAGCAAACCGGGGCTGCGCATCGAATGGGGCGATAAGTCCGACTGAGTCGCCGGCGGTACCCGGCGGCACAGGCGCCTCTCCAGGGCGCCACTTCTTCTTTACTATAACGAGCTTTAAGGAGCTTGCATGGCCACCAAGAACCCCGCCTCGGGCGAAGCCTCTACGCTTGATACCGCGAAGCGCAACATCGATCCACAGAGAGTCGTCTGGGATGATTCGCGGCTGAACACCTCATACTCGAACGTCTGCAACGTTCTCGGCTCGCGCGAGGAGATCACGCTGCTGTTCGGCGCCAACCAGGCCTGGCATTCCGGCCAGAAGGAAGTAAAGGTCATGCTCTCGGACCGGATCATCCTCAACCCCTATGCGGCCAAGCGGCTGCAGGCCCTGCTGCAGCGGGTCCTGAAGGAGTACGAAACCCGCTTCGGCGAACTGAAGATCGAGGGCTCAGCGCAGAGCTGATGCGCGAGGCTCAACCATGCCGGGTTCCGCCCTCGAGGAAACCGCCTCCGCGCTGAGTGCCGGGGACGCGCTCTGGCGGCAGCATGCCGCGGCGCAGTCCTCGGATGCCTACCTCAGGAGCTGGCTCGCGCTGCAGTGCTCCATGGTCGCGGGCGCCGCGCGCGGCGTGCTGCTGCTCGGCGCCCCCGATGCGGGGCCCTATGCGCCGGCGGCATTCTGGCCGGCGGCGCAGAACGCGAGCCCGCTGCTGGCCGATATCTCCAGCCGCACGCTGGAGGCTCGCCGCGGCATCGCGATGCAGGGCGCTCCGTACGCGGCGGTGAGCTGTCCCCTGATCTTCGAAGGGCAGTTGCACGGCCTGGTGGCCGTCGAACTCGCGCCGCAGCCGGACGCCGCGCTGCAGGAGGTGGTGCGGCAGCTGCAGTGGGGCCTGTATGCGGTGGAATGCGCGTTGCGCGGCGAGCAAGCGCGCCACGAGCACGGGACGCGCGAGCGCCTCATGGCCACCCTCGACCTGGTGGCTTCCGCGCTCGCGGAGGACGGCTTCCAGGCCTCCGCCCAGGCGCTCGCGACCGACCTCGCGGTACGCCTGGATTGCGACCGGGTCAGCATCGGCTTCGAGCGCGACGGCCATGCCCGCGTCGTGGCCGTGTCGCACAGCGCCGAGTTCGGCGAGCGCATGAACCTGATCCGGGCGATCGGCACCGCCATGGACGAGTCCCTGGACCAGAAATCCATCATCGTGCTGCCGCAGGGCGACGGCGAGGCGCTGGTGACGCGCGACCACGAGGCGCTGGCGCGGCTCTTCGGCAGCGGCAGCGTGCTCACGGTGCCTTTTTCCGTGGGAGAGACCACCAAGGGGGCGTTCAATTTCGAGCGCCCGGCGGGGCGCCCGTTCGAGGCCGACACGGTCGAGCTGACGCAGGCGGTGGTCGCGCTGGGCAGCCGCATCCTCGAGGAAAAGCGGCTGAACGACCGGCTGCTGGTGAGCCGCGTCAAGGATATCGCGCGCGAGCAACTGGAGAAATTCATCGGCCCGCGCCATTTCGGCCGCAAGCTTGCCGCGGCGCTCGTCATGCTTGCCGCGATCTTCT
Organism: Vicinamibacteraceae bacterium; assembly: GCA_031407765.1. Classification (GTDB taxonomy): domain Bacteria; phylum Acidobacteriota; class Vicinamibacteria; order Vicinamibacterales; family Vicinamibacteraceae; genus JBDSLU01. Next base: position 56,010 of record JANOIR010000077.1, read on the forward strand.
TCAGCTTCGCGACCGGCGAGCACCGCGTCGGGGCGAGCGCCGCGCTCGAGGGGGCGGTGCGCCGCGTCCTGGTGGCGCCCTTCGACGGCTACGTCGCGAGCGCGACGCACCGCGCGGGCGACATCGTTCCGGCCGGAACCGTGCTGGCCAGCCTCGACCAGCGCGACCTGAAGCTCGAGTACTACAAGTGGGCGAGCCAGCAGAGCCAGTATGCGCGCCAGTACCAGGAAGCCATGGCCAAGCACGACCGTGCCCAGGCCAACATCCTGCTTGCGCAGGTGCAGCAGGCAGAGGCGCAGATGAACCTACTTGCCGAGCACCTCGGCAGGGCGCAGATCACCGCGCCCTTCGAAGGTCTGGTGGTGAGCGGCGACCTGCACCAGTCGCTGGGCGCCTCGGTGAAGCGCGGCCAGACGCTGTTCGAGATTTCGCCCCTGAACGCCTTTCGCGTGGTGCTCGAGGTGGACGAGACGGACATCGACAGCGTGGCGACCGGGCAGAAGGGAGCCCTGCAGCTCAGTTCGATCCCCGGCGAAGTCTTTCCATTCACCGTCAGCCAGCTGACGCCGATCGTCGCATCGCGCGAGGGACGCAGCTATTTCCGCGTCGAGGCGCTGCTCGAGAGGGCGCCGGAGGGCGCCGCGGGGCGGCTGCGCCCCGGCATGGAGGGCGTCGCCAAGATCGAGGCCGGGCGCCGCAAGCTGATCTGGATCGGCACCCACAAGATGCTCGACTGGGCGCGGCTCACCCTTTGGTCCTGGCTCTAGGTTGAGATGAGGGTTCCCCGCGTGAGAAATCCGGCATGAGCAGCCCGTCGCTGTTCAGCTCCTCCTGGTACCGGGTCGCGGGCCTTCGCCCTCGACTGCGCAGCCACGCGCAGGTCCACCGCCACGTGTACCGGGGCGCGGTGTGGTACGTGATGCAGAATCACACCACCGGCAAGTTTCACCGCTTTACCCCGATCGCCAACCTGATCATTGGCCTGATGGACGGCAAGCGCACGGTCCAGGAGATCTGGGACCTTGCCTGCGTGCGCCTCGGCGACGAGGTGCCCTCCCAGGACGAAGCCATCAAGCTGCTTGCGGACCTGCACGCCGCGGACGTCCTGCAGGGTGACGCGCCCCCCGACCTGAACGAACTGCAGCAGCGCCGGCGCAAGCACGTGCGCACGCGCTGGAAGCAGTATCTGGGCAATCCGCTGTCGATGCGTTTCCCGCTGTTCGATCCGGACTGGATGCTGCAGCGGCTGTTGCCGCTGCTCGCGCCGCTGTTCGGTCGGGTGGGCGCGCTGCTGTGGCTCGGGGTCGTCGGCTGCGCCCTTGTCCTGATCGCGATGCACTGGAGAGAACTCTCGAGCGACGTGGTCGACCGCGTATTCTCGGTGGAGAACCTGCTGCTCATCTGGATAGTTTTCCCGCTCATCAAGCTGCTGCACGAACTCGGACACGCGCTCGCGACCAAGGCCATCGGCGGTGAAGTGCATGAGATGGGCGTCATGCTGCTGGTGCTGATACCCATCCCGTACGTCGACGCCTCCGCCGCGACCGCGTTCCGCGACCGGCGCAGCCGCGCGCTGGTCGGTGCGGCCGGCATGATCGTGGAGCTTTTCATCGCCGCCCTCGCGGTGTTCGCCTGGGTGCACCTCGAGCCTGGCATGGCCCGGGCGATCGCCTACGACGTGATCCTGGTCGCGGGCGTGTCGACGCTGCTGTTCAACGCCAATCCGCTGCTGCGCTACGACGGCTACTACATTCTCGCCGACAGCCTGGAGATCCCGAACCTCGGACAGCGCTCCAACGACTACCTGGGTTACCTGGTGAACCGGTACCTCTTCGGCGTCGAAGGCGGCACCTCGCCGATCGCCGCGCCGGGCGAGCGCGGCTGGTTCGTCGGTTACGCGATCGGCTCGTTCATCTATCGCATGTTCATGATGGTTTCGATCGCGGTGCTGGTGGCCACGCAGTTCTTCGTGCTGGGCGTGCTACTGGCCATCTGGGCCTGTGTCAGCATGCTGCTGCTGCCCGTGGCGAAGAAGATCCATTACCTCTTCTACAGCCCGCGGCTCGCCAGCCACCGGCAGCGCGCGGTGCTGGTCAGCACCGGCGGCGTCGGCCTGCTTGTCGCTGCGCTGCTGTGGCTGCCCGCGCCCTCGTCCACGAGGGCCGAGGGCGTGATCTGGGCGCCGGAGCAGGCGCAGGTGCGCGCCACCGTCGACGGGTTCGTGACCAAGGTTCTCGCGAAGCCGGATCAGGCGGTGCGCGAGGGCGATGTCCTGATCGAAAGCCAGGATCCGGAGCTGTCCGCGCGCACCGGCGTGCTGCAGGCGCAGCTCGCGGAGCTCGACGCGCGCTACTCGGCGGCGATCACCGGCAACCGGGTGCAGGCCGGGGTCATCAACGAGCAGCGAACTCACGTGATGGAGGCGCTCGGCCTCGCGCAGCGACGCCAGGAGGACTTGCTGGTGCGCAGCCCCGGCAACGGACTATTCGTGATCCAGGACCCGCAGAACCTGCCCGGCCGCTATGCCCAGCGCGGAGAGGTGCTCGCCTACGTCACCGATCGGGCAGCCCGTTCCGTGCGCGTGGTGGTGTCCCAGTCCGAGGGCGCGCTCGTCAGCAAGCGCACCGAGCGCGTGGAGATCCGCCCGGCCGACCGCGTGAGCCGGCCGATCCAGGCGCGCATCGAGCGCGAAGTGCCCGCGGCGACGGACGAATTGCCCAGCATGACGCTCAGCCTGCAGGGCGGCGGCAAGATCGGGCTCGATCCGGCCCGGCCGGGCGACGGCAGATCGCTGGAGAAGCTGTTCGTGCTGGACCTCGAGCTGCCGCAGGGCGAGCAGACGAACTACCTCGGCGGACGCGTCTACGTGCGCTTCGAGCATGAGCCCGAGCCGCTTGCCAGCCAGTGGTACCGCGACCTGCGGCGCGCTTTCCTGAAGAAGTTCAATGTCTGACGTACTCGCCGCGCCGCGCGCCTTCGACGAGCTCTACGCCGAGCGGCGCGAGCTGGCCGGCGAGCAATGGCTGGACCGCGCCGGCACGGCCGTCGCCGGACGCCTGACGCGCGCGATGCGCGCGCGTCCAGCGCGCGTCGATTTCATCGTCGGCGCGGTGGCCGCGGTCGAGGCGCGCTACCGCGGGCTGGACGTCGCCCGGCTCGCCGAAGAGGCGCGCGAGCTCAAGCGCCGGCTGCGGCGGGACGGTTTGCGCGATGCGCTGGTGGCGGAGGCCTTCGCGCTGGTGCGCGAAGCCTCGGACCGCGTTCTGGGCATGCGCCACTTCGACGTGCAGCTGAAGGGCGCCTGGATCATGCTGAACGGCATGGTCGCCGAGATGCAGACCGGCGAGGGCAAGACGCTGACCGCCACGCTGGCCGCCTGCACGGCGGCGCTGGCGGGTATCCCGGTGCACGTGGTCACCGTCAACGACTATCTCGTGGCGCGGGACTGCGAGACGCTGCGGCCGGTCTACGAGGCGCTCGGCATCACGGTGGCGGCGGCGACCGAGGAAATGACGCCGCAGGAGCGCCGGGCGTCATACGCCTGCGACGTCGCGTATTGCACCAATAAGACCCTGGTGTTCGATTACCTGCGCGACCGGATACTGCTGGCGACGGGCGCGAGCACGCTGCACCTGCGGCTGGAGAAGATCTACGGGCCGGATTCCCGCAGCCGCCGCCTGCACCTGCGCGGCCTGCATTTCGCGATCGTCGACGAGGCCGACAGCGTGCTGATCGACGAGGCCCGCACCCCGCTCATCATTTCCGCGGAAGTGCCGCCGGGCGACGAGGCGGCAGTGGCTGCGCAGGCCCTGGCGATCGCCCGGGGCCTGGCGCTCGGCGCGGATTTCGTCATCGTCATCGCCGAGCGCAGGGTCGCGCTGACCGAGACGGGCCACGCAAAGGTGGTCGAACTGTGCAAGGAACTGGGCGGCGTCTGGGCGGGCTCGCTCAGGCGCGAGGAACTGGTCACTCAGGCGCTGAGCGCGCTGCACCTGTTCCTGCGCGACGACCACTACGTGGTGCGCGAGGGCAAGATCCAGGTCGTCGACGAGCACACCGGGCGGGTGATGGCCGACCGCTCCTGGGGCCAGGGACTGCACCAGTTGATCGAGGCGAAGGAGGGCTGCGAGATCACGCCGCGCAAGGAAACGCTCGCCAAGATCAGCTACCAGCGGTTTTTCCGGCGCTACCTTCACCTGTCCGGGATGACCGGTACCGGTTCCGAGGTGGCCGGGGAACTCGGGTCGGTCTACGGCCTGCCGGTGGTGCGCGTCCCGACGCACCGGCCCGGCCGGCGCCTGCGCGAGGTGGATCGCATCTTCGAGACGGAAGAAGAGAAATGGAATCGCATCGCGGAACGGGTCGCCGAGCTGCACGCCAAGGGCGTGCCGATCCTGCTGGGCACGCGTTCGGTGGCGTCCTCCGAGATCGCGAGCCGGCTGCTCGAGCAGCGCGGCCTCGCGCACCGCGTGCTGAACGCCAAGCAGGACGAGGAAGAGGCGCAGATCGTCGAGCGCGCGGGCGAGGCGGGCGCGATCACGATCGCGACCAACATGGCGGGCCGCGGCACCGACATCAAGCTCGCGCCAGGCGTCGCCGAACTGGGCGGGCTGCACGTGATTCTGTCGGAGCGGCACGAGGCCGGGCGCATCGATCGCCAGCTGGAAGGGCGCTGTTCCCGCCAGGGGGATCCGGGGCACTTCGAGGCCATCATTTCCCTCGAGGACCCGGTGCTCGAGCCCTACCGCGGGGGCCTGCCGGAACTGCTGATGCGCCGGCTCGCCGCGCTCAGGCCCGGCGCGGCCCAGGAAGTGAAGCGGCGCTGGATCCGACTCGCCCAGCTGCGCACCGAACGCGCGCAGTCGAAGGTGCGCCGCAATCTGCTGAAGACCGACAAGCAGACTGGCGATATCCTCTCGTTCTCCGGCAGGCCGGAATGAATTCAGGAGCAGATCAATGAACCGTGGGACCGCCCTTTTCCTGCTTGCGTCGCTTGCAGCAGCCGTTTCTCCTGCGAACGCCCAGGCCCCGCAGCGTCCCGCTGCGCTCAAACCGGAGGCGGTCCCGTTCACCCCGGTGCGTCCGCCGATGGCCAGCGGCAACGCCGGCAAGCAATTCGGCGATGACATGGATTGCCTGGTGGAGCCGCACATCGTCACAAGCGTCGGAAGCCCCGTGGAAGGCACACTCGCGGAAGTGCTCGTGGACCGGGGCTCGCTCGTCTCCAGGGGACAGGTCGTCGCCCGCTTGAACTCGAAAGTGGAGGAGGCCACAGTCAACCTGAAGGCGGCGCAGGAGGATTTCGGCAAGCGCAAGGTGGACCGCAACGAGGAGCTTTACAAGAAGCAGCTCATCTCCGCCAACGAGAAGGACGAACTGGAGACGCAGACGCGCATCGCGGGCCTGGAGCTGCAGCAGCAAAGGCAGGTGCTGGAGCAGCGCACCATCCGCAGCCCTTTGAACGGCGTCGTGGTCGAGCGCATGCTCAGCCCGGGCGAGCGCGTCGGCGACGGCAAGATCGTGAAGATCGCCCAGATCGACCCGCTGAACGTGGAGGTCGTCGCGCCGGTGGAGATGTTCGGCCGGGTGAAGCCCGGCATGGCGGGCGAAGTCCGCTTCCAGCCGCTGCTGCAGGGGACCTTCAAGGCGACCGTGACGGTCGTCGACCGTGTCGTGGACGCGGCCAGCGGCACCTTTGGCGTACGCCTGCGGCTGCCCAATCCGAACAGCACGGTGCCGGCCGGCATCAAGTGCAGCGTCCGATTCCTCAAGTAGCGGGCGACGGCGGCAGGCTGCTCGGGCTGCTGCGCGGCCAGCGTTTCGAGGGCTTTGAGAAATCCTTCAAGATGGCGCGCGGGTCGCTGCTCGCGGAGCGTGTGCTGTTCGGCGTGCCGCGCGCGGGCGCGGATCCGGCGAGTCTCGCAGGCGTTTGCCGAGCGCTCGCGATGCCTGAGCCGTACCTTGCCGCCTTCGAGGGAGGCCTCGCGGAGGCCGACACCGTGCACTTCGGCTTCGAAGCGGGAGAGGGCCTGCTGTACAAGGTTTACCTGGAGTACGCGCGCCGATACCACGGCGCGCCTCGGGGCGGGCCGCCGGTCGTGCTGCACCACGCCTACAAGTGGGACGCGTCGGATCCGCGCCGCCGTGCGGTCGCGCGCTACGAATGCTTTCCAGGCCTGCCGGCAGCCGGCATCCGTGCGCGGCTGGCTGCGCTATATGGCCATCGGGGCGCGCCCTCGCAGGCCGCCGCGTGCGCCGCGCTCGACCTTGCCGGCCGGCGCAGCGTCAAGCCGCTGATGTACCTGGAGGTCGCGGAAGAGGGCAATCCCCGCGCATCGTTCGACCTCAACCTGCATCCGGCCGACCTCCGCGTGGCCGACCTGGAGGCCGGGTTGCGGGAACTGCAGCAGCGCTATGCCATCGCCGAGGACGCGTTCGAGCCGGTGTGGGAGAACGTCCGTGGGCAGGCGCTCGGCCACGTCGCCGGCGGCACGAGCCGCGGGGGCGGCGATTTCTTCACCGTCTACCACGGCGTCGGGGCGCCTTGAATCCCTTCGTTGTGGCGGTCGCCGGGCCGATCGGCGCGGGCAAGTCGACGCTCGTGCGTGGTCTCGCCGCGCGCCTGCCCCAGGCCGCGGCAATCTACATGGACGACTACGAGCAGTTCACCAGACAGCCGCTCGACGAGGTGCGCCGCTGGCTGCGCGAAGGGGCCGATCCCAACCGGCTGCCCATCCCCGGCCTCGCCGAGAAGCTGGCGGCCCTGAAGAGCGGGCCGGACCGCTTCCTCGTCTTCGAGACGCAGTTCGGCCGCACGCACGCCGCGACTGCCTGCCATATCGACTTCCTCGTCTGGATCGACCTGCCGCTGGAGTTCGCGCATGCGCGCAAGCTCGCGCAAATGGGGGCTGCGGCCGACGTCCGAGATCCGGCCGGTGCTGCGGATTTCCTCGCCTGGATCACCGGCTACGAGGCGAGCTACGCCGACGTGGTTGAGCCTGCGCTGCGCATTCAGCGCGAGACCGTGCGCGCCGGCGCGGATCTCGTGGTCGATGGCGTGCGCAAGCCCGCGGTGCTCCTCTCGCAGATCGAATCCGCCGTGCTCGCCGGGCGTCGCTAGGCGCAGGCCTTGATCGTGGTCAAGGCCGGACGCGGGCCGGCTCTCTCACAATGCGTCGTCCAAAATTGGGGAGCACCGCATGGCGTCCGATATCGAGATCGCACAGGCTGCGAAGATGCAGCGCATTTCCAAGGTGGCGCTGGAAAAGCTCGGCATCGCCGAAGAGCACCTTGAGCCTTACGGCCACTACAAGGCCAAGGTCTCGCTGCCGTTTCTCGATACCCTGAAGTCGAAGAAGAACGGCAAGCTGATCCTGGTGACCGCGATCAGCCCGACGCCCGCGGGCGAGGGCAAGACCACCACCACCGTGGGCCTGGGCGACGCGCTGAACCACATCGGCAAGAAGGCGATCATCTGCCTGCGCGAGCCCTCGCTCGGGCCCGTGTTCGGCGTGAAGGGCGGCGCCGCCGGCGGCGGCTACGCGCAGATCGTGCCGATGGAGGACATCAACCTGCACTTCACCGGCGACTTCGGCGCGATCCAGCTCGCGAACAACCTGCTCGCCGCGCTGATCGACAACCATATCAGCCACGGCAACGAACTCGGCATCGACGTGCGCCGCATCCAATGGAAGCGCGTGCTCGACATGAACGACCGCGCGCTGCGCGACATCACCGTGGGTCTGGGCGGCACCGCCAACGGCTATCCCCGGCAGGATGGCTTCGACATCGTGGTCGCCTCCGAGGTGATGGCGATCTTCTGCCTCGCCACCTCGCTGGAGGACCTGAAGAAGCGCCTCGGCAACATCGTGGTGGGCTATACGCGCGAGCAGAAACCGGTCACGGCGAAGGACCTGAAGGGACACGGCGCCATGACGGTGCTGCTGAAGGACGCGCTGGCGCCCAACCTCGTGCAGACGCTGGAGAACAACCCCGCGTTCGTGCACGGCGGCCCCTTCGCCAACATCGCGCACGGCTGCAATTCGGTGCTCGCCACGCAGAGTGCGCTAAAGCTGGCCGACTACGTGGTGACCGAGGCGGGCTTCGGCGCCGATCTTGGCGCGGAGAAATTCCTCGATATCAAGTGCCGCAAGACCGGCCTGATGCCGAGCGCCGCGGTGATCGTGGCGACCATGCGGGCGCTCAAGTACCACGGCGGCGTGGACGTGAAGGAGGTGAGCAAGGAGAATCTGGCCGCGCTGGAGAAAGGCCTCGTCAACCTGGAGCGCCATGTCGAGAACGTGAGCAAGGTGTATGGCATCCCCTGCGTGGTCTCGATCAACAAGTTCACCTTCGACACGCCGGCCGAAATCAGCCTCGTCACCGAGCGCATGAAGAAGCTCGGCGCCGAGGTGGTGCTGGCCGCCCACTGGGGCGAGGGCGGCAAGGGCGCCGCCGACCTGGCGAAGATCGTGGTCGCGTTGTGCGACAAGCCCTCGAAGCCGACCTTCGTCTACGAGGATGCCGACAGCCTGTGGGACAAGATCAACAAGATCGCGAAGAAGGTCTACCGTGCGGGCAGCGTGACCGCGGACGCCAAGGTGAAGGCGCAGATCCAGAAGCTGCAGGACGAAGGCTACGGCCACTTCCCGGTGTGCGTGGCGAAGACCCAGTCCTCGTTCTCGACCAACGCGGCGACGCGCGGTGCGCCCACCGACCACGTGGTCAACGTGCGCGAGGTGCGGCTGGCGGCGGGCGCCGAGTTCGTGGTGATGATCTGCGGGGATATCATGACCATGCCCGGGCTGCCGAAGGTGCCCTCGGCCGAGAAAATTGATCTGATCGACGGCAAGGTGGTTGGGCTGTTCTAGCGGCCCAATACGGCTGACAGCGCGCCCGGCGGTGCGATGTGCCATCATCTCCCGGCATGAGGGTGCTGCTAGCCGAAGACGACCACATGCTTGCCGACGCGGTGGCGCGCGCGCTGCGCCAGTCGGCGCACTCGGTTGAGGTCGCGCACCGGGGGCGCGAAGCGGACGACGCGCTCGCTTCAGGCGAGTTTGACCTCGTCATCCTCGACGTCAATCTGCCGGAGATCAGCGGCTTTGAGGTGCTGCGCCGCCTGCGCCAGCGCAAGTCGCGCGTGCCGGTCCTCATCCTCACCGTGCGCGACAACATCGAGGACCTGGTCGCGGGCCTCGACACTGGCGCGGACGACTACCTCACCAAGCCGTTCAAGCTGCCGGAGCTGGAGGCGCGCGTGCGCGCGCTGCTGCGCCGGGGCAACGCGGCGCCGGACGCCGAACTCGAGCACGGCCCCCTGCGCCTCGATGTCGCCGGACGGCGCCTGCACTGCAACGGGCAACCGCTCGAACTGTCGGGGCGCGAGCTGGCCGTGGTGGAGCTGTTGCTGATGCGCGAGGGGCGCGTGGTCACCAAGCAGCAGATCGCCGAGCACCTTTACGGCTGGGACGAGTCGGCCAGCAGCAACGCGGTCGAGGTGTTCATCTACCGCCTGCGAAAGAAGCTGGAACCCTCCGGCGTGGACGTGCGCACGATCCGGGGCATGGGCTACCTGATCGAGAAATGGCCGCATGCCGCGTGACGCGGCGACCCAGCTTCGTACCCAGCTCCTCGCCTGGCTGCTCGTGCCGCTCGCAGTGCTGCTGGGGGCCGACGCCTTCATCGGCTACGCGGTCGCGCTCAACTTCGCCGAGCGCGGGCACGATCGCGCCCTGGTGGAGATCGCACGCGACGTCGCGCTCCACCTGCGCGGCGCAAACGGCGCGGTGGAGCTCGACCTGCCCGAGGAGGCGCGTCGCGTGCTGTTCTCGGGCGCGCCGGGACGCATCACCTTCGAGGTGGTGGCCGCGGACGGACGGCGCATTGCGGGGGAACCGATCGCCGCCGCCGGCCCGACCAAACCGCGTGTCGGCGGGGAGAAGCTCTACGACGGCGCGCTCGGCAGCGACCCGGCGCGCATCGTGGAGCTCACGGTCGTGACTGACGGGCCCGCGCGCGCGCAGGCCGTGGTGCGCGTTGCGGAAACCAAGGAGCAGCGGACCGCGCTCGCACGCGAGATTCTCCTCAGCGTGGTGCTGCCGCAGCTTCTGCTCGTGGTGTTCGCCGGCGTGGTGGTGTGGCACGGCGTGCTGCGCGGCCTCGCGCCGCTCCAGCGCCTGCAGCGCGCCCTTGCCGAGCGCTCCCACGTCGACCGCAGCCCGGTTTCCGACGAAGGCGTGCCCGGCGAGGTGCGGCCGCTCGTGCTGTCGATCAACGACCTGCTCGCGCGCCTGGACCAGGCGCTTACGCTGCAGAGCCGCTTTGTCGCCGACGCCGCGCACCAGCTCAAGACGCCCATCGCGGCGCTGCGCGCGCAGCTCGACGTCGCCCTGCGCGAGCCCGAACCGGCGCGCCTGCGCGAGTCGGTGGAGGCCGCCTATCCGGGGCTCGAACGGCTGTCCCGTCTCGCTTCGCAGCTCCTTTCGCTCGCGCGCAACGAGCCCGCGGCGGCAGGCGGCGTGCGCCTGGAGCCCCTCGACCTGGACGCGCTCGGCCTCGAGGTGGCCACGCAGTGGGTGCCCGAGGCGCTCAAGCGCCGCATCGACCTGGGATTTGAGTCGGCAGGCGCGCCGGTGATGGTGCGCGGCGACGCGTCGCGGCTGCGCGAGCTGCTCGACAACCTGCTCGACAATGCGGTGCTCTACACGCGCGAAGGCGGGCGCATCACGGTGCGCGTGCGCGCCTCGCCGGCGCCGATCCTCGAGGTCAACGACGACGGGCCATCCATCCCGCCGGAGGAGCGCGAGCGCGTGTTCGAGCGCTTCCACCGGCTGCTCGGCAGCTCGCGCGACGGCAGCGGCCTCGGCCTGGCCATCGCGCGCGAGATCGCGCACCTGCACGGCGCCGACATCGGCCTGAGCGACGATACCGACGGCGTCGGCAACACCTTCAGCGTCGTATTCCCCGCGCCGTAAGCTGGCGTTCATCCTGGTGTGGGCTTGCCGTCAGCGGCCGGAAGGCCGGCGGTAAGCGGAGCTTCGTATGCTGTGCGCATGGACCTTCTCACCACCAGCTTCTTCTGGGTCACCCTGGCCCAGATCATGATGATCAACATTGTGCTGAGCGGCGACAACGCGGTCGTCATCGCGCTCGCCAGCCGCTCGCTGCCGCCGCGCCAGCAGAAGCAGGCCATCCTCTTCGGCAGCTTCGGCGCGATCGTGCTGCGCATCGTGCTCACCTTCTTCGCGGTGATGCTGCTCGGCCTGCCGTTCCTCAAGGCGATCGGCTCGGTGCTGCTGGCGTGGATCGGCATCTCGATGCTGATCCCCGAGGCCGAGGAGGAGCACATCGAGGGCAGCGGCCAGATGTGGTCGGCGATCAAGACCATCATCGTCGCCGACCTCGTCATGAGCCTGGACAACGTGCTCGGCGTTGCGGCGGCGGCCAAGGGCAACGTGCCGCTGCTGGTCATCGGCCTCGCCGTCAGCATCCCGCTCATCATCTACGGCAGTACGCTGATCCTGAAGCTGATGACGCGCTGGCCCGTGATCGTCACGATCGGCGGCGGCCTGCTCGGCTGGGTGGCGGGCGAGATGGCGGTGACCGACCCGGCCTTCGCGCCGTGGATCGACAGGAACGCGCATTGGCTGCACGAAAGCGCGCCGGGACTCGCCGCGCTGTTCGTCGTCATCGCCGGCAAGTCGGCGGCAAACGACAAGGTAAGCGCGGCCTGGAAAGCGCTGCTTGGCAAGCCGGTGCGCGAGACTCCTCCTGCGCCACCTACAGGCTATCGCTGGGCGTACCGGCGCTGGCAGCCCGGCCCGCGCGGCCGGCGCGACTACGCCCTGTACCACGGC
>JANOIR010000099.1:0-7166 GCA_031407765.1 Vicinamibacteraceae bacterium
ACCATCCCGACGGCGCCGGCGAGCACGATGACGGCCAGCCGGATGTTGCCGCTCACCTGATCGGACAACGGCCTGACCAGTCCCTTGAAGCCGTTGCGCTCCGGATGCTCCCGGCGCATCTGCGGCGCGAGCGTGGTGACCTCGGCGTGCGCCCGGGCCGCCGTCGCGCCGGGCTTCAGCCGGCCGATCATCGCCATCGTGTTGCCCCAGCGGTTGGTCTCCGGGCTGAGCGGGAACGGGAAGTAGAGGTCGAAGCGGCTCCCCGGCGCGAAGATGGTCGCGAAGTCGAACGTCGTCGGGAGCACGCCGACCACCGTGTGCGGCTCGTTGTTGATCACGAGCGACGTGCCGACGATCCTGGGATCGCGGTTGAAGCGCCGCTCCCAGATGGCGTGGCCGAGCATCACCGCCTTCGGCCCGTTCCAGGCGCTTTCCCTGGCGTTGAACGACCGGCCCAGCAGCGGCTTCACGCCGAGCACGTCGAAGAAGTTCTCCGACACGGGCACGCCGCTCAGCCGCTCGGGCTCGCCGCGCCCGCTCAGGAGGTTGTCGCCCACGCCGTAGAAGGCGAAGTAGCCGGCAACGGCCGACATCGTCTGGGTCTTCTCCCGCAGGTCGAGCAGGTAGCCCACCTGGGTCGTCTGGCCGGACAGCCCCGGGGCGTCGCGATTGGCGATCCACACCAGCTCGGAGGGCTTCTCGAACGGGAGCGGCCGCAGGAGCAGCGTATGGACCACGCTGAAGACGGTGACGCTGGCGCCGATGCCGAGCCCGGCGATGAGGACGGCAAAGACGGCGAACCCGGCGTCGCGGCGCAGGGTCCGGACGGTGTAGCGCAGGTCCTGGAGCAGGTGCGGAAAGACCATGGTCGCGGGTTGGACGGGCGCGGCGCCCCGATGGTTGCTTTACGGCGCTGCCACCCAGCGTTGCCACCGGCGGGCGCTCGGTGATATACGGGAGCTGTTTCCCGCACGCCACAGGCGGGGCCCGACATCAATCCGGAGGCCTTCATGTCCGATCTGCGATTCAGCGACGCGGTCCGTCGCGTCATTCAGTTGAAGCGGACGCCTTCCGGTGCGATCACCGGCGAGGTGGTCTACGAGCGGGAGCGCGGCGGCAAGAAGGGATCGAAGATGCTCAAGCCGGTGACGCGCCTGGTCCGCCGGGCCGCCGAGGCGCAGGAAGCATCGGCCTCCACCTACCTGGCGCGCCACGAGAGGTCGAGCGCGAAGCGGAAGGACGGCTGGCTGTCGGATCTGCCGGTCAACGTCGTCAAGTCAGCGCGCGCCGGCCAGAAGGCGCTCAAGCTCCAGCGCCTCTTTCTGGGCTAGTCCAACCAGAGGGGCTAGAGCCCCAGGGTTGCCGGCGCGGTGCGCGGCCGCTCTCGCAGGAAGCGGCGGCGCAGGCGCCAGGCGGTCGCGGCCAGGTAGAGATCGAGACCGAGAGCCGCGGCCCACACCGTCCCGTGCAGGTTCGGGAGCCCCGCCGCGGCCGTGGCGAACTGCGCCCCGAACACGGACGCGAGCCGGCCTGGCTCGGCCCGTTCGACCAGCGCCGCGACCAGCAGCAGCCCCGCGACGCAGAGCGCCAGCGCCACCTGTCCCAGCGCCGTACCCATCAGGTAGGACACACGGTCGGTCGTCGACTGGAAGACCTGCGCGTTGCGCCGGATGATCGTGCCGTAGAACATCGTGAACTCGGCGAGGCGGTCCTGGATGTCGAGGCCGCGCAGCGCGCTCGTCGCCAGACGGGTCGCGAGGACGCGTGGCCGGAGCTGCTGGAGACGCCGCCGCTCGGCGCGCCGGAAGTAGTCCTCGCACAGCTCGCTGTAGTTCACGCCCGGGTTGAGGTGGACGAGCGCGGCGTCGAGGATGGCGATGGCGCGGCGGATGCGGAGGAAGCCCCAGTCCATGCTGCAGCGGTGCTCGAAGAGCACCTTCATCACTTCGACCGTGGCGTTGTCGATCGACTTCTGGTCGTAGGGCAGCTCCGCCACGTAGGTGCGCGCCGTCCAGGCCCGCAGCACCCGCACGAGGTCCTCCTTCACCCGCTCGACGTCGATCGCCGGCAGCGTCGTGCAGAGCAGCAGCGTGAGGTCGGCGGCCTTGGCGTAGTCGCGCGTCGCCAGCGTCCGGAAGAAGAGCCGGATCTTCTGCAGGTACTCGCGGTCGGTGAAGCCGCAGGCGCCAAAATGCAGGAGCGCGAGGCGATTGTCGCGCAGGAGCACGATGTTTCCGGGGTAGAGATCGCCGTGGTAGAAGTTGTCCTCGAAGAGCTGCCGCAGGAACGAGTGGAACAGCCGCCGCGCGACCACCGGCGGCTCGATGCCGTTGTCGGCGAGCCACGCGTCCAGCCGCGCCGGATCCTGCCGCTTCAGGCGGACGAAGTCCACCACCAGCGCCGCGTGGATGAACTCGGTGACGAGCAAGCGCGCCGACGAATACGCCTCGAACAGTGACGGGACGAGCACCCGCCGTCCGGGCAGGTTGGCCCGCATCCGGCGGATGGCCGCGGCCTCGAAGCGGAAGTCGATCTCCTGCTCGACCATCTGGCGCAGCTCCCAGACGCCGACCTGCCAGCGCGCCGATCGCAGGACCCTGAGCCGATCGAGCCACCAGGCCAGCCGCTCGACCAGGGCGAGATCGTGGCTGAAGCGCGCCGCGACGTCGGGCCGCTGGACCTTGACGGCAGTCCACCGCTGCTCGCGGCGCAGCCGGGCGCGATGGATCTGGCACACCCAGGTGGCGGCAAAAGGCTGCTCGGTGAACTCGTCGAACACCTCCTCGAGCGGCCCCCCGAGCTCCTGCTCGACGACCTCCCGCGCCGCAGCGAAGGGGAAGCCGGTGCCGCGCATCTGCATCGACGACAGCTCGCGACAGAGCGCCGGCGAGAAGAGATCGACCCGCATCGAGAGCAGCTGGCCGGCAATGATCCACAGGCCGCCGAGGTGCTCGAGCAGGCGCGTCAGGCGGCGCGCGTTCTCGGCGGGTGTCAGGCGACCGAGGAGCCGCAGCCACAGGATCACCGCCAGCCACGTGCCGAACCGCCAGAGGACCCGCAGGGTGTAGAAGCGCGGCAGCGCCGCGATCGGCTGGATGGTCAGGCGGCCGCGCTCGTCCGGACGAACGAGCCGTGTCGGCGTGAGCGCGGGATCGATCATGCAGCCGGCGAGCTGGCGCGGAGGTGATGGCGTGACCGTCTCGGCGTGCGGGTCGCGCGTACCATACCAGATCGAGGCGGCCACGGCCCGCCGCCCTCCGCGACGCGCCGCATCCAACCAACCGCTCACGGTAAGATGCGCGCCAGCCATCGGCGCGGCGTCGGGCGACGGCCGGTTGGCGGGCGCCCCATGGCCGATCTCGTTGCCTTTCTCGCGACCGTGAGCGCCTTCGCCGCGCTCGATGCCGACGAACGCACCGCGGTCGCCGACCGCTGTCTGGCGCGGTCGCTGCCCGCGGGCTCGCGGCTGCTGGCGCAGGGCGCGTCGAACGACACGCTCTTCGTCTTGCGCTCGGGACAGCTCGTCGTCCGCACCCGACAAGGCGAGCGCGTCGAGACGCTCGCGCACCTGTCGCCGCCGGCAATCGTCGGCGAGGTCTCGTTCCTCACCGGCCGCACCTGCTCCGCGGACGTCGACGTGCTCGTGGACGCCGAGCTCGTGGCGCTGCCGCGTGCCTCGCTCGCCGGGGTGCCCGGGGCCGGCGAGCGCCTGGCCCGCGGCCTCGCCGGCGTGGTGGCCGATCGGCTCCACGCCACGCTGACCTCGGCCCACGCGCCCGCCGGCGTGCCGGTCGTGCTGACGCTTCCCGGCCCGACGTGGGCGGCGCCGCGCGCCTTCCCGCTCGAGCTGTCGCGGGCGCTCGCGCGCGAAGCGCGGGGCGACGTGCTGCTCGTGACCGCGGCCGGCGATCGGATCGTCGAGGCGCAGCCGCTCGAACCGGGCCTCGCCGTGGCCTCGCTGCCGGCGCTCGACCGCGGGGCCCGCCAGGAGGCCGTGACGTGGCTCCCCGCCTGGACCACGCGCTTTGCCGCCGTCGTGGTGGCGTGCGACGCGCCCGTCGGCGCGGCAGCCCTCACGGCAATGGCGCCGCTCGCGACCCACGCGTGTGCGCTGCTGGGCCCCGATGATGCGGCGCCCCCGGTCGCGCCAGCCTTGGCGCTCGTCGCCCAGGACGCCCGCCGTCCCACCCTCGACCGGCTCGACGGCACTCACCAGCTCGTGCCAGAGATCGCCGAAGCCGAAGCGGCGTACGCGGCCGGACGGCCGTCCGGGGACGGATTCCGCGCGGCGGCCGCATCGTTCGCGCGGGCGGTGCTCGGCCAGCAGGTCGGCGTCGCGCTCGGCGCCGGCGGCGGACGCGGCTGGTGTCACGTCGGCGTCCTCGCGGCGCTCGCGCATGCGGGGCTGCCGATTGACGTGATCGCCGGCACCTCGATGGGAGCGGTCGTCGGCGGCCTCTGGGCGGACGGGCGGCGGGTCGAGGGCCTCGAGGCGGTGGCCGCGGACTGGCGCGGGCGGCGGCTGCGCGAATGGCGGTTGTGGCGCCTGCACATGGCCAGCGAGCGGCGTCTCGACGCGCTGATGTTCGACTGCTTCGGGGATCGCACGGTGAACACGACGCGGACGCCCTTCTGGGCGAACGCGACCGACATCGAGCGCGGCGAGGAAGTGGTGCTGCGGCGCGGCCCGCTGCGGCAGGTGGTCCGGGCGTCGATGGCCTTCCCCGGCTGGACGCCGCCGGTGGCGTTCGAGGGACGGCTGCTCGTCGACGGCGCGGTCGTCAATCCCGCCCCCGCCGGGATCGTCCGGCAGATGGGCGCCGCGTTCGTCATCACGGTGCTGGCGTTCGGCCCCACGCCGCCGCTCCCGCTCGCCCGCCGGTTCCCCGCCCGCACCTACGATCTGTTCGCGCGGACGCTCCATCTCTCGAGCGTGGCCATGGGACACGCGTCGAGCGACACCGACAGCGACGCCGTGGTGGTGCCGGATCTCGGCGACGCGACGATGCTCAGCTTCGAGCGCGACAGGGAGCTGATCGCGGCCGGACGCCGCGCCGGGGAGGCCCAGGCGCCGGCCATTCTCGAGGCGTACGACCGCCTGCGCCAGGCGCGCCGGCCGGGCCTGTCATGAAGATCGCGGACCTGCAGCCGACGCCGATCGTCGATCCCGGGAGGCGGCCGCCCGTGCTGCTGCGCGCCGTCGAGGTGTCGGGACGCTGGCGCGGCGCGACCGTGGCCGTCGCGTGGCTCGCCTTCGCGGCCGGTGAGATCGGCCGCTGGGTGTGGCGCGAGCGCGATCCGAGGGCACGGGGACGCCGCCTCCGCGAGCTGCTCGAACGTCTGGGCGGCGTGTGGATCAAGGTCGGGCAGCTCCTCTCTCTGCGGGTCGATCTGTTCGACCCGGCCTTGTGCGACGAGCTCACCGCGCTCCAGGATCGCGCGCACGGCTTTCCCGGCGAGCTGGCGCGGGAGCGCATCGAGGCGGACCTCGGCGTCGCGATCGACCGCGTGTTCGCCAGCTTCGAGCTCCAGCCGATTGCCGCCGCGTCGATCGGGCAGGTGCATCGAGGCCGACTGCTCGATGGCCGCTGGGTCGCGGTCAAGGTGCGACGGCCCTTCATCGAGGACGCGCTGCAGCACGAGCTGGCCCTGGTCGGCCGGCTGTTCGGCGCGCTCGACCGACTGGGCGTGGCGCCGTTCATGCGCTGGCGCAACATGCGGTGGGAGCTCGGGACCATGCTCACCGAGGAGCTCGACTACCGCCGCGAAGCGTCGGCGCTCGAGCGCCTGCGCGCGACGCTGAACCCGCGCGGCATGTACGTGCCGGCGGTGCACCGGGAGCTCTGCTCGGAGCGCGTGCTCACGATGGAGTTCGTGTCGGGCGTGCTGCTGTCGGACTACATCGCGGTACGGCGATCCGACCCCGAGCGGGCGCGCGAGTGGAACGCACAGAATCGCGTCGATCCCCGGCGCATCGTCAACCGGTTCACCCTCTCGATCCTGCGGCAGATCCTGGAGGACAACCTGTACCACGGCGATCTGCATCCCGGGAACATCGTCCTGCTGCGCGACAGCCGCGTGGCACTGCTCGACTTCGGCGCCGTGGGCTTCACCGAGCGCGACTACCTGGATCGCGTCCGCCTGTTCCTGCACGCGATGGGGACGCAGGAGTACGAACGGGCCGCCGACCTCGCCCTGCTGATGTCGTCGAGCCTGCCGAACATCGACCTTGCCCCGGCGCGGGCCGAGGTCGTGCGCGCTCTGCACGCCTGGGGCCGTCGGACGGACGTACGGTCGCTCCCCTACCCGGAGAAATCGGTCGACGCGGTCAACGTCGCGATCACCCGCATCTTCTTCAAGCACCGGATCACGTTCGAGTGGGCCTTTCTGCGGATTCGCCGGGCCCTCGCGACGATGGACGCGACCGCACTCCACCTCCATCCCGACGCCGATCACGCCGAGCTGACCCGCCGCTACTTCGCCAAGGCGACCCAGCGCGCGATTCGCGCGCACGTCCGCCGGCGGAAGGCGACCGGCCGGTCGGCGCGGGCCGGCAACGAGGACGTCGTCCGGCAGGTGGGCGAGCTGGCCGACCTGGCGGTGCAGATCGAGCGCCGCCGCCTCGCCGTGGCGCGCGCGACGGTGACGGGCGGGGCGCGGATCGTCACGCTGTCCGCGGCGTGGGCACGGCTGCTGGCGACGGCATGCGCCTCCGCCGGCGTCCTCCTGCTGGCGGCGCAGCACGGGCCCCCATGGGCGCAGGCGGCGGCGCGGTTCGTGACGGGCGGCCTGGTCGATCGCGCACCGGCCGCCGACTGGCAGATGTGGCTGGCGCTGAGCGCCCTCGGCGTCCTCGCGGCCCGGACCGCGGCCGGCGTGCGCGCCGGCTTCACCGCCGCCGCCACGTCGGACGGCCACGGGCTCTAGTGACCTGTCTCCACTGAATCACTACCAGGTGCCGGGCGGGGCATCCCGCCTGGCGGCGTTGCTCGTCGCTTACAAATCCCCGATTTGCGCGCTCCTCGCGCCTGGCCATCCGGGCGCCGCGCTCCGGCAGCTGGTCCTGATTCAGCCGGGACAGGCCACTGGTCGGCCGCGAACTGGGCGCGCCGCAGAACCTTACGCGGGCCGCTGCTTGTTGCGGGCGCGCTCTCACGCGCGCCCGC
>JANOIR010000101.1:0-2720 GCA_031407765.1 Vicinamibacteraceae bacterium
GGAGCAGCGCGTCAAGGGCCTGTCGCACGGCCAGCGCGTCAAGGCGACGCTGCTGCTCGTGTTCGCCAGGCGGCCGCGGCCGCTCGTGCTCGACGAACCGACGACCGGTCTCGACCCGGTGGCCCGACACGAAGTGCTCCGCGAGCTGACCGAGGTGATGCGCGACGAGGGGCGCAGCGTCCTGTTCTCGTCGCACAACACGCAGGACGTCGAGCAGATCTCCGATCAAATCACCTTCATCGACCGCGGGCGCATCATCGACTCCCGCGACAAGGAGACGTTCCTCGAGCGGTGGCGCCGCATCCGCGTGGAGCTCCCTGCGGACGTGCCCCTGCCGGCCTTCTCGGGCGTCATCGACGTGCAGCAGACGGGCCGGCTGGCCGTCGCCACGACCAACGCCTACGACGCGCGGCTCCCCGGCGCGTATGAGGCGGCCGGCATCCGCGTGCAGGCCGTCGAAGCGATGACGCTGGAGGAGATCTTCGTCAGCAACGTCCAGCACAGCCGCGAAGGAGTCAGGGCATGAGCCAGTCGATCGTTCTCCGCATGGTCCTCAAGGACTGGTACCTGTGCCGCGTCACGCTGATCCTGACGGCGATGGCCGGCACGCTGTGCGTCGGTCTGCTCTATCTGGGCAAGAGCGGCAGCAGCTTCGTCGGGCTGATCGGTGCACTCATCGCCGCGATCATGCTGAGCGTCCTGACGCCGATTCAGACGATCGTGAATGAACGCAAGCACCAGAACCTCGCCTTCATCATGAGCCTGCCGATCTCGCCGATGCAGTACACCGCGGCGAAGATTCTCGGCAACTTCTCCGCGTTCCTGGTCGTCTGGCTGGCCATCGCGGGCGGCGTCGTCGGGACGATCGCCGGTGCCGGCGGACACGGCGGCCTCATCCCGCTGGCCGTCATCACGTCGCTGGCACCGTTCGTGGCGTTCTGTCTGCTCCTGTCGGTCGCGATCATCTCGGAGTCCGAGCTCGTGACGCTCGTGACGATGGGGGCGTGCAACGTCTCGTATTCGTTCGGCTGGTACGTGCTGACGCGCGTGCCGGGGCTGAGTCAGAACCTGAAGAGTCCCGTCGCGGTGTGGAGTGAGCCCGTTGTCTGGATCATCGCCGGCGAACTGGTGCTGTCCGCCCTGTGTCTCGGCCTGACGTTCTACTTTCAGTCGCGTAAGACCAATTTCGTCTGAACGCAGGAGATACCGTATGTTGTCGAAATACCGCCCGGTGACGGCGGCCGCCGTCTTCTTCGTCCTCGGTGCGAGCGCTGCGCAGGCGCAGACCGGCGAGGCCCGGCCGAACCCCTGCCCCGCGAACGCGGCGTCGTTTACCGCGGCCGCCACGCCGCAATGGAACGGCTGGGGCGTCGATGCCACGCAGCGGCGGTTTCAGGGCGCGGAGGGCGCGAGGTTGCCGGCTGCGGCGGTTCCGCGCCTCACACTCAAGTGGGCGTTCGGCTTTCCGAAGACGCAAATGGCGTACGGGCAGCCGGCCGTCGTCGGCGGCCGGCTCTTCGTCGGCAGCGCCGACGGGACGGTGTACGCGCTCGACGCCGACACCGGCTGCGTGCACTGGACCTTCAAGGCCGGCGCGCCCGTGCGGACGGCGATGAGCGTCGGGCCGATCGGCGCCGCGTGGGCCGTCTATTTCGGCGACCTCGAGGGTCACGCGTACGCCGTCAATGCCGCGAACGGCACGGCGGTGTGGAAGACGCGGATCGATCCGCACCCGGCCGCGAAGATCACCGGGGCGCCGACACTGGCCGGCGGACGGCTCTACGTGCCGGCGTCCTCGAGCGAAGAGGGCCTCGCCGCGGATGGCAAGTATGCGTGCTGCACGTTCCGCGGCAGCCTCTCGGCGCTTGACGCCGCGACCGGCGCGGTGATCTGGAAGACGTACACCATTCCCGGGGAACCGAAACCGACGCGCAAGAACCGGCTGGGCGTGCAGCTGACCGCGCCGTCCGGCGCCGCCGTCTGGTCGGCGCCGACGGTGGATCTCGAAAGGGGCCTGGTCTTCGTCACCACCGGCGACAGCTACTCCGATCCGGCCGCCGCGACGTCGGACGCGTTCGTGGCGTTCGATCTGAAATCCGGCAAGCTGCTCTGGTCGCGCCAGATCACGGCCGGCGATGCGTTCACCGTGGACTGCGACTTCCCGGAAGCGATGCGCGTCAACTGTCCCACGCCGCCTGGCCCGGACCACGACTTCGGCACGTCGCCGATTCTGGTGGCGCTCGCCAGTGGTCGTCGCGTGATGATCGCCGGACAGAAATCCGGCGTCGTGTCAGCGATCGATCCCGATCGGCAGGGGGCGATCCTGTGGCAGCGCAAGATCGGCAAGGGCGGACGTCTGGGCGGCATTCAGTGGGGCATCGCCGCCGACGGACAGCACGTGTATGCCGCCGTCTCGGACCTGGAGATCACAGCGCCGCCTCCCGGCGGTGAAGGCGGCCGGCCGTCGATCTTCGGGATGCCGCTGGTGCTGAATCCCACGGCCGGAGGCGGACTCTATGCGCTCGACGTCGCAACCGGCGAGATCTCCTGGCACACGCCGCATCCGGGGTGCGGCACCACGCCCGGCTGCAGCCCGGCGCAGTCCGCCGCGACGACCGTGATCCCGGGCGTCGTCTTCTCGGGCGGGCTCGACGGGCACCTGCGCGCCTACGACACGAAGGACGGCCGCGTGATCTGGGACACCGATACCGCGCGCCCGT
>JANOIR010000127.1:0-18558 GCA_031407765.1 Vicinamibacteraceae bacterium
TCTGGCCCTCTATCAGCGTGCCCTTGGGACCGGTCAGCCCGCCCTCGATGGCCTTTCGCAACTCGGCCTGCTCGGCAGACGTCAGGGCGCACCCCACTGCCGTGAGGTTCACGGCGAGCAGCGTGTCGATTCCCGGGCCGAGCGCGCCGTCCATCGTGAGGTCGCCGCTGCGGAGCGCGACGATCGCATGGAGCGGGGGCGCCCCGGGGGCCTGCGAGCTGCTCGAGAGCGTCAGCCGGCCCTCGGCGTCACGGGTCAGATCGTCGCCGGCGCGGACGACGCCCTGGGTCTCCAGGCGCATCGTGCAGCGCCCCGGCGCGGCCTCGTAGACCGCTGACGTCTTGAACGGGCGGTCCGCCTGACAGGCCGTCGCCAGGACTGCGGCAGCGAGGGGCGCCCCGACGCGAAGCATAAGCCGAGCCACTAGGGACTGCCGAACCCGGCGCCAGGCTGGGTGCCGGCGATGAAGGCTTCCTTGAGCGCGCCAGGGGCGGCGGGGTCGACCGGGGCGCCGGAGTAGCGATCGATCGGCAGGAAGACGACGTTGGCGGGCACCGCGAACTCGGGCGGCGTCTTCCGATCGCCGATCCACGTCTTCATGATGTCCATCCAGATCGGGAGCGCCGCGGTGGCGCCGCTCTCGCCGTTGCCGAGCGACTTCTTGCGGTCGTAGCCGATCCAGACGCCGATCGTGATCTCGGGGTCGAAGCCGACGAACCACGCGTCGGTGAAGTCGTCGGTGGTGCCGGTCTTGCCGCCGATCGGCCACTTGAGCGACGCCGCGCGCGCCGCGGTGCCGCGGTCGACGACGCCGCGCAGCAGGTGCGTCATCACGAATGCGGTGTCGGCGCGCAGCGCCTCGGTCGACGTCGGCCGGTTCTCCTCGAGCACGTTGCCCTGACGATCGGCGACGCGGACGATCTCGAACGGGGTCACCCGGACGCCCTGATTCGGGAAGACGGCGAACGCGCTGACCACTTCCTGCAGTGTCGCCTCGGACGAGCCGAGCGCCGACGACAAGTAGGGCTGGACCTTCGACGTGAACCCGAGCTTGGCGGCGTAGGCCGCGACCATGTTCGGGCTGAGCGACTCCATCAGCCGGACGGTGGGCACGTTGCGTGACTGCTCGAGGCCGTGCCGCAGCGTGATCGGGCCTTCGAACTTCTTGTCGTAGTTGAGCGGCTGGTAGAGCGGCTGGCCGGCCCCGGCCGACCACGACGCGGGGCTGTCCTGCAGGATGCTCACGGGCGTGAAGCCGCGGTCGATCGCCGTGGCGTAGACGATCGGCTTGAAGGTCGAGCCGAGCTGCCGCAAGGCCTGGGTCGTGCGGTTGAAGCGGCTCTGCTCGAAGCTCCGGCCGCCGACCATTGCGAGCACGCGACCGGTGCGGTTCTGCAGCGCCAGCACCGCCCCTTGGAACTCCGGCTCCTGATCGAGGGTGCCGGTGAAGCGCTTCGTCGCGGCGTCGACGGTCGTGACCAGCACGCGCACGACGTCGCCAGGCGCGAGGAAGGCCGCCGTCGTCTTGCCGGTCCAGGCATAGTCGGCGCGTCCGAGCTCGGCCTCGAGCGTGCCGGCTCGCACGTGCACCTTGACGCCGTCGATCCCGGTGACGACGGCGACGATCGAGCCGCCCACGGGCGGCGTGCCACCTTTCGTGGTCCATGCCTTCCAGCTCGGATCGGTGAAGCTCGCGACCGCGTCGCCGTCGATCCGCTGCGGCTTGCGGAAGCCGTGGCGATGATCGATCCGGCGCATGCCCACGACCAGCGCCGCTTCGGCGGCGTGCTGCAGCTTGAGATCGAGGGTGGTGTAGACGGCGAGGCCGTTCTCGTAGAGCTGCTGCGCGCCGTAGCGCTCCTCGAGCTGCTGGCGCACCTCCTCGACGAAGAAGGCGGCGTCGGTGTCGAGCGCCGGGCGGCCGATGGTGACGATCGGGGCCTTTTTGGCCTGCTCGGCGCGCTCGCGGGTGATGAACCCGGCGTCGGCCATCTGGCCAAGGGCGTAGTTGCGCCGCCGCATGGCGTTTTGCAGATTGACGTAGGGGCTGTGGCGCGCCGGCGCCTGGATGATGCCGGCCAGCAGCGCGGCCTCTTCGAGCGTCACGTCCTTGGCGGATTTGCCGAAGTAGAGCCGCGCCGCCGCTTCGGCCCCGTAGGTGCCGTGCCCCCAGGGGATCTGATTGCAATAGAGCGTGACGATCTCGGGCTTGGTGTAGCGCTTCTCGATCTGGATGGCGAGCACCGCCTCCTTGATCTTGCGCTCCCAGGTCTTGTCATCGTTGAGGAACAGTTTGCGCGTCAGCTGCTGGGTGAGCGTGCTCGCGCCGGCTCGCTTGTTTTCCAGCAGATCGCGGGCCAGCGTCACGATGATGCGCGTGATGCTGAGGCCCATGTGCGAGTCGAACTCGGCGTCCTCGGCGGCCATGATCGCCTGCCGCAGCACCGGCGCGATCTGGTCGTAGGTGATGACGATGCGACGCTGGGTGGCGAACTCGCCGACGACCTCGCCGCCGGCGGCGTAGACGCGAGTGATGGTGCTCGGCGCGTAGTCGTCGAGCGCCGAGATCTGGGGGAGATCGCTGGTGTAGACGACGAGCACGCCGGCGACCGTGCCGCTCGCCGCCGCGAGCACGAACAGCAGTGCGATCGCGAAGCGGCGGAGGAAGCGGCCGACGGCGCTCATCGACAGCTTACGGATGCCGGCGGACGGCGCCGCCGCGCGATCCGCCGCCGTCGCCGCCGCGGCTGCCGCCGCGGTCGTTGCTGCCGCTCCGGTCGTCGCCGCCCGACCGGGGAGACGCGCTGCGCTCCGGCGGACTGCTGTCGCGGGAGCCGCCACGGTTGCCGCGGCCCGCGTCGTCGTTGTCGCGCGAGCCGCCGCGGCTGCCACGACCGGCGTCGTCGTTGTCGCGACGCGAGGGCGGTTCATAGTGCCGGGAGCCGGGCTTCGGATCACTCATGCCCGGGCTGCGGTCGCGCTCGGGATCGCGCGACATGCCCGGCGAGCCGCGGACGCGAGAGCCCGGACCCGCGTAGCCGGGCCCGGAGCGGCCGTCGTCATCGCGATCGTCGTCGCGGTCGCGGCGATCCCGCCATAGGCCGTTGGGCGAGCGAACCGGCGACTCGCTGTTGGGTGCGCGGCGGTAGACGTTGCCTTCGTCGCCGCCCGCCTCCGAGCGGTCCGGACGCGGCATGTGGACCCGCGCGCGCTCGTACGGCGACTCGGTGGTGTCGTCGCGCTCCGAGGCGCTGCCGCGCGGGACGGCGTGGCCGCCGCGGCTGTCGCGATCGCTGCCGGAGGTGCCGTAGCTGCGCGGGCTCGTCGTCGACACACCGCCGCGCGCGGGCGCGCGGTCGGTGCCGCCGGTTCGGGCGTTCAGGCGCTGATTGAACGGGGACGGATACGGTGAGCGCGGCGGCGCGAAGCCGGGGGCGCGGTGCTGCAGGACGAACGCCGGCCGGTCGCGATCGAGGCGGCCGCGATCCGCGAACACGCGCGGCACGTGCGAGCGGCCGAACGAGGTGCGCGGGATGACCGTCCAGGCGCGGAACGGATCGCGCCAGCGCGATCCCGATCCGTAGTTGCGGTCGTAGCGAAACGCGCCCAGCACCGGGCGGCCGTTCCAGCCGAGCGGACACCAGCCGACGTAGTCAGAGGCGACCGCCCAGTAGACCCACGCGGCGCCCCAGCGGCGCGAGGGGATCCAGAACCAGCCGCGCGGTCCGACGTTCCAGCGGCCGTAGTGGTGGGTGGGGTAGGCCCAGACGTCGCCGCCGGCGACCCATGTCCAGCCGTAGTTCGAGGTGTAGTCCCAGCGGCCGTCGTAATAGGGCCGCCAGTCCTCGGTCGTGCTGGTCGGATACCAGACGGCGCCGTAGGCGTCGTCGTTCTGCCAGGAGCCGTGGCGATCGAACGTCGACGCGTAGCCGGCCAGCTCCGAGGGCAGATACTGGCGCGACGCGTACTGGCCGCTCTGCCCGAGCGCCTCGCGCTCGGCGGCCCAGCGCTCGAGTGCGGTCTCGCCGGGGTTCACCCACTCCGGCGTCGACGGCGAGGCGCCGTCGCGCGCCACCGAGCGATGCCCCTGCGAGACGAGGACGTTGCCGCCCTCGCTCGCGAGCGCGGCCTGGCCGCGCAGCACGACGAGCTCGACTTCGACGGCGTCGGCGCCGCCAATGGCCACGCGATATTCGCCGTCGTCCTGGAACTGCACCGAGGCGCCGGGCGCGTCGATGACGAGCCGCTCCGCGGTGTCGATGGTCGCCGCCAGGCGCACGTAAAGCCGGCCGCGCGCGACGCGCAGGCTCAGCGGATCCTCGAGCTCCACCTCGGAGTAGCGATCGAGATAGACCTGGCTGCCATCGGGGAAGACGAGCTCGAGGCGCCCGCCTTCGGTGCGGAGCCGGTCGCCCGGGACGATCGGCACGCCGCGCTCGGCTGTCTCGCTCTGGCCTTCGCGATCGAGGCGGGCGATCCCGTCGACGGAGGCGATATAGGCCGGTGCGTGGGTTTCGCCTTCGACCGCCTGGGTGGCGGGCGGCTGGGCTCCGGGTTGCGGTTGCGGCGGGTCGTCCTGGCTCGCCTGCCCGACGGCGGCTGCCGGGAGGAACAGGGCAGCGGAGAGGATCAGGGCGCCAGCGGACAGAAGACGGGACGCCTTCAGAGGAGCGGTCACTGCTGGGCTCATCGAACCCTCACTGGAAGTCCTGAGCTGGCGGCAGGGACTTCAACGGACTGGCCTTGCGAGTATAGCAGGAAGGACTATGGCCCCGGTCTGGAGGCCGACTCCGGATTTCAGCTCCGGCCGACTCCGGAGTCGATTCAACTCCGGAGTCCAGACATATTGACATTGATACGCTCAGGTTTTATACTGCCGCTGTTGTTAGCGAGACTCCGAGGCAGAGAGACATCACTATGAGCAAAATCATTGGCATCGACCTGGGCACCACCAACTCCGTCGTCTCCGTGATGGAGGGCGGCGAGGCCATCGTCATCCCCAACGCCGAAGGGAGCCGCATCACGCCGTCGGTCGTCGGCTTCGCCAAGTCGGGCGACCGCCTGGTCGGGCAGGTCGCCAAGCGGCAGGCCGTCACCAACCCCGAGAACACCGTCTTCTCGATCAAGCGCTTCATGGGCCGCCGCTTCGACGAAGTGAGCGACGAGATGCGCATGGTCCCCTACAAGGTCATCAAGGCCAGCAACGGCGACGTCCGCATCGCGGCCGGCGAGAAGGACGGCGGGTTCGCGCCGCCCGAGATCTCCGCCATGATCCTGACCAAGCTGAAGGAGTCCGCCGAGGCCCACCTCGGTCAGCCGGTCACGCGGGCGGTCATCACCGTTCCCGCCTACTTCAACGACGCGCAGCGTCAGGCCACCAAGGAAGCCGGTAAGATCGCCGGCCTCGATGTCGCGCGCATCGTCAACGAGCCGACCGCGGCAGCGCTGGCCTACGGCCTCGACAAGAAGAAGGACGAGACGATCGCCGTCTACGACCTCGGCGGCGGCACCTTCGACATCTCGATCCTCGAAGTGGGCGAGGGCGTGGTCGAAGTGAAGTCGACCAACGGCGACACGCACCTCGGCGGCGACAACTTCGATCAGCGCATCATCGAGTGGATCATCGCCGAGTTCAAGAAGAGCGACGGCATCGATCTGGGCAAGGATCGCATGGCGCTCCAGCGCCTGCGTGAGGCCGCCGAGAAGGCCAAGATGGAGCTCTCCGGCGTGATGGAGACCGACATCAACCTGCCGTTCGTCACGGCCGACCAGTCGGGCCCCAAGCACCTGTCGATGAAGCTGACGCGGGCCAAGTTCGAGGGCCTGGTCGAGGACCTGCTGCAGCGGACGATGGGTCCGGTGAAGCAGGCGCTGGCCGACGCCGGCCTCGATCCGTCGAAGATCGACGAAGTCGTGCTGGTCGGCGGCTCGACCCGCATCCCGCGCGTCCAGGCGATCGTCAAGCAGTACTTCGGCAAGGATCCGCACAAGGGCGTCAACCCGGATGAAGTCGTCGCCATCGGCGCCGGCCTCCAGGCCGGCGTCCTCGCCGGCGAGGTCAAGGACCTGCTCCTGCTCGACGTGACGCCGCTGTCGCTCGGCATCGAGACGCTGGGCGGCGTGATGACCACGCTCATCACCCGCAACACCACGATCCCGACGCGCAAGAGCGAGACGTTCTCGACCGCGACGGACGGCCAGACCAGCGTCGAAGTGCACGTGCTGCAGGGCGAGCGCCAGATGGCGCGCGACAACCGCACGCTCGGCAAGTTCCACCTGGATGGCATCCCGCCGGCACCGCGTGGCCTGCCGCAGGTCGAGGTGACGTTCGACCTCGACGCCAACGGCATCGTCAACGTGTCGGCCAAGGACAAGGCCACCGGCAAGGAACAGAAGATCACCATCACCGCGTCGTCGGGCCTCAGCAAGGACGAGGTCGAGCGCATGCGGAAGGACGCCGAGCTGCACGCCGACGAAGACAAGAAGCGCCGGGAAGAGGTCGAGACCCGCAACCAGGCGGATCAGGCCATCTACCAGGCCGAGCGGACGATCGCGGACGCCGGCGACAAGCTGACGGCGGACGACAAGGCGCCGGTCGAGGCCGCCGTGCAGGCGATGAAGGGCGCGCTCGAGCAGAACGACCAGGACGCGATCAAGAAGGGCGTCGAGGAGCTGATCAAGGCGCAGCACAAGGTGGCCGAGGTCCTCTATCGCCAGTCGCAGGCCGCACCGGGCGCCGGTGCACCCGAGACCGGCGAGCAGGCGCGCGGCGCCGGAGCCGGCGGCAGCACGGCCGGCAGCGGCGACGTGATCGACGCCGAGGTGGTCGAGGACAAGAAGTAGCCCTGACGATCTGAGCGATTCGAAAACGGCCATGGACCTCTACGTCGCCCTCGGCCTCGGTCGCGGTGCGTCGCTGGGCGAGATCCGCCGGGCCTACCGGCGGCTCGCGCGCCGGTATCACCCGGAGGTCAACCCGGGGAACGACGAGGCGGAGGCGCTGTTCCGGCGCATCGTCGAGGCCTACGAGACGCTCAGTCATCCCGACAAGCGGCAGGCGTATGACAGCGGCGCGATGCCGGGCGCGCCGTCCGCCCCGCCCGAAGAGGCGGCGGCCTTCGCCTTCGAGGGCTTCGATTTCACGGCACGCGCGCAGGGCGCGCAGGCGTCCACCTTCGGCGACCTCTTCGCCGACGTGGTCCGGGCGGCGGCCGCGGCGGTCACCGACCAGGGCCGAGGCGCCGATCTCCACGTCGACATCACGGTGCCGTTCGCCATGGCCATCGAAGGCGGCACGGTGAACCTCGGCGTGACGCGCCGCGGTCGCTGCGGCGGCTGCGGCGGCGACGGGCGGCTGCCGGCGCCCGGCGTGCCGTGCACCGGCTGCAGCGGCACCGGTACGGTCCGCACGGCGCGCGGTCACATGGTGTTCCGCAGGGCGTGCAGCCGCTGCGAAGGCACGGGCGCGGCGAACTTCGCGCCGTGCCCGGCCTGCGCCGGGGCTGGCGTCGCCATGCGATCCGATGCGATCGCGGTGCCGGTGCCGGCCGGCATCCAGGACGGCGAGCGGCTGCGCCTCGCCGGTGACGGCAACGCCGGCGCGCGCGGCGCGGCGCCGGGGGATCTCCACGTCACGGTGCACGTCGACGCCGATCCGCGCTTCCGGCGCGAAGGCGACGATCTGCACATCGACGTGCCGCTGGCGATCCACGAAGCGGCGTTCGGCGCGCGCATCGACGTGCCCTCGCCGGCCGGTCCATGCCGGCTGCGGGTGCCGCCGGGCACGCACTCCGGTCAGCAGTTCCGTGTCCGGGAGCGCGGCGTGCCGTCGCCGCGGAGCGGCCGGGTCGGCGATCTCGTGGCGACGGTGCGATTGGTGCTGCCGCCGCTCAACGACGAACACACGCGCACGCTGATCCGGGCGCTCGCCGGGACCTACCCCGACGACGTCCGCGCATGGCAGGGGTGACAGCGATGGCCAAGGGAACCGGCAAGGCCTATTACATGATCAGCGTGGTGGCGCAGCGCTACAACATCCACCCGCAGACGCTGCGACTCTACGAGCGCGAAGGGCTGCTCAAGCCGTCGCGCACCGACGGCAACACGCGCCTCTACTCCGACGAAGACCTCGAGCGCCTCGAGACCATCCTGTCGCTCACCCGCGATCTCGGCGTCAATCTCGCCGGGGTCGAGATCATCCTCAACATGCGGGAACGCATCGAGCAGATGCAGGGCGAGGTCAACGAGTTCATGCAGTACGTGAAGCGCGAGATGGTCAAGGGCCTCGGCGACTGGGAGCAGCGGCTGAACACCGCGATGGTCAAGTCGACGCCCGGCGGCCTCGTGCTGCACGAGCCGCGGCCGGCAGCGTCCGGCGAGGCGGCGACGCCGACCCTCGTCGATGACGACGAGCCGCCGATCGTGGTCCGCAAGACGGCTCGGGACCGCTAGCTCGACCCGAATGTAGTAACATCACTACATGAAGCTCGGACTTCGTGAAGCCAATCAGCACTTCTCGAAGGCCATCAAGGCCGTGCGCGCGGGCAAGGAAGTGATCTTGACCGAACGCGGCCAGCCGATCGCCGTCATCAAACCCATCGGAGACGGGCACGCGTCGGACGCCGCCCTCAAGCGCATGGCCGACGAAGGGCTCGTCAGGCTGCCCGTCCGCAAGGGGCCACTGCCGCGTTTCGACCCGGTGCCGATCAGCGGCAGCCCACTCTCACGGACGATCATCGACGATCGCGACGACCGCGTGTAGTCCGCCATGGACTATGCCTATTTCGACACCAGCGCGCTCATCAAGCGCTACGTCGAGGAACTGGGGCGTCGGGAGG
Source organism: Vicinamibacteraceae bacterium (assembly GCA_031407765.1). GTDB lineage: Bacteria > Acidobacteriota > Vicinamibacteria > Vicinamibacterales > Vicinamibacteraceae > JBDSLU01. The sequence goes on from JANOIR010000127.1 coordinate 8,838, forward strand.
TTCTGGCACTCCTCCGCGACAACCAGTGCATTGTGTCGGCGGTGCTGCCGGTGGAAGTACGCAGCGCCCTGCGCCGGCGCGTGGCCGAGAAGACGCTCGATGCGAAGCGAGCGCCAGGCATCCTGAGACGACTCGCGGCCGACCGTGCCTACTGGACGATCATCGAGGTATCACGAGAGGTCCTGGCGACGGCTGAGGTTCTGACCAGCGCCCATCCACTGCGCGCCCTCGACGCCATCCACGTCGCGTCAGCGAAACTGTTCGCCGATCGCACAGCCGCGCAGACGTTCACGTTCGTCAGCGCAGACATGCGACAGGCCAACGTCGCCGAAGCGCTGGGGATCAAGACGCGATACGTCGGGTCTTGAGTGGAGGCTTTCCGGCGATTTCGGGGTTTTCCCTAAAGTTTTGCCCCCGTCCGCCGAGCACTTTAGATGAGGGCCTGTGCCGTGCGCGGGCCAATACTGGGTCATGCGCATCCTCGTCACCGGCGGAGCCGGGTATATCGGATCCCTGCTGTGCCCCGTGCTCCTCGAGGCGGGACACGAGGTGATCCTCCTCGACAGCCTGATGTTCGGCGTGCAGCCGATCCTGCACTTCATCACGCATCCCAAGCTCGAGGTGGTGCACGGCGACGTCCGCGATCCCCGGGTCGTCGAGCCTCTGGCGAAGCGCGTGGACGCGGTCCTGCACCTGGCGGCGATCGTCGGCTATCCGGCCTGCGCGGCGGACCCGACCACCGCGGAGACGACCAACGTCGACGGCACGCGGGTCCTGGTGGACGCGCTGGCGGCGTCGCAGATCCTGGTCTACGCCAGCACCGGATCGACCTACGGCCAATGCGAGACCGTGGCCACCGAGGAGACGGCGATCAACCCGCTGACCCTCTACGGCCGCACCAAGCGCGACGCCGAGCGGCTGGTGGTGGAGAAGGGCGGCGTCGGGCTGCGCTTCGCGACCGTCTTCGGCCTGAGCCCGCGGCTGCGGCTGGACTTGCTGGTCAACGACTTCTGCTACCAGGCGTACCACAACAAGCAGGTGATCCTGTTCGAAGGCCACCACCGGCGGACCTTCCTGCACGCGCGCGATGCCGCGGCGGTCTATCCGTTCACGCTGGACCACTACCCGGCGATGCGCGGCGATGTCTACAACGTCGGCGGCTCCGACATGAACTACACGAAGATCGAGGTGGCGCGGGCGATCAAGACGCTGCAGCCCTTCTATTTGCACGAAGCCGACATCGGCGAGGATCTCGACAAGCGCAATTACGAGGTCTCGTACGCGAAAATCAACGCGCTCGGCTATCACGCGACGATCACCCTCGACGAGGGGATCCGCGAGATGCTGCGTGTGATCCCGTTCATCCAGCAGCGGTCGCCCTGGCGCAACGCCGGGTAGGAGCCGTCGAGGACCGGCGGTGATGGTTCGCGAGGGGAGTGCGCGTCGATGAAGTACGTCGTTACGGGCGGTACGGGATTTCTGGGCCGTCACCTGGTCTCGAGGCTCGAGGCCGCGGGGCACACGGTTGCGGTGCCGCGATCGACGTCGTGCGACCTGCTGCAGCTTGGGCAGGTGCTCGACTTCCTGACGCGCGAGCGCCCGGATCGCATCATCCATTCGGCCGCCTACTACGGCGGCCTCGGCATCAACGTCGTCGAGCCCGCGACCATCTACTTCCGCAACGTGATGATGGGCGCCAACCTGTTCGAGGCGGCGCGCCAGGTCGACACGATTCGCAAGATCGTGGTGGTCGGCACGGCCTGCTCGTATCCGGGCAAGCTCGAGAACCTGATGCGGGAGGAGGATTTCTGGGCCGGCCCCGTGCACGGGAGCGTCGAGAACTACGGCATCACCAAGAAGATCATGTCGGTGCAGGGCCGGGCCTACAAAGTCCAGTACGGCCTCGACTCGATCCATCTGGTGCTGACCAACCTCTATGGTCCCTGGGACTCCTACAACCCTCACCGCTCGCACGTGGTCGCGGCGCTGGTTCGCAAGTTCATTGAAGCGAAGCGGGCCAACACCCCCGACGTGCGGCTGTGGGGGACGGGCACGCCGGTGCGCGAGTTCCTTTACGTCGAGGACTGCGCGGATGCGATCCTCGAGGCGGCCGAGTCCTACGACGATCTGCAGCACCCGCTGAACATCGGCACGGGCATCGGGACCTCGATCAAGGAGCTGGCCGAGACGACCCGCGATCTGACCGACTTCCGCGGCGCGCTGGTGTGGGAAACGGACAAGCCGGACGGCCAGGCGATGAAGATCCTCGACCCGGCGCGGGCGCGCGCCACGCTGCGCTGGCGTCCGACGCATTCGCTGCGCGACGGTCTCGCCAAGACCATCGCGTGGTACGACGCCCACAAGGTCGAGGCCGACGCCCGCTGGTAGCTTCACCATGCGCAGCGCGTTCCACGCGGGGCTGGCTTACTGGGAACAGCGCGACGCCGTAGCCGCCGCCTCGGCCCAGCTCCGCCGTCTTGCCGCCGCCGTCAACGGCGGGAACGATCTGGCGCTCTACCAGTGGGGCCAGCTGCTTGCCGCCACGCTCGACTTTGCCCCGACGTTGATCGTCGAGCTCGGCCGGCATCGCGGCAACTCGACCTGCGTCTTCACGACCGCGGCGCAGGCCCTCGATGCCCGCGTCGTCAGCCTCTGCCTGTCGCCGCGGTGGCGGACCGAGTCGCGGCCGCGCATCGCCGGGCTGGTGCCGCCGTCCTGGCTGTCTCATCTCGACGCGCGCGAGGAGGACATCGCCGCCGCCGACTTCGACGCGATCGTCGGCGACGCCGCCCGCGTGCTGATTCTCTGGGACGCCCACGGCTACCACATCGCCGAGCACGTCCTTGGCCGGCTGCTGCCGGCGGTCGCCGATCGACCGCACCTGGTGCTGGCGCACGACATCAGCGACGTCCGCTACGAAGGGCCGGCACCGCGGCCCGTGGGGGAGCGCTACGGACTCTGGCGCGGCAACGACTGGTCGGGCCCGCGCCTCCGCCTCGGACATCTCGACAGCTGTGTCGAGCAGGCGGTGGCGATGGTGGACTTCACCTCGCGCAACGGCGTCACCCTGCGTACTGCGGCCGAGGACATCCACAACGCGATCGCCGTGCACGCCTTCCGCGTCGAGGCGATGGAGCGGACACTCGACGATCTGTGGGCGGCGCAGGCGCACTGGTGCCACTTCTCGTTGAACGAACGGCACGGGCCGTACCGATTCCCGGCCGCGGTTCGCACGCAGGTGCCGCCACCGGCCTACGCGACCGCCACACCAGGCGCGTCGCCGGTGGCGGTGACGGCGGCGACGCCGGTTCGGCTCGCGTCCGCGACGCACACGCAGTCCCTCGAAATCGTCGTCACCGGCCGCGCCGACGATCATGGCGGTCCCGAGTTCTTCGAGCGCTTCCTCGCCGCCGCCGCGCACAACCACGCGCTGCTCACGCGCGCCGGCATCGCGCACACGTTCACGCTGGTCGAGTGGAACCCGGTTCCCGGGCGCCGCCAGCTTGCAGACGCCGTGACCGAGCGGCTGCCGTTCTGGGGCCGCTCATATGTGGTCGATCCCGCATGGCACGCGGCGATCTCCACCAACCCGCGCCTGCAGTTCATGGAGTTCTTCGCCAAGAACGTCGCGGTCCGCCGGTCGACGGCGGACGCCATCCTGACGACGAACTCCGACGTGTTCCTGTCGGAGGCGCTGGTGGCGCGGCTGTCGGCGGCGCCGCTCGAGGACGAGCACGTGTATCGCGCCGTGCGTTACGACGTCGATCGCCATTGCGATTGGCGGCAGCCCGGCCACGCGGCTCGGGAAGCGGTGCTCGCGGATCCGCGGCACCACCTGCGGATCAACCAGTTGACGGCACCGGAGTTCTCGAACGCCGCCGGCGACTTTCTCCTGCTGACGGCCACGACGTGGCGGCGGCTCCGCGGGTTCAACGAGACCGTCCGCTACGCGAAGATCCACAAGGACGGCCAGTTCTGCCACCGCACCTGGATCGAGGGCCTGACGTTCGAGACGGTCGGACCGATCTGGCACCTCGACCACGACGGCTCCTACTCGAACATCGGGATCCTGCGCGGCGCTCCGGATGCGCCGTACGGGCCGGAGTGGCCGTGGCGCGACGACTACCGCAACGCCGACGACTGGGGCCTGGACGGGGCGATCGAGGAGCCGGCCACGGGGCCGATCGTCTGGCTGCGGCCCCCGGCCGATGCCGTCAGCGCGCGTGTGAACGACTCCGGAGTCGTCCGCGATGGCGAGGCGCCGGCGAACGACTCCGGAGTCGTCCGCGGTCTGTCCGCAGACGCCGCCACAGTCGGCCGGACGATGCTTGACACCCTCGGTGCCGCGCCGGCTGCGCTTGCCGCGTGGGTCGCGTCGCTGCGGCTGGCCGACGGGACGCGCGCCGCGATCGGCGGGCCCGACTGGGCGACCCCGTGGCTGGCGGGCGCGGTGCGCGAGGCCGGCCATGCCGTCGTCGGCCTCTACACCGCGGACGCGCGCGTCGTGGGCACGATCCGATCCGGCCACGTCGTCCGCGCGCTGGCGACGCTCGATGACCGCGACGCCGACGTCTACCTCGCCGGGCTGCACGATCCCGCCGTCGAGGCGCGGTTGCGGCGGGCCGGCTACTGCGGACCCGTCCACGGCGTGCTCGCGGCGCCCGCCGATCTGTTGCCGGCGAACGTGCCATCCGAGCTGGCGCTGCTGCTCGCCGAACAGCAGGCGGCCGCCGAGGATCCGCGGGCGCCGCACTCTGTCGCCGAGCGCACCGCGCGGTTCACCGCGCTGGCGACGCTGGCCGGGCCCAGCCGCTTCGCCCACGCCTACGACGCGGCGCTCGGCTGGGAGCAGAGCGGTCGGCCCGACGAAGCGATCCGCACTCTCGGCGAGCTCGTCGCCGCCGGCGAGGCTGATGCCGTGCTCCGCGCTCGCGCCCGCTTCCACCTCGGGCGCCTCCACTACGAACGCGGTGACCAGGCCGCGGCCCGTGAGCAGCTGACCGCGGTCCTCGCGGCGGCCCCCGATCATCGGCGTGCCCGCGGCTATCTCGAGGCGATGGATCGCGCCGCGGGTGGAAGCGGCGGCGCATGAAGGTCCTGATCGTCCACCCGCTCGGGCTGCGCTTCGCCGGCTATCCCTACATCGAGGAGAAGGTGCAGGCGCTGGCGCGGCACGGCGTCGAGGTCGCGGTGGTCGCGCCGTTCAAGGACGAGACGACGATGGTCGACGGCCGCGCCCCCTCGTTCGCGCGCATCCCGCTGGCCTTCGACAAGCGCGGTTGGATGACGCGCGAGGCGCGCCGCGCCATCACCCGGTTCGAGCCCGACGTGATCCACGTGTGGACGCCGCGGGCGCTGCCGTCGCGCATCGGGCTCGAGGCTCGCGTCGCGACCGGCGCCGACGTCATCGTCAACTACGAGGATCCGGAGCACCTGCATTTCGAGCAGGCCGAGGGGCCGTTCACCTCACGCGACATCCTCGCGCCGCTCGAGAAGGCCAACCCGACGCCCGACGACATCGGGCGCTTCCTGCGCGACATGCCGTGGGACTGGGTGCTGGCCAGCCTGCGCGCGCCGTTCGCGACGCCCTTCCTGCACCCACTGTTCTTCGGACTGCTGAACCAGAGCGCGGCGGGGTTCACCGGGATCTGGCGTCCGTGGGTGGATCTGCTCGCGGCGCGGTTCGAGCGGCCGTCGCTCCTGATGCCGCTCGCGGTCGATCTGACGCGCCTGCAGCCGCCCTCGCCCGAGGCGATCGCAGCGGCGCGCGCCTCGCTCGGGATTGGTCCGGACTCACTGCTGCTCCTGCGGGCCGGCGTCCTGTATGCCTTCGTCGACGATCAGACGCCGATGCTCGAGGGCTACGCGGCGTTCCTGACGACACACCCCGACGCGCGGCTGGTGATGTGCGGCCACAACTACCAGGAGGGCCGCATCGCGGCGGCGCTGGAGCAGTTCGGGATCGCCGACAAGGTGCGCTGGCTCGGCTTCCTCGACGCGCCGGACTACGCGGCGCTGCTACATGCTGCCGACGTGACGCTGTGCCCGGGCTATCCCGACGAGTACAACCGCTACCGCCTCGCCGGCAAGATCGTCGAGTACATGATCGCCGGCCGGCCGATGATCTGCTACGCCAGCGGCATCGGCGAGGACCTCGTCGACGGCCGCGACGCGCTGCTGCTCGACCCGTACACCGCGGAGTGCGTCGAGCGACAGCTGACCCGCGCCGCCGATCCGGAGCTGCGGCGCGCGCTCGGTGCCCGGGCCCACGCGCGGGCCCGCGAATGGTTCGACGTCGTGCCGCTGGCCGCGCGGCTGGCCGCGTTCTACCGAGGCTGCGTGGCCGACGCCGCCGCCCGCGCGGGCCGAGGCTGACGTGCCGCTGCGCGTCGCGATCAACCTGGCGTCGGCAACGGATCGCTTCCGCGGCGGCACCGGCACCTTCGTCGACGGCCTGCTCGACGGCCTTGCCGGCCGCGACGACGTGGACGTCGTGATCATCGCGTCGCCGGCGGCGGCCGCGCGGGACGTCTGGTCGCGACCCGGGACGGGCTGGCATCAGGAGGTCGTCGTCGAGCCAGCGGCGTCGTCGTTCGGGTTCGCCTCGATCGGCGACCCGTCGGCGATCGCCGCGCTCGTGCGGCGCCTCGGCATCGACGTCTGGTTCACGCCGCACACGCTGCCGGCGCCGGCGGTGCTGCCGTGCGCGACGGTCGGGGCGATCCTCGACGTGCAGCACGAGGATCTGCCCGAGCTGTACGCCCCGCGCGAGCGGGCCCGGCGGGCGCTGGTCTACGAGACGATCGCGCGGACGTGCACGCGCGTCGTGACGCTGTCGGCGTTCTCGCAGGCGCGCATCGCCGCGCGCTATGCGATCGATCCGGAGCGCATCGACGTGATCCCACTTGGACCCCCGGCCTGGACCCGGTTGCCGCGCGTCGATGCGCCGCCGGCGTCGACGCCCTACGTGCTCTACCCGGCGACCACCTGGCGCCACAAGAATCACGTCACGCTGATCGAGGCGCTCGCCCGCGTGCGGGAGCGCGGTGTCTCGCTCGATCTGCTGCTCACCGGCCTCGAAGGCGAAGCGCACGCCGACGTCGTGGCGGCAATCGGCCGGCACGGCCAGGATGCGCACGTCCGATGGCTCGGCCACGTCGACGAGGCCCGGCTCCGCGGCCTCTACGACGGGGCGCTCGCGGTGGCGGTGCCGTCGCGCTACGAGGGCTTCGGCCTGCCGGTCGTCGAGGCAATGGCGCGGGGCGTCCCCGTCGTGGCGTCCGACGCGGCGAGCCTGCCGGAAGTGGCCGGCGACGCCGCACTCCTGGTCGCGCCGCTCGACGTCGGGGCGTGGGCCGACGCGCTGGCCCGGCTCGCGACCGAGCCCGTAGTGCGTGCCCGCCTCCAGTCGGCGGGGGCGCGCCGGGTCGTCGATTTCAGCTTCGACGCGGCAGCGGCGCGGGCCTCGGCGGCGTTCGCCAGCGCCGCAGCGGACGGGCCGCGCGGCACGCCGGAGCCGCGCCACGTCGGCCCGGACCGCAGTTTCCGCGGCTGCTGCCGATACTTCGTGCAGGCGCCCTCAGCCGGGACGCTCGAGGTCCGCGGCACGGCCGGCGCGACCGGGAGCTGGACGATGACGTGCGTGACGACCCCGAACGGCGGACCGGCCGCGCGAGCGGTGCGGGAGGGCGCGGGTGCGTTCGCGGCATCGTGGCTCGTCGCCGAGGGCCCGGCTGGCCTGGAGTTGACGATCGAGACGAGCGACGCCTCGGCGGCCCTGTCGCAGCTCGCGCTACAGTTGGCCGATGGTGTCGTCCTCGACATCCTGCCGTCGATTACCACCGGCGGTGCCGAGGAGACCCTGGATGAGAGCCTCGCGCGGGCGGTCGTCCGGCTGCATGGGTTGGCCACCCAGGGTCTGCGCCGGGTGGCGCTCTACGGCGCCGGCAGCCACTCACGGCTGCTTCTGGGACGACTCGCCGGCGGGCCGTGCACGGTGGTCGGCGTGATCGACGACTCGCCGTCGGCGGATCGGTTCGAGAACCTGCCGCTGGTCGCGCCGGAGCATTGGTCGCGCCTCTCGGCCGACGCGCTGGTCCTGTCCTCGCGCGGCGCTGAGTCCGAGCTGGCGGCACGCGCCGCGGCCTGGCTGCCGCCGGGCGTCCATGTGATCCGCCTGCACACCGACGAGAGCCGAGCATGAGCCCCGCCACCGTTCAGGACGTCCAACGCTACTGGGATGCGCGCCCGTGCAACCTGCGCCATTCGACCGCCGAGGTCGGCAGCCGCCAGTACTTCGACGAGGTCGAGGCGCGGAAGTATTTCGTCGAGCCGCACATCCCCGAGTTCGCCGACTTCGCGCGCTGGAAGGGCAAGAGGGTCCTCGAGATCGGCTGCGGCCTGGGCACCGACTCGATCAACTTCGCCCGCGCCGGCGCCGACCTGACGATCCTCGAGCTGTCATCGGAGAGCCTTGCCTTGTGCAAGAAGCGGTTCGAGGTGATGGGGCTGACGGCGACGTTCCACCAGGGTGATGCCGAGCGCCTCGCGGAGATCGTGCCGCCGCAGCCCTTCGACCTCGTCTACTCGTTCGGCGTGATCCACCATACGCCGCGGCCGGAGCAGGTGATCGCGCACATCCGCAATCACTACATGGGGCCTGACAGCGAGCTGCGTCTGATGCTTTACAGCAAGTGGTGCTGGAAGACGTTCTGGATTGTCGTCAGCTACGGCAAGGGCGCCTTCTGGAGGGCGCCGCAGCTGATCGCGACGCACTCGGAGGCGCAGACCGGCTGTCCCGTGACCTTCACCTATTCCTTCAACGACCTGCGCCTCGGCCTGCTGAAGGACTTCACGGTCACGTCACTCGGGAAGGACCACATCTTTCCCTACGTGATCGAGAAGTACGTGAAGTACGAATACCAGCGGGTGTGGTATTTCCGCTGGATGCCGCCTGGGCTGTTCCGCTGGTTCGAGCGCCGGGCCGGCTGGCACACGATGATCCGCGCCACGTTGCCGCCGTCGCGTTGACCCCCGGCGTCCCCGGATCCCATGCTCGACGCCTCGCAGATCGCGTCGCTCGATTTCGGCCAGGGCAATGCCTGCACGCCCGAGGAGTACCTGTTCCTTAGTGCGCTGGTGCGCCTGGTCGCACCGCGATCGATCGTCGAGATCGGGACGAGCACCGGCATCGGCACGCTGATGATGGCCGCCGCGCTGGCGGATACTGCGGCCGAGCGTCCCGCCGACGCCGGGCCGCGGATCGTCACGATCGACCTGCCGCTTGGGCGCGCGACATTCGGCGACGGCCTGACGCGGAACCGCGCGACGGTCGAGCGCCTGGTCCCTGGGATCGCCGGTCTCGTCGACTACCGGCTCGGCGAGTCGCACGCGGTGCTCGACGCGCTGATCGCCGCGGGGTACCAGGCCGACCTGGTGTTCATCGACGGCGGCCACACCGAGGCGGTCGTTCGCGGCGACTGGGCGCGTGCGCTGGCCCTGAGGCCGCGGACGATCGTGCTTCACGATACCGTCCACCTCGCCGACGTCGCGCGCGTCGTGGGTGAGCTGTCCGCGCAGTATCCAGGGGTCACCATCACGTATCCGCGCCGTGGCTTGCCCGACGGCGCGCCCGGCGGGAGCGCCGCCTTCGGCACCGGGCTCACCATCTTCTCCAACCTCGAACACGTCGAAGCGGCGCGTGCGCAGTCGGCGCGCCCGG